>NZ_JBICSQ010000002.1:0-153338 GCF_043197175.1 Amycolatopsis sp. NPDC049252
CAGGAGATCCGCCGGATCCGGGATCAGTACCCGGAGACCAAGCGGCACAAGGCCACCGACGTCCCGGGCATCGCGTCCAACGACATCGGCATCATTAACAGCGCGCCGCGGCCCAGCATGCAGCGCCTGGTGCTGATCAAGCGCGTGCTCGACCGCGTCCTCGGCCGCAGCCGCTTCGGGCTCGGCGCGGTGCCGATCGACGAGGCGAACTGGTGGCACATCGCCCTGTTCGACACGGCGGTCGTCACCGACGCGAACCAGGAAGGCGTCCGCGTCCGGTCCTACGACAAGGTCAAGATGTTCGACCTGGCCAAGCGCGGCGCGAAGGTCGTCCAGCGGCTGCGCAAGGAAGGCGCGGCGGTGCAGGAGCAGTACAAGCGCGCCATGCCGGAGCTGACCTCGCGCGAAAACTGGAAGCGCCTGTACAAGCTCTGAGCTGGGTAGCCTGACCGCATGACCGATCTGGTGGCGCGTGCTCGGGCGATCGCCGACGACGTCCTGTTCCCGGCCGCGGCCGAGGTGGACGTCAAGGGCGAGGTGCCCCGGAGCCATTTCGACCTGCTGGCCGAACAGGGTTTCTACGGCTTGGCCGCCCCGGTCGAGCTGGGCGGTGCGGGAGCGGACCTCCCGCAACTGTCCGCCATCGTGGAAACCCTGGCCGGCGGTTGCCTGAGCACGACGTTCACCTGGTTGCAGCACCACGGCCTGGTCGCCGGGCTGGCGCGGTCCGCGTCTCCACTGCGGGAGCGCTACCTGGCGCCGCTGATCCGCGGTGAGGTGCGCGCGGGCGTCGCGTACGGCGGGGTGATCCCGAAGACGCCGCTCATGCGCGCCACCCGGGTCGACGGCGGGTACGCCTTCACGGGCCTCGCGCCGTTCGTCAGCGGTTGGGGCCTGATCGACGTGCTGCAGCTGTGCGGCCGGGACGGCGACAAGCTGATCAGCGCGGTGGTCGACCCGGCCGCCGGACCGCAGCTGGCGGTCCGGCGGCTCGACCTCGTCGCGGTCCAGGGCACCGCCACCGTCGCGCTGACCCTCGACGGCTACTTCGTCCCCGAAGAGCTCGTCTACGACGAAACCTCGCACGAGGCCTTCATCGCCGGGAACACCTTCGGGGCCCGGCTGAACGGCTGCGCCCACCTCGGCCTGGCCGGGCGGGCCACCCGGCTGATCGACGAGGCCGGGCAGCCGGACGTCGCGGCCACCCTGGCGGCCGAGCAGGCGCAGGTCCGCGACGCGCTCGACGAAGCGTTGGCCGCGGGCGACCTGGCGCGGTTGTTCGAGGCCAGGGCCGCGGGCGCGGAACTGGCCTACCGTTCGGCGGGCGCCCTCGTGGTGGCGGTGGGCAGCCGCGCGGTGCTGACGGGCGAGCACGCACAGCGGCTGGTCCGCGAAGCCACGTTCCTGCTGGTGGTCGCGAGCCGCCCGGAGATCAAGGCGGGACTGCTGGCGCGAGCCGCCCGTTAGGCGTGCATGCCGAAGATGTTCGTTTTCCGGTTGAGGTCGTCGACGTAGGCGGCGGCGACGTGGGCGAAGTTGATCGCCACCTCCGCGTCGTTCTTGGTCGTCACGGTCTCCACCGCGCCGGTCTTCACCAGCTGGGCGAGCTTGCCCGTCAGCTTCGCGGATTCTTCGGTGGTCAGCGCGAACAGCAGCGGTTCGCCGCCGGTCGCGAGGTGCAGCACGAGTGCGGGTTTCTGGTCAGCCATGCACCCATCGGACCAGCGGCGATCTTCGCGCGGCAAGCGAGTTCGCTGAGGGCGCAGCAGGTTCCGCGTCCAGCTGCGGCCCTCGTGCGCGGTGGACTACCGTTTCCCGCAGATCCGGAAACCCGCGGGGGAGAAACAAGCGATGCCACACACGTTCTCGCTGTCGCTGGCAGCGGTGGACATCCTGCTCGAGCAGCTGGGCTTCGGCCGCGCGCCGACGCCGTTCGAGGTCCCGCACGTCGGCACGACCGTCGAGCAGCGGGCGATGATCCGCGACGCCGTGATCCGTGACCTCAGCGGGCGCGGGCTGTGGCAGCGCGGCCGTCTCGACGCG
The DNA here is from genome assembly GCF_043197175.1 of Amycolatopsis sp. NPDC049252. Lineage (NCBI taxonomy): Bacteria > Bacillati > Actinomycetota > Actinomycetes > Pseudonocardiales > Pseudonocardiaceae > Amycolatopsis > Amycolatopsis sp. NPDC049252. The sequence continues at coordinate 2,044 of NZ_JBICSQ010000002.1, forward strand.
GACGCCGAGCTGGCGCTGGCCACCTTCGTCCGGGGCAGCCTGACCATCAGCGCGGTCGCCGAGCTGGGCGGCAAGCAGCTCTTCGCCCGCGTCGCCTCCGACGGCCAGTTCGCCGTGCTCGTGAAGCAGGACGAGAACCTCCTCGTCTTCGAGGAGGTCCGCCCGACCGGCATCGTCCCGGCGATCGTCGACCTGCTGCCGCTGACCCCGGCCGCGCCCGGCCAGTCGGTCACCATCTCCCGTCCGGCGGAGCAGCCGCGCCGCCCGCGCCGCGACGACACGTACGACCCCTTCGCCGGCGTCAGCGGCCCGCGGTCGAACAGTGGCGCCGGCGGCCCGCAGGTCCGGATGATCGAGCGGGTCTTCCAGGAGCCGAAGAAGCGCATCGGCCAGTTCACGGCCCAGACCCGCAGTGGCACGTTCACCCCGCTGGCCTGGTTCGACACGGACTCGGGCCGCTGGCTGATGTCGTCCCGCACGGCCGCCGACGGCCAGCGCTGGATCACCTACGCCCCGGCCGACAACGCCCGCCTCGCCCAGCAGCTCTACGCCCAGCTCGAAGGACAGTTCTGACCCTCGCGGAACCACGCGCGGCGGCCCTGCGTCCGAAGTGAAGATCGGTGAACGGCAGTTGCGCAGGGTGCCCGGCTAGTAGACTCCCGGGTGCACACGCACGGGCGAAGCGATACGGGGTGGAAAGCATGTTGATTGCCGACGGCGGCGGTGGCGGCTCGTTCGCGGACATAGTCAACCCGCTCTCCTCGGCCGGCATGAGCGAGGCCGTGAAGGGCGTCACGGCCGAGACGCAGAAGCTGGTGGACGCCGCGAAGGGCGGCGGCTTCAAGATCACCCCCGAAGGCGTCAAGCCGATCCGGGACGCGCTGACCGAACTGGTCAACGACCTCGACGCACTGGGTTTCCAGGTCCAAGCCCTCGACCAGGCGCCGCAGCTGGGCAGCCACCCGTACGGCCAGACAGTCGCGTCGCACGACCAGAAGAGCGCCACCGACGCCGAGGGTTCGGCAAGGGCCGTGCTGGACCAGCTCAAGCAGGTCGCCACGCAGGCCGACGAGGCGCTTGCCCGGGCGGCGGGCCTGTACAAGGAGACGGAGAACCAGGCGTTCTCCCAGCTGAAGACCGGTCAGGCCTGAGGTAATGACGAAACTGTTCGTTCGTGTTGTCCTTCCGCTCGTCGCCGGCGGAGCGCTGCTGGCCGGGTGCACCAGCACCCAAGGCGGAACCGCGTCCCCCGTGCAGACGCCCTCGGGCAGCGAGTCCGGAGCACCTGAGCCCTCTTCGTCCTCTTCGAGTGGGGGAACCGAGTCGATCACCGATCCTTGCTCGCTCCTCGAAGTGGGTGACCTGGGCAGCTACGGCGAGTTCAACGCCCCGGTGAACAAGACGCTGGGCTCGGCCCGGTCGTGCAGCTACCAGAAGAAGATCGCCTCGGCGAGCGACAAGGGCATGATCGTCGGCACGAACGTGCGCGACGACGCTTCGGTCGACCAGGTACGGGACACCGGCCGGGGAGTCGTCGACAAGGAAGTCAACGGCCGCCGAGCGAAGGAAGCACCGGACGGCGCCGCTCCGGGGTGCACGCTCGGGCTGGCCGTCGGTGATTCGTCGCGAGTGGACGTGGCGGTGACGGCGGTCGATTCGTCCGATGAGGCTTGCCAGATCGCCGAGGCGGTGGCCAAGGCCGCAGTCGAGCCGCGGTTGCCGAAGGGATAGGGGAACCCAGATGAGTGCGCGACAGGGACCGCTGCCGAAGACGCCGGACAAGACGCCTCAGGAAGTCCAGGACATGGCGCCCGCCGAGCGGGACGCCTACCTGCAGCAGAAGGCCGAAGAGGGCGTCGACCCCGGCAGCTGGCTGTTCGGGCCGGTGCAGCAGTGGGTGGCCCAGGCACAGGCGAAGAACCAGTCCCAGCAGATGGGCGACAAGAACGTCGCGGCGGCCACCAAGGGCCGTGACGTCGAGTACGTCTCGGGCCTGAACGCGCCGAACGCGGACTACAAGGGCAGCGACCACGCCCAGCTCAAGGCCTACCTCGACAGCAACCTGAACGTCGACCAGGTCTCCGACGTCTCGACCGCCTACCACGAGGTCGGCAAGGTCTTCGACAAGTTCTCCACGTCGATGAACACCGCGGTCAACGCGTCCAAGGGCACCTGGGAAGGCAGCGCGGCCACGAACGCGCAGTCGTACTTCTCCAGCCTCGGCAAGTGGTCCGAAGCGAACGGGCAGAACGCCAAGCTCGCTTCGGAGACCATCTACGACCAGGGCCAGGCCGCCGCCACCGCCAAGAACTCCATGCCGGACCCCATCCCGTTCAGCTGGACCGACGAGATGAAGAACTGGGCGACGTCCAACCCGTTCAACCTGCCGGACAACGTCGACAAGTCCCTCCAGAAGCAGAAGGACAGCCAGGCGGCGCACGACGAGGCCGCCGGCGTGATGTCGACCTACGACAAGAACCTCTACGAGGCCGCGTCGAAGCAGCCCGCCTTCGCGCCGCCGCCCAGTTTCAGCACCGGGGGCGGCACCGGCGACCCGAACGGCACCGGCGACAAGAACGGGATCAACACCCCGTCCGGCGTCGACATGCCGGGTGCCGGTTCGGTGAACACGCCGGGTGGCAGCCACAGCGGTAGCAGCAGTACCGGTGGCAGCAACTTCACCGGCGGGAACGTCCCCGGCCCGAACGTCACGCCGCACATCTCCGGCCCCGGCTCGACCACCGGCGCCGGGCTGCTCCCGGCGGGTACCACCACGCCGTCCAGCTTCCTGCCGGGCGGGGTGCCGAGCGGGTCGACGTCGAACCCGAACACCTCCATGGGCGGCATGCCGATGAGCCCGATGCCGATGGGTGGCGGCATGGGCGGCGGGTTCGGCGGCGACGAGGCCTACAACTCCAAGATCGGCGGCGGTGCCGGCGGCGGTGGCCGGGGCGGTTCCGGCTTCGGGCCCGGTGGCTCCGGTGCCGGCGGCGCGACCGGCGCGGGCGCCGCCTCGGGCGCGGCCCGTCCGGGTGGCATCGGTGCGGCCGAAGCAGCCGCCGGGCGTGGCATGGGCGGCCTGGGCGCGGGCAGTGGCGCCGCGGGCCGCGGTGGCGTGGGCTCGGGCGGCGGCCTGGGCCGTGGCCAGAAGGGCGAAGGCGACGAGGACACGGAGCACTCGCGCCCGACGTACCTGGTCGAGGGTGACCCCGACGAGGTCTTCGGCACCGACATGCGCACCGCGCCGCCCGTCATCGGCGAATAACGGCACCCGCGAAAGCCCCGCACCGGACACCCGATGCGGGGCTTTTCGCATCCACGCTGGTCACGGAACCAGTAGCCTTCGCGGCGCGTCGGACAGCGGGGAGGCCGGGATGACACCTGAGGAATGGCTGGCGAACTTCGAGACGAAGATCGCCGACGTGCGCGAGAAGGCCGAAGAGTTCCGCGTCGGGCTCGAGGCCGCCGGTACCACCGTCGCTTCACCCGACGGGACGATCCGCGTCGGGGTCGCGCCCAACGGCTCGCTGACCGACCTGCACCTCACCGACGCCGCGGTGGCCGGCAAGTCCGGGGCCAAGCTCGCCGAGGAGATCCTCAAGCTCGCTCGCAAGGCGCAGCGCGACGCCGCGGTCAACGTCGCGGCCGCGTTCGCGCCGCTGGGCGGGGACTCCGAGGCCATGCACATGGTCACCGGCTACGTCCCGCCGGAGGAACCCGAGGAACCGCCGGCGCCCGAGCCGATCCGCGAACGCCGGCTCTGGCAGCACGAGGAGCCGGAAGCCGCACCTCCGCCGCCACCACCGACACCGCCGCGCCGCCCGGCGCGGCCACCGCGTGACGACGATGACGACTTCGGCGACTCCGGCATCATGCGCCGCGACTGAGGGGACCCCGACATGACCACCGCCACGTCCGGCGCCGGCATCTTCGACACCTACTCCGGCCTCGTCGACTCGATCACCGCCGACTCCGAGTCCGAGGGCGCGCACGTCCTCGACGTCTCCATCAGCGCGGCCGGCGCCGTCGTCGACACCATCGGCGCCGCCGCCGACCCGCTCGGCGCCGTCCTCAACGCGGGGGTCGGCTGGCTGCTGGAGCACATCAGCTTCCTGCGTGAGCCGCTGGACGCCCTGCTGGGCAACCCGGACGAAATCAACGCCAACGTCGACCAGCTCAAGTCCGCCGCGGCCGAGATGCACACCGTCGCCCAGGAACACCGGGAAGACCTGCGCAGTGTCGCCGAGTGGACCGGCCAGGCCGCCGACGCCTACCGCGACAGCCTCACGAAGATGGCCGAGGAGCTCGAATCGCTCGGCAAGACGCTCGACGGGACGGCGGCCGTCGCGGGCATCTCCGGCATGCTCGTCTGCACGCTGCGCGGCATCGTCTTCGGCCTGATCTCGTCGGTGATCGCCGAGCTCGTCCGGGACGCGCTGATCGCGGCGGCCTCGGCGGTGTGCACCTTCGGCGGCTCGATCGCCGCCTTCTGCGGGGTCGCGTCGGCGCGCGCCGCGGCGACCGCGTCCAAGATCGCCGGCAAGATCAGCAAGCTCCTGGAGGGCTTCGCGCGCCAGGGCGGGCGGCTGGCCAAGCTGCTGGAGGCGATGGAGAAGCTCACCAAGGGCCTCGACCGGTTCTCCACGGTCGGCGGCCTCGCGATGGGTGCCTACCAGGCCGCGAAGCCGTACGACACGCAGCCGTCGGAGGCGTGACATGGCGACCCACCACACGAGCACACCGCACCACACCAGCACGCCCCACCACACGGACACGACGCCGTCGCACCACGAGACCTCCACCCCGCACCCGGCCGAGCCGCGCCCGGCGCACTCGACCGGCGGCGGTTCCGCCGGCGGCGGGTACGCGCTGCACACGGACTCGCTGCACACCATGGAGAGCCACCTCGGCGCCACGAAGGACAAGGTGCACGCGGTCGGCCGGACCGTCTCCGGGGCCAGCTTCGGCGCCCAGTCGATGGGCGTCGTCGGCTCCACGATGACCGGGACGCTCAACAGCACCGTCTCGGCGGCCAAGGAGCACGTCACGCGCGCGGGCCAGGCGGTCGAAGACGCGGGCACGCGCACCAAAGCGGTCCGCGAGCACTACCAGACGACCGAAGCGAACGCGGCGGACACGATGACCGCGGCGGGCAAGCACGTGGACGCCCCGACGGAGAAGACCGCGGCGGGCGGCTCGGGCGGCGGCGGAACGCCCCCACCGGGCCCGAACCCACCGAACCCACCGGACGACCCCGGCGGCATGCACAACAACCAGGGCCACCACGCCACGGACGACGAGCTGCGCGGCCAGTACACGCGCGACTCGATGCAGACCCGCCCGACGTCCACCGACGACCAGATCCGCGCCGCGGCGAGCAGGTTGGGCTACGACCCGGACCGCCACCTGGCGATGACGTTGCAGCCGACGGCGAACCTGACCCCGCCCCGGCGCGCGGAGATCGTCGCGGTGCGCAACGAGCTGCACGCCAACCCGGGCGAGATCATGACGAAGGTCGTGAAGCCGGAGATCGGGGAGAAGGCGCTGCTGAACCCGGCGCCCACCGACAAGTTCGACCCGGGGCAGGTCGGTGGCTCGGTGGCGCGAGGCAGCGACACCTCCCAATACGGGACGCCCCAGGAGTTCCGGGACAAGCTCGCCCTCGACGACAAGGGCGCGGGGTGGACCCCGATCAAGGCCGGCGCCGGTGAGGCGTACCAGTTGCGTTTCCCGGCCTCGGACAACGCCGGTGCCATGGAGATCAGCTACGGCGGCACGGATCCGGTGACCGCGCACGAGATGCAGGGGCTGTCCGGGCAAGCCAACCCTCGTCCGTGGGATCCGCCGTTCCTCGGCACCGGCTACACCGGCGGCGGGGTACCCGAGTGGATCCATGCGACACGGGGGTACGAGGGCCGTGGTGAGATGTGGCTCGTGCACGCGGACGGGACGGAATCCCTGGCCGGTGTGTACCTGAGAGGACGAGGGTGGTTCGACGTGCGCGGACGAGGAGGATCTGGTGCCTAGCGTTTCGCCGCGCGAATACGCGGTTTACCGGGGTGAGGTCTACTCGGCTTCCGGGCGGCCACCGGGCAAGCTCGCGCTGAGCCGAGAAGGTGCGCCGGAGCAGGTGGTGCCGATCGCGGACCTCGACGAGTGGTACACGGTACGGACGTGGGGCACCTTCCTCGGTCACGAGTTCGAGGTCTACTTCGAGGGCGAAGACGGGTACGGCATCGGCGTGGTGGGGACCGGGGATGGCCATTGGCTGGCCGCGACCTGGGCCAAGCCCGAAGAACACCCCGAGGTCAGCTTCAACCAGCTCGACCAGTTCACCTTCCGGGCGTCGGTGCCGAAGCACATGGTCAGCGACATCCACGAGGTCCGCACCGACGACCTCGGGCCGTGGCGGAAACGGCAGGAAGAGCGTGAATCCCGTGAGTCCTGACGCTCCCGCCGGCCTGGCGGGCGGCACCGTCGTGCAGCTGCCGGTCAAGCCGGGCCTCGTCGGTCTCTACCTCGGCAACGTCATCGTGCCCGGGCACTTCGAACCGCACCGCGTCCAGGGCTTCGCCGGGCGGGCCGAGGACGTCGCCGAGCTCGACACCGCCGCCATGGTCCGGAACTACGGGCTCGCGAAGATCCCCGGCTGGGGGCCGCTCGACGAGCTGTACCTGCTCAAGTTCCCGGCCGGCCACACCTTTCCGTTCCGCACGTCCTACGGCGCGTCGGACCGGGAGATCGCGGCCGAGCTCGGGGTCGCGCGGGTGTACCCGCCGCCGTTCCTCGGCACCGGTTACTTCCCCGGGGTCGACCACCCGCTGCCGGAGTACGTCCTGCGGCTGGTCGAGATCCCGGTCGGCGCCGAGCTGTGGGTGCACCGGGCCGACGACGCCGGGACGCGGCTCGGGCAGTACCACAGCCGGAAGGTCGGCTGGATCCCGGAACAGAAGGACGCCTTCGGCGAAGCCACGTTCTTCCCGCCGCCGGTGTCGTTGCCTCCGTTGGTGCGGCGCGGGTACACCGCCCGCTACCGCGGGGGCGACTTCGACGCCGAGTTCGCCGGGCCGGGCCGGGTCGTGCTGCACCCGTTGCCCGGTGCGCCGGCGCCGGCCGACTTCGGGGAGACCTACGGCTTCCGGATGAAGGCCGTCGACCAGGTCGAGCTGGACGAGCTCACGTTCGTGCGGACGCTCTGCCGGTGGCGCGGCGGCACCTTCGAGATCCTCGGCCGGACCCGGGACGCCGCCGACCTGATCCTCGTCGACGAGGACTTCCTGACCGCGCGCGACCTCGGTCTGTCCGAAGTGGACTACCGGGTGTGGCGGCAGACCGTGCCCGCCGCCGAACTCACCGACTTCCGGACCGAAGCCGTTCCGGTGCCGCTGGAAGGACAGTTTCAGTAGCGGTAGAACTTCTCCGCCCGGCCCTGGCGGACCAGCTTCAGCCACTGCAGGAACGCCTTCGGGTCGCGCTTCACGCCCACGAAGTACAGGCCGAAGCGGACGACCTCTAGCGCGCCGATCTTGCGCATTCCCGGCTGCGACAACAGGTAACCGCGGTTGCGGTAGGTGTAGTAGCGCTTGACCTCGTTCTCCGGGTCCTGCGCGTGGAACTTGCCGCCGAGCATCGGCTTGAACTCGTCCGAGCCGTCCGGGTGCAGGTACTTCGTCTTCAGCGAGGTGCCGAACGGCAGGCCCGAGCGGGCCAGCCGGCGGTGCAGCTCCACCTCGTCGCCTCGGAAGAACAGGCGCAGGTCCGGCACGCCGACGACGTCCAAAGTGGACGCGCGGAACAGCGCGCCGTTCATCAGGGACGCGATGCCCGGCAGGAAGTCGACGCCCAGCTCGGACTGCGAACGCTTCCAGGTCAGGCCGCGGCGCAGCGGGAACGCGAGCTTCTCCGGGGCGTCGATGTTCGACACCACCGGCGAGATCTCGGCCAGGCCCCGCTTCTCCGCTTCCTCGAGCAGGATCGCCAGCACGTTCTCGTCAGCCGGGCGGCCGTCGTCGTCGGCCAGCCAGACCCAGTCCGCGCCCATCGACAGCGCGTGCAGCATGCCGAGCGCGAACCCGCCGGCGCCGCCGAGGTTCCGGTGCGACGGCAGGTACGTGCAGGGCAGCGGATAGTTCTCGACGACCTCGCGGGCCGAGTTGTCCGGCCCGTTGTCGACCACCACGAGGTGGTCGACCGGCCGGGTCTGGGCGGCGATGACCTTCAGCGAGTCCGCGAGCAGCTCCCGCCGGTGCCGCGTGACGACCACGCCGACGACCGCGCCGTCGGGCAGCTGCCGGGTCTCGCTGGCCATCATTCCCCGCCGTTCGTCGTCGCCACCGGCTCGATGCCCAGGCGCTGCAGCGTTTCCTTGCTCATGTCCGCGAACGGGTCGCGGCCCTTGTACCCGGTGAGGACGTCCCGCAGCGTGCCGTGTTGCTTGAGGTGACCCTCGTCCATCCAGATGGCCGAGTCGCACAGCTCGAACAGGAACTCGTCGGAGTGGCTGGCGAACACCAGGATGCCCGAGCGCTTCACGAGGTCCTTGAGCCGGTCACGCGCCTTGTTGAGGAACGCCGCGTCGACCGCGCCGATGCCCTCGTCCAGGATCAGGATCTCCGGGTCGATCGAGGTGACGACGCCGAGCGCCAGCCGCACCCGCATACCCGTGGAGTACGTGCGCAGCGGCATCTGCAGGTAGTCACCGAGCTCGGTGAACTCCGCGATGTCGTCGACCCGCTTCTCCATCTCCTTGGCCGTCATCCCGAGGAAGAGGCCGCGGATGATGATGTTCTCTTCCCCGGAGATCTCCGGGTCCATGCCGATGCCGAGGTCGAAGACCGGCGCGATCTTGCCGGTGATCCGCGACGAGCCGCGGGTGGGCTCGTAGATCCCGGCGAGCAGGCGCAGCAGCGTGGACTTGCCGGCGCCGTTGTGGCCGACCAGGCCGACGCGGTCGCCCTCGCGGAGGTTGAGGGTCACGTCGTGCAGGGCCTCGATGATCGGCACCTTGGTGTCGGTGCCGATCTTGCCGCCGACCTTGCCGAGGACGCGCTTCTTCATCGACCGCGTCTTCGCGTCGAAGATCGGGAAGTCGACGAACGCGTTGTGGACGTCAATGGAGACCATGTGTCACACCCAATAGGAGACGCGGGCACGGTAATTGCGCATCGCGACGAGCGCGAGCGCCCAGCCGACGATGGTGAGAGAGCCGACCACGATCCAGCTCTCCGCGGAGAACTCCTGCCCCAGCAGCGGTGCGCGGGTCACCTGCATGAAGTGGTACAGCGGGTTCGCCTTGATGATCGGCAGGATCCACGACGCCACGCTGGCTCGGGAGCCGCCGGCCAGGAGCTGGTCGACCGGCCAGACGATCGGTGTGCCGTAGAACAGCAGCTGGATCAGCGAGTTGATGACCTGCGGGATGTCGCGGAAGCGGGTCGAGATGATGCCGAACAGCAGCGCCACCCAGCCGGCGTTCAGGGCCAGCAGCAGGAAACCGGGGATGGCCAGCAGGATGGTCCAGCTGAGGCCCGGGTGGCAGATGCCGCCGGGCACGCAGACCCCGTTGCCCAGCGAGTACGGGTTGCTGAGCGCGTGGAAGAAGATCGCCACCACGGCCACGTAGACGATCATGTTGTGGGCCAGCAGCAGCGTCTGCCGCCAGACCGTCCGCAGGACGTACACGCTCAGCGGCGCGGGGAGCTGCTTGATCATCCCCTCGTTGGCGATGAACGTCTCCATGCCCTCGGACAGGCAGCCGCTGATGAAGCCCCAGATGATGAAGCCGGTGGAGATGTAGGGCAGGAACACCTCGACGGGCACCTTGAACAGCTGCGAGTACAGCAGCCCGAGCCCGAGCGCGATGACCGCCTGGCTGATCGTGATCCAGAAGGGCCCGATCACGGACCGGCGGTAGCGCTGCTTGATGTCCTGCCAGCCGAGGTGACCCCACAGCTCGCGGGCTCGGAAACCGGCCTTGATGTCGGCGAAGGCGCGCGAGAACGTCTTACTGTCCGACGTCGGCGGGGCCGGCGTCGCTACGGGTGAGTCTGCGGCCTGAACCGTGCTGGTGGCATGCACGTGGACGAGGGTACCGATGGGATGAGCGGCGTCCTGGCCACCCCGTCGCTGTGGTAGACGTTCTGACCGCTATGCGGCGGCTCGAGCGCTGCGTGCTGGTACTTTCTCGGCTTATGACTGCTGCTCTCGGCGCGGCGAGCTTGATGGTCAACCTGCTCGCGGCGTACGCCGACCGGCCCGACCCGCGGTCGGTGGCCGTCGTCGGCAACCAGCCGCTGCCCCCCGACCCCCAGCGGGCCAAGGCGATCGACGCGTGCGACCTGGTCATCCGGGTCAACGGCTTCGTCGTCGACAGGCCCGGCGAGGAGGTCGTCGGCTCCCGGACGCACGTGGTGGTGTTCAACCGGGCCATCCGCGCGACGCCGTACGTCTTCCAGGACTACCGCAAGCGCCTCTACCTGCTGGTCGAGCCCGGCCGGATGCACTGGGAACCCGAGGACCTGCCGGGCTGGTGGCCCGCCGACCTCGGCGCGGTTCCGGTGTCGAACCGCGAGGTCGTCCTGCCCCTCTCGGACGCGCTGGGCCTGCCCACGCGCGACGAGCCGACGTGGTCGACCACCGGCACCCTGGCCGCGTGGATCGCGCGGACGTCGTTCCCGGGCGCGCAGCTCGTGCTCACCGGTTTCTCGTTCATCGACAACCCGGACCAGACGTCGTGGGAGCACGCCGCCGGCGACTCCTGCATCGTGGGACCGGAGCACCAGATCGCCGCCGAGGGGCGGCTGCTGGACTCCTGGACCAAGACCGGTGACACCACCCTCCTGCGCTGAAGCGCGTCCCCACCCCACGTAAGGAACACCCTCATGGCAGTGCAGAAACTCGGCAGAGGCCTGCTCGACCGGATCGTCCGGGTCGTCGACTTCCGCGTGGACGAGCGCACTCGCGTGCTGGCCGACCGGGTCAACGACCTCGAGCACGCCACCGCCGACCACCGGCGCCGGCTCGACAGCGCCGAGCACAGCCTCGAGCAGGCTCGTGGCGACCTGGGCTGGGCCCGTGCGGAGCTGGACCGGCTGATCCCGCACGTCGCCGCCCAGGAAGGCCGGCTGGAGACGCTGCGCGAGTCGATCTCGCTGGTCCCGAACACCGACACCCCGCAGCTGGCCGAGGCCCGCACGCTGATCGAGGAGATCCAGCGGCAGCACGCGCAGATCCGGGTCCGGCTGGCCGGCATCTCCCGCTACGAAGACCGGCTGCGCCGCCTCGAGGACCGGGTCGAAGAGCCCGTCGCCCAGTAGGTGCGCGCCCGGGAGGCCACCGAAGCCGACGCCGAGCTGCTGCTGAGCTGGCGCAACGACCCGCGCACGCGGCAGTCGTCCCGGTCGACGGCGGTGGTCACCCTGGCCGAGCACCTCGGCTGGCTGCGCCGCGTGCTGGCGGACGAGGAGCGGCTGCTGCTCGTCGTCGAGCACGAGGACGCCTCCATCGGCACCGTCCGGTTCGACCGGCGCGACGGCGACGGCTGGGAGGTCAGCATCACGCTCGCCCCGGAGACCCGCGGCCGCGGGCTGTCCGGGGCGGTGCTGGCGGAGGGGGAGCGGGCGGCGCGGGAGCGCCTCGGCGTCCGGGTCGTGCTGGCCGCCGTCCACCAGGACAACACCGCTTCGGCGAAGCTGTTCGAGCACGCCGGGTACGCCGAAGCCGCGCCTGCCGTCAGCGGCTTCCGGCAGCTGCGCAAGACTCTGAGCTGACCCGCAGTCCACCCCGGGGAGGCACCATGCACGACATCCGGTTCGGCGCGCACCAGATCGGTCCGGGCCACCCGCCGTTCGTGATCGCCGAGATGTCCGGCAACCACAACGGCGACCTCGACCGGGCCCTGGCCATCGTCGACGCCATCGCGGAGACCGGCGCGCACGCGGTCAAGCTGCAGACCTACCGGCCGGACACGATCACCATCGACGTCGACACCCCGGCGTTCCGGATCGGCGACTCGCACTCCCTCTGGGGCGGCGAGAACCTGTACAAACTGTACGAAAAGGCCCACACGCCCTGGGAGTGGCACGCGCCGATCTTCGAGCGCGCCCGCGCCAAGGGCCTGGAGATCTTCTCCAGCCCGTTCGACCCGACGGCCGTCGAGCTGCTGGAGTCGCTGAACGCGCCGGCGTACAAGATCGCGTCGTCGGAGATCGTCGACCTGCCGCTCATCGACCTCTGCGCGCGTACGGGCAAGCCGCTGGTCATCTCGACCGGCATGGCGAACGTCGCCGAGATCGACGCCGCCGTCCGCACCGCCCGCGCGGCGGGCAACGACCAGCTGATCGTGCTCGGCTGCACGGCGAGCTACCCGGCGTCGCCGCGCGAGAGCAACCTGCGGGGCCTGCCGCTGCTGGCCGGGCTGACCCGGACGCTGGTGGGCCTGTCGGACCACACCCCGGGCATCGGCGCGCCGGTCGCGGCCGTCGCGCTGGGCGCGGTGGCCATCGAGAAGCACGTCACGCTCGCCCGCGCGGACGGCGGAGTCGACTCGGAGTTCTCCCTGGAGCCGCTGGAACTGGCGGGGCTGGTGACCGAGACGCACCGGGCGTGGGAAGCGCTGGGCGAGCCGGTGCTGGGCCCGCGCGAGAGCGAGAAGGAGGGCCTGCGGCTGCGCCGGTCCCTCTACGTCGTCGAGGACGTCCGGGCCGGCGACGAGGTGACGACGGCGAACGTGCGGTCGATCCGGCCCGCCGGCGGACTGGCCCCGGCCGAGATCACGGCCGTGACAGGGCGCACCTTCCGCGTCGACGCCGCGAAGGGCACGCCCCTGACCTGGGACCTCGTCTAGAAGAACGCGCGCACGGCGTCGATCACGCGGTCGACGTCGGCGTCCGTCAGCGACGGGAACAGCGGCAGCGAGAGCTCCTGCTCGTAGTACGCCTCGGCGTTCGGACAGAGCCCGCGCCGGTAGCCGAGGTCCTCGAACACCGGGTGCCAGTACACCGGGATGTAGTTGACCTGGACGCCGATGCCGACCCCGCGCAGGTGCTCGAACAGCGCCTTGCGGCGGCCCTCCAGCACCCGCAGCGGGTAGAGGTGCCACACGGGGTCGGCGCCCGGGCGGCTCGGCGGGGTCGCGACGCCGTCGACGTCCGCGAACGCGGCGGTGTACCGGGCGTGGATCTCGGCGCGGCGCTTCTTGAACTCCGCGAGCCGGGTGAGCTGGCTGCTGCCGAGCGCGCAGAGGACGTCCGGCAGGCGGTAGTTCAGCCCGAACTCGTGCACCTCCTGGTGCCAGCCGCCTTCGTCCGGGTAGCGCTGCTCGGCGCGGTCGCGGACCAGGCCGTGGTTGCGGAACTTCCGGGCGCGCTCCAGCAGGTTCGCGTCCGGGGTGACGACCGCGCCGCCCTCGGCGGTGGTGAGGTTCTTGGTCGGGAAGAACGAGAACGTCGTCAGGTCGGCGATCGAGCCCACCGGCCGGCCCTGCCACGCGCCGCCGACGGAGTGCGCCGCGTCCTCCAGCAGCAGCGCGCCGGCGTCGTGCGCGAGCCGGCCGAGCGCGTCCAGCTCCACGGGGTGACCCGCGTAGTCGACGGCGGCGACGACCTTCGTGCGTCCGGTCACCGCGGCGGCGGCCGCTTCGACCGAAAGGTTCCCGGTGTCCGCCTCGACGTCGGCGAAGACCACCTTGGCGCCGAACAGCGCCGCGGTGGCGGCCGTCGCGACGAACGTCATCGGGCTCGTGACGACCTCGTCACCCGGCCTGATGTCGGCGGCCGCGTACGCGACGTGCAGAGCGGCCGTTCCCGACGTCACGGCGACCGCCGGGGTGCCGCCGGTGTGCGCCGCGAGGTCGGTCTCGAACCGCTGGACCGCGGGCCCGGTGGTCAGCCAGTCGCCGCGCAGCACGTCGACGACGGCCTGGATGTCCGCTTCGCTGATCGACTGGCGGCCGTACGGCAGGAAGTCAGCCATACTGCTCGACCAGTTCGCGCAGCTCCTTCGCGTCCAGCCACAGGTCGTTCGTGTCGGAGCGGTAGGCGAACCCGTCGGGCATCGGCTTGCCGTCCGCCGGCGGCTCGTAACCCCAGCCCGCGAGGTGCGGCTGGACGACGTAGCGGTCGGCCAGCTGAACCGTCCGGCGCGCGTCGTCCGGCGCGATCATCTCCTCGTGCAGCTTCTCGCCGGGCCGGATGCCGACCTCGTGCATCTCGCTGCCCGGCGCGATCGCCTGCGCCAGGTCGACCAGCCGCATGCTCGGGATCCGCGGCACGTACAGCTCACCGCCGCGCATCTGGTCGAACGAGTCGACGACGAACCGCACGGCCTGGGGGAGCGTGATCCAGAAGCGGGTCATCTCCTTGTGCGTGATCGGCAGCGACTCGCCCTGCTCGGCGAGCTTGCGGAAGAACGGGATGACGCTGCCGCGCGAGCCCATCACGTTGCCGTAGCGGACCACGGAGAACCGGGTCACGTGCGCGGCCGCGTAGTGGTTGCCGCTGATGAACATCCGGTCGGCGCAGAGCTTCGTGGCGCCGTACAGGTTGATCGGGCTGGACGCCTTGTCCGTCGACAGCGCGACGACCTTCTTGACCCCCGTGTCGATAGCGGCCTCGATCACGTTCTGCGAGCCCATGACGTTGGTCTGGACGAACTCGAACGGGTTGTACTCACCGGTGTCGACCTGCTTGAGCGCGGCGGCGTGCACGACGTAGTCGACGCCGTGCATGGCGCGCTCCAGCCGGCGCCGGTCGCGGACGTCGCCGATGAACCAGCGCAGGCGCGGGTCGTCGTTGAACAACTGCCGGGCTTCGTACTGCTTGAGCTCGTCGCGGGAGAGCACGACCAGCCGGCTCGGGTTCAGTTCGGCGAGGGCGTGCGCGATGAACGCCTTGCCGAAGGAACCGGTCCCGCCGGTGAGCAGGATGCTGGAGCCATCCAGCTCGGACATCGTTGACCTCCGCGTTTGGGGTTGGGTGCCGTCGGACATCATGTCACCCATGCGTGGAGCGCCCGGTGTCAACGCCGTCATCCAGGCCCGGTCGACGTCGACCAGGCTGCCCGGCAAGGTGCTGCGCCCGCTGGCCGGCCGCAGTGTGCTGGGCTGGGTCGTCCGGGCCGCGGCGACCGCACCCGGCGTCGACCGGGTGATCGTCGCGACCTCCGCCGACGCCTCGGACGACGCCGTCGCCGCCGAGGCCGCCGCTTGTGGTGCCGCGGTCGTCCGGGGTCCGCTCGACGACGTCCTCGCGCGGTTCGCGCTCGCGCTCGACGAGTACCGGGCGGACGCCGTGATCCGGCTCACCGCCGACTGCCCGCTGCTGGACCCGTCGCTGATCGGCCAGCTCGCGGCGCTCTGGCGGGCCCAGCCGTCACTGGACTACGTCAGCACGACGCTCGTGCGGACGCTGCCGCGCGGGTTCGACGCCGAGCTGGTGCGCGCTTCGGCCTTGGCCGAGCAGGTCGCGACCGCGACGGGTGCGCACCGCGAGCACGTCACGTCGGGCATCTACTCGGAGCCTTCGCGCTATTCGTGCACCGGGATCGTGGTGAGCCCGGCGGCCGACGACCTGCGGGTGACGTTGGACACCGCGGAGGACTGGTCGCTGCTGGAAGCGGTCGTGGCCGAGCTGGGCGACCGCGTCGGCGACTGGCGTGCCGTGGTCGCCCTCCTGCGCTCGCGGCCGGACCTGGTGGCGCTGAACGCCGAGGTCGAGCAGAAGAAGGTCGGTCAGTGAGGCTGCTCCTGCGGGCGGACTCGTCGGCGTCCATCGGCGCCGGGCACATCTCGCGGATGGTCGCCTACGCCGAGCGGGCGGTGGCGCGCGGCTGGGAGGTCGCGTTCGCCGGGAGCACGGCGAACGCCGAATGGCTGGCCGCCCGGTTCGACGAGCTGGCGGTGCCGCGGCTCGGGACGTGGGACGCGTCGGGGTTCGACGCGGTGGTCGTCGACCACTACGGCCTCGGTGACCTGCGCGAAGAGGTCAACGCGGCCGGGGCGAAGCTCGTCTCGATCGAGGACGGCGTGTTCGGCCGCCGGCCCGCCGACGTCGTCGTCGACTCGGGTTTCGCGCCCGGCCCGCGGCCGGACGACGGCTCGGACGTCCTGCTGCGCGGAATCGCTTACGCGCCGTTACGCGACGTCGTCCTGCGCACCCACCGGGTTTCCGCCGCGCCGCCGTTGCACGTCACGGTGGTCCTCGGCGGCGGCACCGAGTGGACGAAGACGGTCGAGCTGCTGCTTCGCGCCCTTCGCGACACGGAGCTGCCGTTCGTGGCGGACGTCCTGGTGCGGGGTGAGCCCGTGCTGCCCACCCTGCGGCCGGACCAGTCGATCCGGGTCGCGGCGCCGAGCCCGGCGTTGCTGGAGTTGTTCGCGGCCACCGATGTTGCCATCAGCGCGGCCGGGGTGACGTTCGTGGAGCTGTGCTGCCTCGGCGTCCCGACGGCGGCCGTGCAACTGGTGGCCAACCAAGAGCAGGGCTACCGGGCCGCGTTGGAGCTGGGCCTGGCAGCCGGCCTGGGCCACGCGGACACCCTCGCTTCCCGGCTGCCGGAGGCGACGATGGTGTTGCGCGAGCTGTTGTCCGACGCGGAGCTCCGGCGTTCGCTGTCGGCGACGGCGTCGGCCACAGTGGACGGTCGAGGCGTCGATCGGGTGCTGGATTCCCTCTGATCGAGGACTCAGCCTGTCCGCGATCGTCCATAGGGTCGTGGCATGACGATCACCCCGTTCCGCATCGACGTCCCGCAGGCCGACCTCGACGACCTCCGCACGCGGCTCGCGAACACCCGCTGGCCCGACCAGCCCGCCGGCGCCGGGTGGCGGCTCGGCGCGCCGGTCGACTACGTGCGTGAGCTCGCGGAGTACTGGCGCGTCGGGTTCGACTGGCGGGCGCAGGAAGCGCGGCTCAACGCCTTCCCGCAGTTCACGACGACCATCGACGGGACGAACGTCCACTTCCTGCACGTGGAGTCCCCGGAACTGGCCGCGACGCCGGTGCTGCTCACCCACGGCTGGCCGGGCTCGATCGTCGAATTCCTCGACGTGATCGGCCCGTTGACGGACCCCCGCGCCTACGGCGGCGACCCGGCGGACGCGCTGCACGTCGTCGTCCCGTCGATCCCCGGCTACGGGTTCTCCGGCCCGACCCCGGTACCGGACTGGGGACCGGACCGGATCGCGCGGGCCTTCGCGGACCTGATGTCCCGCTTGGGTTACGAGCGTTTCGGCGCCCACGGCGGCGACTGGGGCGCGATCATCTCGCGCGAACTGGCGGTCCAGTTCCCGTCGCGAGTGCTGGGCATCCACGTGACGATGCTGGCTTCGGCGGTCGCCCGCGGCGAAGCCGACTTCGAGGGCTTGAGCGGCGCGGAACTCGTTGCGGCACAACGATCTTTGGAGAAGGGCCGCAAGTTCTCGTACGAGGGCACGGGTTACGCGATGATCCAGTCGACGAAGCCGCAGACCCTGGCCTACGGCCTGCACGACTCACCGGCGGGCCAGCTGGCGTGGATCGCGGAGAAGTTCAGGTCGTTCTCGAACACGACAGAGGACCTCATCGACCGCGACGACCTCCTGGCGGACGTCTCGATCTACTGGTTCACCGGCACGGCCAACTCGTCGTCCCGCCTGTACGCGGCGCTGAGCGGAGGCTGGGGAGCACCCCCGTCCCCGAACACGGTCCCAACCGGAGTAGCGGTCTTCCCGGACGACATCGGCCTGCCGATCCGGACATTGGCCGAACGAACGGACAAGATCGTCCACTGGACGGAGTATCCCCGGGGAGGCCACTTCCCGGCACTGGAGGAACCGGACGCCCTGATCGGCGACATCCGGACGTTCTTCCGCTCGCTGCGCTGAAGACCCGAGAGGGACCAGACATCCCCTGCCACTCCCAGGGGGGCGTCCCCACGTCCAGTTTATCGGCACCCCCGACTGAACCCCGCGAAAAGCAGGTTGTCCACAGAGGTTGTCCACAACTCCACGACCCTGTGGACAACTTGCGCCGACCCAGAAACCTAGAGACCCCAGAAAGCCGTGAAGGCCTCCTTCCCGCCCATAAGAGCCGGGAAGGAGGCCTTCACGGACCAAACCTCAGAGGTACTGACCCGTCCCGGAGATCCCCGGCCCGTGGCCCTCGTGCCCCGGTAGCCCCGCAGCCGCCGCCGACGGGCCCGCCGGCAGGCCCCGGCGCATCTGCTCCAGCTGGACCCGCGCCGCCATCTGCTGGGCGAACAGCGCGGTCTGTATTCCGCTGAACAACCCCTCCAGCCAGCCCACCAGCTGGGCCTGCGCGATCCGCAGCTCCGCGTCGGACGGGGTCGAATCATCCGTGAACGGGTGGACCAGGCGGTCCAGTTCGTCGCGCAGTTCCGGGGCCAGCGAGTTCGACAGCTCCTTCACCGAGGTCTGGTGGATCTCGCGCACGCGGTTCCGGGACGCGTCGTCGAGCGGGGCCGCGCGGACCTCCTCCAGGAGCTGCTTGATCATCGTGCCGATCCGCATCACCTTGGCCGGCTCTTCGATCAGCTCGCCGACCGCCTCGGCGTGCTCCGCGCCCTCGAGGGGTTCGCCGTCCGGTCCGACTACCACCACGTGGGGTGAAGATTCTTGGCCGGCGTCACCCGCTGTGCCCGATTCCCGGAAGTTCGGCTCGGTCATGTGCTCCATCCTGGCCCGTGTTCAACACGCTCCGCGACGCCCGCGGGGTGTCCGTGTCCGAGCGTAGCCGCAAACCGCCTTCCCGGTGGTTCTCCACCCAACCCCGGACGCACGGCGAAACCGCACGTCCGTACGGTGTCCCCATGGCGTTCGACGTCGCTCGTATCCGTGGGCTCTTTCCCGCGCTGGGTGACGGCTGGATCCACTTCGACGGCGCCGCCGGAATGCTGGTCCCGGAACAGGTCGCTTCGGCCGTTTCGACGGCGATGCGCGCCCCGGTGTCGGGGCCGGGTGGAGCGTTTCCGGCCTCACAGCGCGCGGAAAGCATCGTGACCGCGGCCCGCAGGGCCGTGGCCGACCTGGTCGGTGCCGACCCGGCCGCCGTCGTGCTCGGCCCCAGCGCGCCGGTGATGCTGCGCCGGCTCTGTGACGCGCTCGCCGAGCGGTGGACGATCGGCGACGAGGTCGTCGTCTCCCGGCTCGACGAGCAGGCCAACCTCGCGCCGTGGCAGCGCGCCGCGAAGCGCGTCGGCGCGGTCGTGCGCTGGGGTGAGATCGACATCGAGACCTGCGAGCTGCCCGCGTGGCAGTACGAGCAGCTCGTCTCGGCGCGCACGAAGGCCGTCGCGGTCACGCTCGCCTCGGGGTCCGTCGGCACCCGGCCGGACGTCCCGACGATCATCGAGTTCGCCAAGCGCGTCGGCGCGCTGGTCGTCGTCGACGCCACGTACGCCGCGCCCTTCCTGCCGCTGGACATCAACGCCCTCGGCGCCGACGTCATGGTCGTGTCCGCGCAGGCCTGGGGCGGCCCCTCGGTGGGCGCGCTGGTGTTCCGCGACCCCGAACTGATCGAACGCATCCCGTCCGTCTCGCTCGACCCGGCGGCGCGCGGCGCGGCCCGGCTCGAGCTGGGCCCGCACGCCTACCCGCTGCTGGCCGGGCTGATCGCGTCGATCGACTACCTCGCGGGCCTCGACGACGCCGCCTCCGGCTCGCGGCGCGAACGACTCGTCACCTCGCTCGGCTCGGCGAAGTCGTACCACGCCGGGCTGCTCGCGCAGCTGTCGACGGAACTGCTGTCGCTGCGGCACATCATGGTCATCGGCAACGCCATGCGCCGGATCCCCGCGCTCGCCTTCGCCGTCGCCGGCAAGAAGGCGCCCGAAGTCGCCGAGTACCTCGCGTCGCAGGGGTTGTGCGCCTTCGCCGACGACGGTGCGGCCGGCGTCTTCGCGTCACTCGGCGTCGGAGAAGTCGGCGGCGCCGTGCGGATCGGCCTCGCCCACTACTCCAACGTCTTCGAGATCAACCAGCTCGTCAGGGTCCTCGAAGAGTTGCGCTAGGACTTCGCGGTCAGCAGGATCTTCCCGAACACGCTGCCCTCTTCCATGGCCCGGTGCGCGGACGCGGCTTCGGCCATCGGGACGACCTGGCCGATGATCGGCTTGACGGCGCCGTCGGAAACGAGCGGCCACAGGCGTTCCCGGACGTCGGCGACGATCGCCGCCTTCTGCTCCAGCGGCCGGAAGCGCAGGCCCGCGGCGTACACCTCGGCCCGCTTGCCGAGCAGCGCGCCGACGTTGAGCTCGCCCCTCACCCCGCCCTGCATGCCGATGATCACGAGCCGCCCGTCGGACTTGAGGGCGTCGACGTTGCGGCCCAGGTAGGACGCGCCCATGTTGTCGAGGATGACGTCCACGCCACCGGTCTCCTCGCGGAGCACCTCGACGAAGTCCTGTTCCTTGTAGTTGATCGTGATGTCGGCGCCGAGCTGGCGGCAGCTTTCGAGCCGCTCCGCCGAGCCGGCGGTGACCGCGACGGTCGCGCCGAGTGCCTTGCCCACCTGGATCGCGTGCGTGCCGATGCCGCCGGCACCGCCGTGGACCAGCAGCACCTCGCCCTCGGCGAGCTTCGCGTGCATCACGACGTTCGCCCACACCGTGCAGGCGACCTCGGGCAGCCCGGCCGCGGTGATCAGGTCGATCTCACCGGGCACCGGCAGCAGCTGCCCGGCCGGGACCACGACCTTCTCCGCGTAGCCGCCGCCGGCGAGCAGCGCGCAGACCTCGTCGCCGACTGCCCAGCCCGCAGTGTCTTCCACGCCCTCACCGAGTTCGGCGATCGTGCCGGAGCACTCGAGGCCGATGGTTTCGCTGGCGCCGGGCGGCGGGGGATAGTGCCCCTGCCGCTGGAGCAGGTCGGCCCGGTTCACGGCGCTCGCCGCGACGTCCAGGAGGACCTCGCCGGCCCCGGGGCGCGGATCCGCGACCTGAGTCCATTCGAGAACGTCCGGCCCACCTGGCTCACGGATGGTGATCGCGTACATGCGTCGACCGTATACCGCTGGGTGGGAGTCCCGCCGAATGACGCATTGACGTACCTCTCATATCGCACAAAAGTGAGCAACCATGTCACTCTTCCGAAAAAGACTCGTCCCGCCGGTGGCTTTGGCCGCCTGCGCGACGCTCGCGCTCGGCCTGACCCCGGCCGCCGCGGCGAACCCGGTCCCCGACGGCCCGGCACTGGCGAAACAGCTCGTCAAGAAGGTCGACGTCAACGGTGTCAACCGGCACCTGATCGCGCTGCAGCGCATCGCCGACACCAACGGCGGCACGCGGGCGGCCAGCACCGACGGCCACAAGAAGTCCGCCGAGTACATCGCCACCAAGCTCGAGGCGGCCGGCTTCCAGGTGACCCGCCAGGAGTTCCCGTTCACCTACGCGGAGACCCTGGCCGAGAAGCTCACCGCGGGCGGCAAAGGCGTGCCGATCATCGCGATGGAGTACACCCCGTCGACCCCGGTCGGCGGCATCACCGCGCCGCTGTCGGTCGTCGCGGTCG
The DNA here is from genome assembly GCF_043197175.1 of Amycolatopsis sp. NPDC049252. Lineage (NCBI taxonomy): Bacteria > Bacillati > Actinomycetota > Actinomycetes > Pseudonocardiales > Pseudonocardiaceae > Amycolatopsis > Amycolatopsis sp. NPDC049252. The sequence goes on from NZ_JBICSQ010000002.1 coordinate 23,546, forward strand.
ACGACACCAGCGGCTGCGAGGCCACCGACTACACCGCCGACGTCGCCGGCAAGATCGCGCTGATCAAGCGCGGCGGCTGCCCGTTCGCCCAGAAGCAGGCGACGGCCGCGGCGGCGGGCGCGATCGGCGCCATCGTCTACAACAACACCGACGGCGACCTGAACGGGACGCTCGGCGACCCGGCCGAGGCGAAGATCCCGACCGGCGGCGTGACCGCGGCCGCGGGCGCGCAGCTGGCCACCCTGGGCGGCCAGTCCGTGACGCTGGAGCTGCGGGCCTTCCAGGAGGCGCGGACCAGCTACAACGTCATCGCCGAGACCAAGTCCGGGCGCAAGGACAACGTCGTGATGCTCGGGTCGCACCTCGACAGCGTCCCGGCCGGCCCCGGCATCAACGACAACGGCACCGGCTCGGCGACCCTGCTCGAGACGGCGCTGCAGCTGGGGAGCAGCCCGAAGGTCAACAACGCCGTCCGCTTCGGGTTCTGGAGCGCGGAGGAGTTCGGCCTGATCGGCTCGACCTACTACGTCGACTCGCTGAGCTTCGAGCAGCAGCTCGACATCGCGCTGTACCTGAACTTCGACATGATCGGCTCGCCGAACGCCGGGTACTTCGCCTACGACGGGGACGACTCCGACGGTGTCGGCGCGGGCTCCGGCCCGTACGGCTCGGCGCAGATCGAGAAGACCTTCGTCGACTACCTGCAGGCCGCGCGGGGCGTGTCCCTCGAGGGCACCGACTTCACCGGCCGCTCGGACTACGGCGAGTTCATCGCCGTCGGCATCCCGGCCGGTGGCCTGGACACCGGCGCCGAGGTCCTGAAGACCCCGGCGCAGGCGGCGAAGTGGGGCGGCACGGCGAACATCGCGTTCGACCCGTGTTACCACCAGGCCTGCGACAACCTGGGCAACATCGACCGGGTCGCGCTGGACCGCAACGCGGACGGCGTCGCCTGGGCCCTCGGCGTCTACGCGACGAGCACCGAAACGATCAACGGCGTCAAGCCGGGCAAGGCGAAGACGGCCAAGCAGAAGGCCGCCGAACGCAGCGGGCAGCGGAACTTCTCCGCGCGCGCTGTCGCGGGTGACCCGCACGCGCTGACGGCCTGAGGACAGGCAGAAGGGGCCGTCCCGAACCCGGGACGGCCCCTTCGTCGCGCCAGGAGTGCCTTAGCCCAGGTTGTTGGTGCCGAAGGTGTCGCAGCGGGCCGGGTCGCCGGTCTGGAAGCCGGTGGTGAACCACTTCTTGCGCTGCGCGGACGTGCCGTGGGTGAACTGCGAGCTGTCCACCTGGCCGCCGCCGAGCTTGGTCTGGATGTAGTCGTCGCCGATCCGGGACGCCGTGTCCAGCGCGGACGCGATGTCGTCCTGCGTGATGTCGACGATCAGCGGCTTGCCGGTGTCGGTCGGCGTGGTCGTCGCGTGGTTGCCCCAGACGCCGGCGTAGCAGTCGGCCTGCAGCTCGAGCCGGACCGAGCCCGACGTCGGGCCGGTGCCGGTGCCCTTCTTGGACGTGCCGAGCAGGTTCTGCACGTGGTGGCCGTACTCGTGGGCGAGCACGTATGCCTCGGTGAACTGGCCGCCCTGCGCGCCGAAGCGCGTCCTTAGCTCGTCGAAGAAGCTCAGGTCGATGTAGACCTTGGAATCGGCCGGGCAGTAGAACGGCCCGGTGTCCGACGTGGCGCTGCCGCAGCCGGTGCGGACGCCGCCGTTGAAGAAGTTCGTCGGCGCCTTCCGGTAGGTCGAACCGGAGCGCGCGAACTGCTGCGCCCAGTAGTCCTGGACGGAGTTGACGATCGCGACGATGGCGCAGTCGTGGTTCTTGTTCGCGTCCGCGCCGGTCTTGCAGGTGCTCGCGAGCTGGGAGTTGTCGACCTGCTGCCCGGAGCCGACGCTGCCGAGCCCGCCGCCGCTGCCCAGGTTCACCGCCCCCGGGTTGATCCCGCCGAGCTGCGAGATCACGAAGTAGATGATCAGCCCGACCACGCCGAGCCCACCACCACCGAGCGCCACGCGGCCGCCGATCCCGCCGCCACCACCACCGCTGCCGCGCATGTCCTGGACTTCGGATGCGTCCAGGCCCGCGTCGTCGTCGAATCTCACGCGGCAGATGGTAGCCGGACACGGTCCTGGGCGCGGCCTTCGCGGCCACGCCCAGGACTTGTACCGAGTTTGTCTCTAGTAGAGCGGCTGGCCGCGTACGGACCGGCGTTCAGGCGCTGTCGCCACGGTTGCTGAGACCGCGGCCTGACACAGGCCCGATCGACGCCGAATGCGTGAACGCATGGAAGCCCGCGCGGTGCTGTTCGCAGTGAGGCCGGTTCGGGCCTCGGTCACGACCGACCCGGTAGGTGTCCGTTCCGGTCGCGGGTACGCAGCTGGCGGTCAACCGCGAAAATCACCCGTCACGCAACCACCTGACCTCTCTGGCGGGGAGCCGGGCCGGCACGTCGCCGTCGTCGCGCCTATACCCTGGCCGACCATCCACCGACAAGCAGAATGCGCCTTTTCGCGCCGAGTCTCAACCTTTTCGTAACCCCACCTTCGGGCGATGTTGCAACGGCATTTTTACCGGCAGACAACTCGGACTCGGACCGCGCGGTCCCTTGATCAACGTTCTACGCTGCCTTATGACCGAGGAGCGGCCTGTGCGGTGGTTGGACGAAGCCGAGTCTGATGCGTGGCGCTCCTACATCGTCGCGACCTTGCGGCTGCGGCAGCGGCTGCACCGCGAGCTGGCCGACCGGCACGACGTCTCGCTGACCGACTACGAGGTGCTGGTCTGCCTGGAGATGCAGCCGGCCCACCGGATGCGGATGACGGAGCTGGCGACCCTGATGGGCTCGACGAAGAGCCGGCTGTCCCACCAGGTCGGCCGCCTCGAGGACGCCGGCGTGGTCCGGCGGGTCCGCGACCCGGAGGACAAGCGCGGCGTCATCACCGAGCTGACGAAGGACGGCGTGGCCCTGCTGGAGTCGGCCGCGCCGACCCACGTGGAAGGGGTGCGCGAGCACCTGATCGACCTGCTGAGCCCCGAAGAACAGGCAACGATCGCCTCAGCCTTCGGCCGGGTGCTGGATCACCTGACCGAGGCGGAGAGCTGACACCGAGCAAACCCCCGACGACGAGCAAACCCCCGACGACGAGCGGGAGTGACGAACGAAGGCGGGCGATAAGCAAAGGCGAGCGATCAGCGAAAGCCGACCCCACGGGGGTCCGGGGGCTCGCCCCCGGCTGGGGTCTGGGGGCTTGGCCCCCAGAGGCAATGGCGGACGCAAGCTCATGTCCGCGCTTTCCGCGGACATGGTCCGCCGACTTGCGGTAGCGGTGGGATTCGAACCCACGGAGAGGTTGCCCCCTCGCATGTTTTCAAGACATGTTCCTTCGGCCGCTCGGACACGCTACCTCTGCTCACGAGGGTAGCCGACGGTGTTTCGGCGTCGGCCAGTCAGCTCCAGGTGAGCGTCAGCGACGCGCCTTGGGCCCGGCCTGCCTCCGCCGCCGGGGTGCGGGTCGACGGGTCCAGCGGGTTCTGGCCGATGGCCGTCACCGAGGCTTCGTCCGGGCCGATCACCGCGACCTCCGCGCCTGCCGCTCGCAGGTCCTCCAGCACGGCAAGCAGCGCTTTTTCCCCCGGCAGCGGCGATTCCAGGCCCAGCGGCGCGACCACCGTGACACGGGTGGCTCCCGCCGCGTAGTCCGCGTTCTCGCCGGAGCGGATGCCGCCGTCTACGTAGCGGCGGCCGTCGATCGTGGTCGGGGGCCAGATGCCGGGGACCGCGCAGCTCGCCGCCACCGCGTCCACCAACGGCACTCCGGACTCGCGGTCGAACAGCCGTGGCTCGCCCGTTTCCGCGTCGACCGCGACCAGGACGATGCGCTGCGCCGGCCAGTCGTGGGACGGCAGCCGCGCGGCGATCACCGCGCGGCGGTCCGCTTCGGGCACCGTTTCGGCGGCGAGCGCCATCTCGCCGACCCGTTGCCGCACCTCGGTGGGTGAGCCGGCGTCCGCGAAGGCCGCGCCGAAGTCCGCGACGAACTTCTCCATGTCGATGTCGGCCGGGATCTCCGGGGTGTGCCGCGCCGGGTCCGCCTGGCGCGCGAAGAGGTCCGCCAGCGTGACGCCGCTGGTGACCTGCGCCGCCACCGTCGCGCCCGCCGACGTGCCGACGATCAGGTCCGCGCCGGTCAGGTCCTGCCCGCGATCGGCCAGCCCGGCCAGCAGGCCCGTCGTCCACGCGATCCCGGCGACCCCGCCGCCACCCAGTACCAAAGCCTGTCCGCTCATGCCGGGCACCCTAACGGGACCCACCGACAATTCCGCGGAATCAGGGCTGGCGCAGCTGCTTCGCGGCGATCCGCGCCCGCACCTCGGGACGGCGCAGCGGCGGCACGGTCGCCGGCGGCTGACGGCGTTCGGGCAGCTGCTGCAGCAGCCTCGTGGTGATCTCGGTGATCTCCGCGACGGCCGCTTCGAACGGCTCGCGCGTGGCGTCCGACAGCGACTGCACGCCGGTCACCTTGCGGACGTACTGCCGGGCCGCGGCCTCGATCTCCTCGTCCGTCGCGGACGGCTGGAGTCCCCGCAGGGTGGTGATGTTTCGGCACATGCCGCCCAGGGTACGACTCGTCGGAGGTCCGGATCACACGGTCGGGTTGGCTGTTCCCGACGTCGTTGACGCTGCTGCCCGCGCTTGGGCAAGGTCGGGGAAGTGCCCCTCAGACCGCGTCCCTTCCGTTCCGCCCGCCCCGAACCCGGCATCCTCGAAGACGGCGTCCAAGACAAGAAGCCGGAAACGCCGATCCCGGAACAGGCCTGGCCCCGCGTGCGGGCCGACGAGCTGGTCACCCTCGTGGCACACGTCTTCGCCGCCCACGGTTTCCCGGAGGCGCGGGCGCGCATCGCCGCCGAAGCGCTCTGCCACGGCGATCTGACCGGTTCCCCCGCGACCGGCGTCGCCGAGCTGACCCGGACCCACCTGCCGTTGCTGAAGAACGGCCACGTCGTGCCGCACGCCGAGCCGCTGATGATCGCCGACCGCGGCGCCGCCGCGCTGCTCGACTACCGGCGCGCGTCCGGCCTCTGGGCCGTCGGCGACGCGATGGACCGCGCGGTGACGCGGGCCGGGCGCTTCGGCGTCGGCATGGTTTCGCTGCGCGGGGTCGGTCCGTTCGGCCGGGCCGGGCACCACGCCGCCCGGGCGCTGCCGCACGCGATGATCGGGCTGGTGCTGGCGGCGGGCGGTGAACCCGGCCAGCCGATGAACCCGCTGGGCATGGCCGCGCCGGGCGGCGCGTACCCGGAGTTCGTCTTCGACATGGACCACCCGGGCCAGGAGGCCGCCGCCGGGTTCACGCTGCTGGTCGAGGTCCTCGCCGGGGTGCTCTCCGGCGTCGCCGACCACGAGCACGACACCGGGCTGCTGGTGCTGGCCATCGCGCCGACGACGCTGCGCAGCGCCGACGGCTTCTACCGCGCGGCGAGCGCGCTGTTCGGCAGCATGCTCGGCTGGGAGGGCGGCGCCCCGATCCGCTACCCCGGCTGGCGCGAGGCCCAGCACCTCGAGCAGTGCCGGGCGCTGGGCGTCCCGCTGGCCGGCCCGGTGCGCCGCGAGCTGGACGCCCTCGCCGCGTCGATCGGGCTGCCGCCGCTCACCAGCGTCGGCTGAGCGGGGGCGGCGGGTCCCTCGGCAGGTGCGGCTTCCGCTGGACGGCGCGACGAGGGTCGACACGCGAGCGGGTGTTCTACCGCGCCTCTGGTCGGGCCCGGTGGGCGGCGAGCTGCGCGCCCTCGCCGGGCGACCGGGCTGCCGCCGCGGACGAACGTGGGCCGCGTCGGGGCGGCGGCTCCTCGGCGGGGTCGGGGTGGGGGCTTTCCGCAGGGCCGCCCGGCGTGGGCGGGCGACCTACCGCGCTTCTGGTGGGGCCGGGTCCACGGCGAACTGCCGCGGCCGACCGACGCCGGGTCAGTGGACCAGGACGACCTTGCCGCGGTCGGGGCCGACGGCCACGATGTCGCCGTCGGTCAGCTGGCGGCCGCGGCGGGTCTCCACCTCGCCGTTGACCGTGACCTCCTCGGCGTCGATCAGGTCCTTGGCGTGGGAGCCGTCTTCGGCGAGGCCGGCGAGCTTGAGGAACTGGCCGAGCCGGATCGGCTCGCCGCTGATGGGTACGTCGACGGGGTCGGTCATACCCGCATCATGCCGGGTCAGGCGCGGGCGGTCGTCTGCCGGTAGAGCGCTTGGACGTCCGTGTCGAAGTAGCTCGAGTACGACGTGTCGGCGTCGTCGCCGCCGTACTCGAACCCGCCGATGACGCCGACGACCGTGCCGAGCCGGGTCCGCGGGTCCTGGCCGACCACCCACGGCCCGCCGCTGGTGCCGGTCGGGAAGCCCGCGCAGTCCACCCTGAGCTGGTAGGTGTCCTGGCGGCTGGTCGTGTTCTGGCAGACCGCGGGGGTCTCGGAGTCGTCCGGGTAGCCGGTCAGCGTGATCGCCTGCTCGAACGATCCGCCGGTGGCCAGGGTGTTCGCGCCGACCAGGCTCTCCAGCGACTTCGTGGTGCCCGCCTGGTGCGCGGTGGCGAAGCCGACGTCGAGGTCCTGGTCCGACGAGTCGCTCCAGCCGGCGGCGACGAGCTCGTCGGACACTGTCCAGAAGCCGTACGGCGCGACCCCGTCGTGGTAGGCGGGCGCGAAGGTGACGCCGGTGAGGTAGTCGCCGCCCTCACCGTCGTGGATGCAGTGGGCGGCGGTCAGCAGCACGTCGCCCTGCTGGCTGTGGACGACACTCGCCGTGCAGTAGTGCGCGCCGTCGACGAACAGCGCGCCGACCGCGGGGCTGGACACCGCGGGCAGGTCCACGGTGGACGCCGGGGTCGCCTCCACCGAAGGCGTGGTCGCGCCCGCGGGCTGGGGACGGCGGGCCACGACGACCACGACGAAGGCCGCGCCGAGCAGCAGAACGGCGGCGAGGGAGAGCAGGACGGCGGGCCGCCGCACGTGCATCGCCTCCTTGTCACTGTCACCCCCGGACTCGTCCAGATCACCATAGGGCGTCGCTCCGACACAATCAGCACACCCACAGCAAGCTCACAGCCGCTAGTATCCGTAACTCGGGAGTAACACCTAACGGGCGGGAGGGCCGATGAAGCAGTTCGCGGACAAGGTCGCGGTGATCACCGGGGCGGGGTCGGGGATCGGCCGGGCGCTGGCGCTCGAGTTCGCCCGGCGGGGTGCCCGGGTCGCGCTCTCCGACGTCAACACCGCGAACGCGGAGGAGACGGCGAAACTCGCCGGCGAGAACGCGCGGGCCTACACCCTCGACGTCGCCGACCGGGCCGCCGTGCTCGCGCACGCCGAGGAGGTCGTGCGCGATTTCGGCGGGGCCAACGTCATCGTGAACAACGCCGGTGTCGCCCTCGGTGCCACCGTCGAAGAGATGACCTTCGAGGATTTCGACTGGCTGATGGGCGTGAACCTCGGCGGTGTCGTGAATGGCACGAAGGCGTTCCTGCCGCACCTGATCGCCTCCGGCGACGGGCACGTCGTGAACATTTCCAGCGTGTTCGGCTTCGTCGGCGTCCCGACGCAGAGCGCGTACAACGCGGCGAAGTTCGCGGTCCGCGGATTCACCGAAGCGCTGCGCGAGGAAATGCTGATCGCGCGCCACCCGGTCGCCGTCAGCTGCGTGCACCCCGGGGGGATCAAGACCAACATCGTGCGCAACGCGCGAAGCATCGCCGACGACCAGGAGAAGGCCGCGGAAGGCTTCGAGCGCATCGCGAAGACGACGCCGGAGAAGGCCGCACAGACGATCCTGCGCGGGATCGAGCGCAAGTCCGCGCGGGTCCTCATCGGACCGGACGCCTACGTGATCGACGCCATCCCGCGGGTGCTCGGTTCCGCCTACCAGCGGCCGCTCGCGATCCTCGCCCGGCTGGGCCTCAAACAGATGGAAAGCTGAAACACTTTCTGACTTTTGCGCCTTTCGGGCGAACGCTCTGGTCCGGGAAGGGAGACCTGGGCCACTCTGGTTCGTTCTTCGCGGCCTGCGAAGATCGTCAACGCGTCACTCAATGGAGTTGCGTTTCTGACAAGGCCGTCTGAAATGGTCCAGAATGCGTGGGGTCCGCGAGCCCCTTACCGGAGGTCCCGATGCCGCGCACCGCACAGCGCAGTGCGACCCGTTCGTCCAGCGACCCCGCCGCGGTCGAGCTGCTGGATCGCACCGGCATCATCGCGGCCAGCCTGCCCAAGCGGCGCCGCACGGACGACGACCTGCCCGAGCTCGCCGAGCCGATCTACACCCGGCCGCCGGTGTGCGACCAGGACCTGCGCCCGAAGTCGGTGGTGATCCGCCGCCGCGCCCGCACCTGGCTCGGCACCGGCGCCGCGGCGCTGCTCGTCGCGGCCGGCTGGGTCGCTGGCGGCCTGCTGGGCGGGAGCATGTTCACGCAGACGCCGCCGGACGACGTCGCACAGGTCGACCCGCGGCCCGCCGTCGCGGCCGCCCCCGCGTCGCCACCACAACCGCAACCACAGCCCCAGGCGCCGGCCGTCACGCCGCCGCCCACCACCGTCTACGTGCCGGTGCCCGCGAAGCAGGAAGCGCCGAAACGCGTTCAGGTGCAGGCGAAGGGCCAGCCGAAGAAGACGCCCGCGGAAGTGGACGTGCCGCGCGTCGACCTCCCGTCGTCGACGACCCCGCCGCCCACCACCAACCCGGTCCAGGCCTGGGTGAACGCCGCGGAAAGCATGATGCAGCAGTACCAGTACGGCTCCGGCCGCTGAGTCAGGCGCCCGACCAGCGGTATTCGTGCTCCGGGCGGCCGGTGGCGCCGTAGCGCAGCCGCATCTGGACCGTGCCCGACTCGGCCAGCGCCGTCAGGTACCGCTGCGCCGTCGCGCGCGCCATGCCCAGCTCCCCGGCGACCTCCGCCGCCGACAGCGGCCGCCCCGCGCGCCGCAGCTGCTCCGAGACCAGCCGTGACGTCGCCGTCGACTGGCCCTTCGGCGCGGACGTCCGGTCCTGGTCGTGCAGCACCCGGTACGCGCGGTCGACGTCGTCCTGGCCGAAGGCGCGCCCTTCGGCCAGCAGGCCGCGGAACCGCGCGTACGACGTCAGCCGCTCGGCCAGCTGCCGCGTGGTGAACGGCTTGATCAGGTAGTTCAGCGCGCCGGCCCGGATCGCCGCGGCCACCGACGCGCTGTCGGTCGCCGCGGACAGCACGATGGTGTCGGTCTGCAGCTCCGGCAGCACGGCGAGGCCGGACTCGTCGGGCAGGTAGACGTCGAGCAGCACCAGGTCGGGCGTCAGCTCGCGCACCCGGGCCCGCGCCTCGGCCGCGGTGTGCGCGGTGCCGACCACCGCGAAGCCGTCGACCTCCTCGACGAACCCGGCGTGCACCCCGGCGACCCGGAAGTCGTCGTCCACGATGAGCGTGCGGATCATCCGTCCTCCGTCAGCATTCCGGGCAGTTTGGCGACGAACAGCGCGCCCGTCTCGCCTTCGCCGGCGTCGGCCAGCCAGACGTCGCCGCCGTGCGCCCGCGCGGCCTGGCGGGCCAGCGCGAGCCCGAGTCCGTGCCCGGGCGCGATCTTCGTCGAGACGCCTTCGTCGAACAACGTGCGGCGCAGGTCGGCCGGCACGCCCGGCCCACTGTCCACAACGGACACGTGCAGCGTGGTGCCGTCGGTGAGCAGCCCGATCTCGACGGTCGCCGGGCGCCGCGGGCCCATCCGCGCGGCGTGCAGCGCGTTGTCCACGAGGTTGCCGATCACGGTGTTGGCGGCGATCGGGTCGGTCACCGTCGTCGGCACCCAGGTGTCGTCGGCCAGCTTGAGCGTGAGGCCCTTTTCCTGCGCCTGCTCGGTTTTCGCGACCAGGAGCGCCTGCAGGTACGGGTCGGCGACGGCGTCGCCCAGCTCACTGGGGTGCGCCGACGGCGAGTCCGTGAGCGTCTGCAGGTATTCGACGGCCTCGGTGTGGTGGCCGAGCTGCAGCAGCCCGTAGAGCGTGTGCAGCCGGTTCGCGAACTCGTGGCGTTGCGCGCGCAGGCCGTCGGACAGCGACCGGATGCCGTCCAGCTCGCGGGTGAGCGTGTCGAGGTCGGTGCGGTCGCGGAAGGTCAGCACGGTGCCGATCGGCCGGTCGTCCAGGCGTACCGCCCGGGAGTTGATCACCAGGACGCGGTTGCCGGCCACCGCCAGCAGGTTGTCCACCGGCCGCCCTTCGGCGACGGCCTTGTGCACGCGCGGCGAAAGCTCGAGCTCGGCCATCGCCGCGCCGATCGGGAGCTCGGTGCCGAGCAGGCGTTCGGCCTCGTCGTTGCGCACGGAGACGCGGTGCGCCTCGTCGACGGCCAGCACGCCCTCGCCGATCCCGTGCAGCACGGCTTCGCGTTCGTAGAGCAGCTCGGTGAGTTCGTGCGGCTCGAGGCCGTGCGTGACGCGCCGCAGCCGCCGGTTGAGCAGCGCCGACGCGCCCGCGCCGAGCAGCAGCGCGCCGCCCGCGAACAGCAGCGTGACGACGAGCAGCCGGTTGAAGTCGCCGGTCGGGTCGCCGACCTCGAAGCCGACGCTCACCTCGCCGACCACGCGTTGTCCCTGCCAGATCGGGGTCTTGCTGCGCACCGACAGCCCGAGCGTGCCGTTCTGCACCGCGCTGACCTCGTCCTGCCCGGCCAGCGCCAGCTCCGGGGAGGTGCTCACCCGCTGGCCGATCAGGCTCGTCGTCGGGTGGGCGAGCCGGATGCCCTGGTCGTCGGTGATCACCACGAACAACGCGTCGTTGACCTTCGTGACCGCCAGGACGCGGTCTTCGAGCGGGCCGCCGGGGACCTTCGCGGCCGCGTTCGCGACCACCACCGGGTCGGCGGCCACGGACTTCGCGATGGCCAGCGCCCGGCGGCCGTACTGGTCGTTGAGGGTGCTCCGCAGCAGCACGCTGACCAGCGCGACGCCGAGCCCGACGACGAGGACGACCACGCCGATCTGCAGCAGCAGCACCTGCCTGCTGAACCGCATCCGCGGGAAGAGCGCCCACTTTGGCATGGCTGGGAACATACCCCCAGCTCACGGGCGTGCGCTAAATGAGCAAAACATGCATAACGCGCAGCGGCGACGCAGAACGTCGACAAGCTTCACCTGGCCGCCACACGTACTTAACGTGCCTTCCAGCGTGATCCCCACCACGTGACGAAGGAGTCACCTCCCCATGGTTCCCCCACTGATCGAACTCACCGGAGCCACCAAACGGTTCCCGAGCGGGTCCGGTTCCGTGCACACGGCCGTCCGCGACCTGACCATGACCGTCCAGCCCGGCGAGTTCGTCGCCGTCGTCGGCCCCACCGGCTGCGGCAAGTCGACGACGCTCTCGCTGGTCTCCGGGCTCCAGCCGCCGTCCGCGGGGCGGGTGCAGGTGAACGGGGCCGACGTGAAGTCCATTCCGGACGGTGTCGGCTACATGTTCCAGACCGACGCCGTGATGCCGTGGCGGTCGGTGCTGGACAACGTCGCGTCGGGGCCGCGCTTCCGCGGGGTGCCGAAGGCCGAGGCTCGCGCGCAGGCCGTCGACTGGATCGCCCGGGTCGGGCTCGCCGGGTTCGAGAAGTACTACCCCCACCAGCTCTCCGGCGGCATGCGCAAGCGCGTCGCGCTGGCCCAGACGCTCGTCACCAAGCCGAAGATCATGCTGATGGACGAGCCGTTCTCGGCGCTGGACGTGCAGACCCGCGCGCTCATGCAGGACGAGCTGCTGCGGCTGTGGTCCGGTTCGGGGGCCGCGGTGATCTTCGTGACCCACGACCTGGACGAGGCGATCGCGCTGGCGGACAAGGTCGTCGTGCTGACGTCGTCGCCGGCCACCGTGAAGGACGTCTTCGAGATTCCCCTGGAGCGCCCGCGCAAGGTCGAGGAGCTGCGGCTCACCGAGGAGTTCCGCAAGCTGTACGCCGACATCTGGGAATCGCTGCGCAGCGAGGTCGACAAGGCCCGCGAGAAGGGAGCGAGCAATGTCGCTTGACACCCCGGCGGTGAACACGAACCCGTTGCCGGTCCTCGAGACCGAGCAGGACATCATGGCCCGCGCCAAGCAGACCTCCTCGCGCCGCAAGCGCAACATCTGGCTGCTGCGCCTGGCGATCGTCGTCGTCTGGCTGGGCAGCTGGGAGCTGACCGCGACCTACTGGATCGACCCGTTCTTCTACTCGAAGCCGTCGAACATCTGGCAGCGGCTGGTCGAGTGGTTCAGCACCGGGACCGACTTCGGTTCGATCTGGTACAACATCTTCACCACCGTCGAGGAAGCCGTGCTGGGCTTCGTCATCGGCGCGATCGCCGGGGTCGTGCTCGGGGTCATCCTGGGCCGCAGTGAGTACTTCGCGCAGGTGCTCGCGCCGTTCATCAAGGCCGCCAACGCCCTGCCGCGCATCGTGCTCGCCGCGCTGTTCGTGATCTGGTTCGGTCTCGGGCTGTCGTCGAAGGTCGCGACCGTCGTCGTGCTCGTGTTCTTCGCGGTGTTCTTCAACGCTTTCACCGGCGCTCGCGAGGTGGACCGCAACCTGATCGACAACGCCCGCATCCTGGGCGCGACGCGCGGCCAGGTGCTGAAGTCGATCGTGCTGCCCAGCGCGACGTCGTGGATCCTTTCCTCGCTGCACGTCGCGTTCGGCTTCGCGCTGATCGGCGCGGTCGTCGGCGAGTACACCGGCGCCAAGGCCGGCATGGGCTTCCTGATCAGCAACGCGCAGGGCACGTTCGACACCGCCGGGGTGTACGCCGGGATGCTGATCATCACCGTCGTCGCGCTGCTGGCCGAATGGGGCATCGGCACCCTGGAACGCCGCCTGCTGCGCTGGCGGCCGAACGTCGGCGCCCAGGCGCAGGGGATCTGACATGGGTCTCAAGAGGACACTCGCGATCGCGGCCGCGCTGGCCGTCACCGCGGGCGGGGTGACCGCCTGCCGCGACTCGCGCTCGATCGACTTCGGGGACGGCGGCCGGCCGCACGTCAAGATCATGGTCGGCGGCCTGTCCAAGGTGATCTACCTGCCGGCGCAGCTCGCGCAGCAGCTCGGCGAGTACCAGAAGCAGGGCGTCGACGTCGAGCTGTTCGACCAGCCGTCCGGGGCCAACGCGGAGACGTCGCTGCTGGCCGGCGAGGTGCAGGGGGTGGTCGGGTTCTACGACCACACGATCGACCTGCAGGCCAAGGAGCAGTGCATCCAGAGCGTCGTGCAGTTCGCGAACGTGCCGGGCGAGGCGGAAATGGTCGCCACGGCCAAGGCCGGCGAGGTCAAGTCCGGCAAGGACTTCAAGGGCCGCACGCTCGGCGTGACGTCGCTCGGCTCGTCGACGGACTTCCTGACCAAGGCGCTCGCGCAGCGCGGCGGCGTCAGCTCGAAGGACTACACGCCGTACAAGGCGGGCGCCGGGCAGACGTTCATCACCGCGCTGAACCAGGGCACGATCGACGCCGGGATGACGACCGACCCGACGATCGCCCAGCTGACGAACACCGGCCAGGCCAAGGTGCTTTACGACATGCGCACGGTCGAGGGCACCAAAGCCGCTTTGGGCGGGTTGTACCCGGCGAGCTCGTTGTACATGAGCTGCACCATCGTCGAGCGTTATCCCGACATCGTGCAGAAACTCGCGAACGCGTATGTCGCGTCCCTGAACTGGCTTTCGAAGCACACTCCAGAGGACGTCGCGGCGATCATGCCGCCGTCGTTCGCCGGCGGGGACAAGGCGCTGTACGTGAAGTCGCTCAAGGACAGCCTGCCGATGTTCACCAAGGACGGCCGGATGGACCAGGCCGGCGCGCAGAACGTCCTGAAGGTGCTGGGTGACTCGTCCAGCAACGTCAAGCCGAAGAAGGACAAGATCGACCTGTCGAAGACGTACACCACGAAGTTCGTGGACGCGGCGCACGCGCAGGCCGCTCAGTAGGCCGCTCACCTGACCGGGCGGTTGGTGAGCTGCATGGACCCGTGAAGGCCTCTTCCCCCGCGGAGGCCTTCACGGGTCTTTTCGGGCTCTCGACCACACGCCCACGACGGGAGCCACGTGTTGCCGGTTCGCCGGCCGGCCCGATCGGCTTTCAGGTAGGCGAGCAGCTCGGCGAGGTCGGCGCGCTCGTTGTCGGTGCGCCAGACGATCCAGAGCGGGAAGACCGGGGTGGGTTCGACAATCGGGATGCGGCGAAGGTCGTAGTGCGCGGGCCACAGATAGCGGGAGCCTTCGCCGACGAGGTTCGCGAGTGTCGAAGACCCGGCGATTTCGGTCAGCAGCACTTCGGCTCCGAAGGCGGGACCCAGGACGTCGATGGTGATCCCGAAGGCGGTGGCGAGTTCGTCGTAGTAGGTGGCGACCTCGTCCCCGCGCGGCAGGCCTGGCATCCAGATCCGGTGGTCGGCGAGTTGGTGTGGCGTCACGGAAGAGGCACCGGCAAGCGGGTGGTTCGGGCCGACCAGGAGCTCATGGCGGTCCTCGATGACCAGGGCGCTCGAAAGTCCGGCACCCGCGAGTTGGTTCTTCGCATCGGTCAGGCCGCGGAACGTGGCGTCCACGGTGCCGCTCGCGACGGCGGTGAGCGCGGCCTCGAGGTCGAGGTCGGGCAAGGCGACGACGTCCAGATCAAGCTCGCGGTGTTGCCGGTAGAAGGCGTGCAACAGGGTGGCAGGCGCCGTCCGCCGGTTGCGGACGTCGACCCTGAGCGCGCGTCGGCCCGGCATCACGGACGCGAGGGCCCGGTCCTCGGCTCGGAGGAGCTCCCGAGCGGGTGGCAGGAACGCCTCACCGTCCACCGTCAGCGTGGCACCGCGGGGCCCGCGGGCGAAGAGGACTACGCCGAGCTTGCGCTCAAGCGCGCGGATGCGTTTCGAGACCGCCTGCTGGGTGATGCCCAGCTCGTCGGCCGCGCTCTGGAACTGGCCTTCCGAAGAGACCGTGAGGAAGGTCCGCACCGCGTCGAGGTCCACGCAGGGCACGGTAGCCGCACAACAGCTGGTGGTGGCGCGCCGGCCGCTTGGTTGTTTCTCCCGCACGGCCGTTCGGGATTGAAGAGCCTTTTCGTTCATTCCGGAGTAAATCCGGCAAATATCGTGATTCGTTCCCGGAATGTGAAGACCCTTCGAAAGTAGCTACCTTCCGGTTGTCGCGGATTCAACACTGGTCGCACGGCTTTCCCAGGTCCCCACCCTGTGAACGGAGTCTCCGTCATGACCAGATTCGTTTCCTCGCGAGCTGTCCGCGTGCTCACGGTGGCCGCCGCCGCGGCCGCCGGCCTGGCGATGGCCGGCCCGGCGCACGCCGCGGTCGAGTACGGTTCGCACTTCCACGGGCACCAGTTCGCCGGGGGCAACTGGGGTGGCTACGTCAGTTTCGGCAGCTTCACCACGGCCACCGCGAGCTGGACCGAGCCGACCGTGACGTGCCGCTCCAGCAACGACCTGTTCGCCCCGTGGGTGGGCATCGACGGCGACGGATCGTCCACAGTGGAGCAGACCGGCGTCGAGACGGACTGCTCCAGCGGCCGTGCGGTGTACTCGGCCTGGTACGAGATGTACCCGGCCGCGCCGGTGTACTACAACGTGTCGGTCGGCGCGGGCGACAAGATCACCGCGACCGTGACGCGGACCGCGACCAACACGTACCGGCTGGACCTCACCGACTCCACCAAGGGCTGGACGAAGACCACCACCAAGTCCCTGACCTCGAAGCACTCGTCGGCGGAGGCGATCATCGAGTCCCCGACCGACTCGTACCCGACGATCTCCGGCGGGGTCAAGTTCACCGGCGTCAAGTTCAACGGGACGAACCTGGCCTCGACCAGCCCGTCCGCCCTGAGCGCCGACGACCGCGGCACCGGCACCTGGACCCCGGGCGCGATCGGCTCGGACGGCCAGAGCTTCACCATCGCCCGCCACTGACCCGTCGGTGACGCCCTCGGTCCGCC
The DNA here is from genome assembly GCF_043197175.1 of Amycolatopsis sp. NPDC049252. NCBI lineage: Bacteria > Bacillati > Actinomycetota > Actinomycetes > Pseudonocardiales > Pseudonocardiaceae > Amycolatopsis > Amycolatopsis sp. NPDC049252. Next base: position 39,504 of record NZ_JBICSQ010000002.1, read on the forward strand.
GGGGGCGTCACTTCTTCGGTAGCCGGACGGTGATCTTCGTGTTCGTCTCGGCCCGCACGTCCACCTCGAGCGCGTAGTCGTCGCCGTAGAGGTGACGCATTCGCCGGGTGAACGCAGGCAAGCCGGACACGCCGCGGTAACCGAGCCGGCGACCTTCCCAAGGGCGTTTGTCCGAGGTGATCCGGGGCACGTCTTCGTACGCCAGCCGCGGATCTTCGTGCTCGATGCTGAGGACAATGTCCGGGTCGCAGTCGATCACCGCGATCGCCACTCGCCAGCCGCGCGGTCCAGGACCGTGCTGCACAACCCCCTCGACCAGCGGCTGAAGGCACAAGAACGGCACCTTGAGCGGCAACACCTCGGGTGCGATGTCCATCACCACTGCTAGCTGGGCGCCGAGGTGTTCCTGGACCAGGGCGAGGTACTGATCGACACACCGCACCTCTTCGGCCAGCTCCGTGAACTCGCCATACTGGCGAGACCGGTAGCGCATGAAGTCGGCGAACTCGCGCAGCAGTTCGGAAGCCCGTTCCGGTTCTGTCTGCACGAGCCGCCGCACCGCGGCGAACGACCACGCGATGAAGGTCGCCGGGATTGGATCGGGCTCGACGAACAGGGGTGCGTCTTCGCCGAAGATCCTGAGCCGTTCCGACTCGCCGAGCCCCAGCTGGTCGGAAGCCCAGCCGCCCACCGCACGCACGATCTCGGCCAGTGCGGTGGACCGGGTCGTCGAGTAGACGACCAACACGGCCCGGATTTCGCCGTCGCACTTCAGCGGCGCGGTCACCGCGTACCGCACCGGGCATGCCGGGTGGCCGCAGGAGACGATCTGTGGCGAGAAGCTCTTGGACCAGCCGGCCACCAATGTCCCCACGGCGAGCCGCACGGCGTCGTCGATGTGCTCATGCTCCACCGTGCCGTCCCAGCTGATGGCACGCTCAGTGTCGGCGATCACCACAGCCGACACGTCGAGTAGCACCCGCAGCTTCCGGGCACCCTCGGCACCGAGGCCGCGGCGGAACTCCGAGATCGCGGAAAGGGTGTCCAAGACCTGTTTCCGGACGAGGTCCCCCCGGCGTCGGTCGGCTGTGGCACGCCACGCGCGCGCGAGGCACAGGGTCACCACGAACCAGAGGATCTCCGCGACAACCGTGACCGCCGGCACTTCAGTGGAGCCCCGGCCGCCGTCGTGAGCGGACCAGGAGGTTCCGCGCCTCGCGGAAGCATTCGGGGCTGACCGGCAGGCTGCGGCCTGCCACCTGCACGGTCATGTCACGGTCGGTCAGCCGAACCTTCTCGACGTGCCGAACGGCAACCAAATGGCATTCGCCGATCCGGACGAACCCGGCCGCGGCCCAGTCGGTGGCCAGCACCGAGACCGGTACCCGCGAGGAGAACTCGCCTTTCGAGGTGTATAGGCGCGCGTTGTCGCCGTCGATTTCGACCAGGTGAACCTCGGAAAGCCGGATGAAGTCCGCCATGCAGTCGCGTTCCACGGAGATCACGGGATCGGCCGGCGATTCGCTGTGGTGCTCGTGTGGCGACGCGCGCACGAGCAGCTTGCGCAGGGTGTCGGCCAGCCGGTCGGGGTGCACTGGCTTAAGCAGGTAGTCGATGGCGTCGAGTTCGAAGGCCTCGATCGCGTGCTCCTCCCAGGCGGTCACGAACACCAGGCCGGGTGGAGTTGTGAACCGGGCGACCATTCGGGCGAGGTCGAGGCCGTTCAGCCCTGGCATTTCGATGTCCATGAACACCGCGTCCAGCGGTTCCCTCCGCTGCAGGACGTGGTGGATGTACCGGCTCGCCGTGGTCGCGTCGGAGACGGCGTCGACCTTCCCGACGCGGGGGTCCGCCCAGAGCAGGTGGACGATCTCCTCAAGCGCGTGGGACTCGTCGTCGACCGCCAGCACGTGCAACTGGCCCTGTTGGGGATCGGGCGCGGACGGCACTGCTGTGTAAACCTGTGAATTGACGTACAGGTTGCCCCGCACGTCGCCGATCTGCACGGCGGTCTCCGGATCGCCTTCCATGTGGTTGACCACATCGCCGTCGGTGTCGGTCATGTGCTCCTCTGCCGGTCCGGTCTCAGACTTGCTGACGGACGAGCGAGGGTCAATTGTCAAAATCTGGACGTCTACTTCAGGTTGTTGATCGCCCAGGAGACCACCATCAGGGCCAGCACCAGGGAGATCACGGCCTGCAGCATCATCGTCATCTTCGCCCAGATCCGCAGCGGCAGGACGTCGGTCGGGCTGAACGCCGCCGCGTTGGTGAACGAGAAGTACAGGTAGTCCAAATAGGACGGTTCCCAGTCCTGTTTCGCCAGGTCCGGATCGGCCATCTGCGGGAACTGCAGGTCCGGGAACACGTGGCGGCCCAGCGCCCGCCGGCCCGGGCCGCCGCGGTCGAACTCCCAGTACCAGAGGGAGAACGCCACGATGTTCGTCCAGTAGACGATGCCGCCGCTGAGCAGGACCGCGCCCGCCGGGGCGGTGAGCGTCGCGGTGGCGATCCCGTAGACCAGCAGCACCGCCGACCCGCCGTTGACCAGCGACACCGCGGCCACCACGAGCAGCGAAATCACCCGCTCGACCGCGCCGAAGTGGTCCGTCTTGCCCGGGTTGACCAGCAGCAGCGCACCCACCAGCAACGCCGACAGCGCCGGCAGCAGCCACGACGGCCGCACCGCCACCTCGCCCGGCAGGGCCAGCTGGAGCGCGAGCGTGGCCACGACGACGCCCATCGCGGGCCAGCGCGTCTCGCCGGCGGTCCGGCGGCGCCACGCGGGAACAGCCTCTTCTGTCACCGGGTCACGGTACGTCCGCGGAGATCACCCCGCAGGTGCGGTCGCCGTCTCACCCGGCATCTTGCGCGCGACGTCCGTGCGGGACCGCGCCCCGAGCTTCCGCAGCACCTTCGCGACGTGCTGCTCGACCGTGCGGGGTGACAGGAACAGGCCGTCCGCGATCTCGCGGTTCGTCCGACCCTCGGCGAGCATCCGCGCCACCTCGCGCTCGCGCGGGGACAGCTCGCTGCCGTACCCCCGCCGCCCGCGTTGCGATGGCGCCCACGCACCGTGCTCGCGCAGCTGGTGACGGCAACGTCCGGCGTCGCGGGTGGCGCCGAGCTGCTCGTACGCCTCGGCCGCCGCGGTCAGCTCGTCGACGGCGTCGCGGTTGCCGGCGGCGAGACGGCACATCGCGGCCCGCTCCCGCGTGGCCGTCGCCGGATACGGCATTGGCAACGCCCCGTAGCCCGCCGCGGCTTCGTCGAACAGCGTGGCCGCGGCCAGGTGCTTGCCGCGGGCCTCGAGCAGCACGGCCCGGCCGGCCACCAGCGCGGCCGTCGCGACCGGCGCGTCCCGGCCTTCGATGCCCCGCGCAAACGCTTCCACCACGCTGTCCGCCTCCGGCCAGCGCCCGGCCCGCGCGTACGCCTGCGCCGCCGCCGGGACCAGCGCGGCCGCCCAGATCCAGACGCCCTTGCGCCCGGCCGCGGCCACCGCCGTGTCGGCCACCGCGCACGCGCCGTCGACGTCGTCGGTCGCGAGGCGGACGCTGATCAGCACGCCCGCGGCCGAGAGCACCACGGGGATCGGGCCCTGGTCCGGCGCGTGCACGCCCGCCGCGGTCAGGTGCCGCTGCGCCGCCGCGAACTCCCCGCGGACGGCGGCGAGCCCGCCCAGCACCAGCGACGACTCCATGACGATCGAGCCCAGCTCCGGGTAGCTGTCGCGCAGCTGCTCGGCGGTTTCGGCGAGCCCGGCCCACTGCCCGCGCACCCAGTCCAGCCGGACGCGGGTGCCCTGGATCAGGCCGATCGCGTACAGCGCGCCCGCGTCGGTCGCGCGCCGGACGCCTTCGGTCACCAGTCGCTGGGCCCGGTCGAGGTAGCCGGCCCAGGCCTGCCCGTCGGCGAGGTTGCACCACAGCCGGGCCAGCTGGACGCGCTCGGCGACCGTGCCGACGGTGTCCGACATCGCCTCGAACTCCGTCCACGCCGAGCCGTCGCCGACGTGCGAAGCGGCCGCGATCCGGTCGGCCGTCAGGGCCAGCCGCAGCTCGGGGTCGTCGAGCCGGTCGTACACCTCACCCGCGCGGGCCCGCCAGAGCTCGTGCCAGGACACCGGGGTCAGCCCGTCGATCGGCTGGGCGAGCAGGGTGATCCCGCGCGCGGCCAGGTCGGGCCGGTCGACCAGCTCGCCGACCGCGCGCTCGACCTCCAGGCGGCCGCGGCCGAGCTGCCCGATGGTCCGGACCAGCAGCATGCCGAGGCTCAGCCGGATCGAGCCGCGCACCGACGGCGGCAGCGCCACCTCTTCGAGGACGTGCTCCAGCGTGCCGATGACGTCCGGGCGGAAGCCGCGCAGCGCGACCTGGCTCAGCTTGCCCGCCACCCGCCCGACGTCGGACTGCGCCGGACCGGGTTCGGCCAGCACCGACTGCAGGAGGTCGATCGCGCGGGACGTCTCACCCCGGGCGATCGCCTCGTCGGCCGCGGCTTCGGCGTAGTGCCGCCACTGGTCGACCCGGCCCGCCGCGCGGGAGTGCCGGGCGAGCAACGTGAGCGGGGGTGACGGCTGCGCGGCGAGCACCCGGATCGCCTGCGCGTGCAGCAGCGCACGCTCGGGGCCGGTCACCGTGTCGTAGACCGCCTTGCGCGCCAGCGGATGCCGGAAGGCGTACTTGCTGTCGCCGGCCTCGCCGAGCACCCCGGCGGACAGCGTGGCGAGCAACGCCGTGCGCAGGTCGTCGCCGGACAGACCGGCCAGCTCGCCGAGCACCCCGGCTTCGGCGCCGACACCGAGCACCGCGGCCGCGCCGGCCAGCCGCACAGCCGGCCCGGGCAGCCCGGAAAGCCGTTCGGTGACGGCTTCCCGCAGCAGCACCGGGACTTCGAGGTTCTCCAGCAACCGGTCGGAGAGGACTTCGCCGACCGGGAGCCGTTCGGCGGCGTCCCGCAGGGCGCGCAGGGTTTCCTCGACGACGAACGGGATCCCGGCCGTGCACTCGTGCAGCTTCGCGGCGAACTCGGCCGTGACGCGGGGCAGTTCGAGGAGTTCGACGGCGAGTTCGCGCACCGCGGCGACGTCGAGCGCGCCCAGCGCGACGCGCGCCGTGTGCACGTCGGGCCCGGTGCGGAAGGGCGGCCCGGGCCGCGCGTCGGGGGCGGACCGGTGGGTGACGACGATCGCCAGCTCCGGCGGCATCGACCCGGCGAGGAACCGCAGGAGGTCGAGGGTGTCCTCGTCGGCCCACTGCAGGTCGTCGACCAGCACGAGCGCGGGCCCGCACGCGGTCAGCAGCTCCCGCACGGCGCGGAACACGCGGTGGCGCTCGGCGACCGGGTCGGCCAGCGGCTCGGGCCGCGGGGGAAGCGCTTCCGCGAGCTCGGGCAGCAGCGGCCGCAGCACGCCGGCGACCGGGCTGAGCGGGCCGAGCGGCGCGTCGCCCGCGGACCGCAGCGCGTCCAGGATCGGGCCGTAGGGAAACGGTTCCCGCAGCGGCTGGCAGGCGCCGCCGAGCACGCGGCCACCGTCGAACTCGGGGCGCCGCGCGATTTCGGCGAGCAGGCGGGTGCGGCCCATGCCGGGCTCGCCCTCGATCACCACGGCGGCCGGGCGCTGCCGAAGCACGCCGGCGACGGCGTCGAGCTCGGCGTCGCGGCCGGTCAGACGGGCCGGTCCGGACCGGACGGACACGGAGGTGGGGCGGGGCGCGGTCAGCCACATATGACCTCCTCGACGCACACCGGGGCTGTGCGCGGGAGCCTAAGCAGCGCTCAACCCGTCCGTAAACCTTTCACCGACTAGGTGGCCGACACCGCGCACGCACGTCCGGCTACCGGTTGTCACCGGGTGGCCGGTGGAATCGCCGATCCCGGGTCGCCGCGCGAGCGAAACGTCGGCGCCTCACGCCGTCCAGCAGCGCTTAACACGTTCAGTGAATCGCGCTGGCTACGGAAAGTAGTAGTCGGAAACCCTACTTACGGACCTGTCCGACCGGGTGACGTTCGGCGCTTGGGGCTGCTTGGAGCAGGGGATTCGTCCGAGGGGAATGCGTATACCCATTCGCCGGGTGCCCGGATTGCACCGTAACGCCCATAACGGGGACGCTCTGCCGGGGGAGTTCCTCTGCGTGGCCGGCGGGGAGCCGCGCGTAACCACCACTAGGGAGAAGCATGAAGATCGCCAGACTCTTCGGTGCCGCTGCCGTAGCCGTGCTGACGACGGGCGCGCTCGCCGTTCCCGCGTCCGGCCAGGACCTGCTGAACCCCGACATCGTGCCCGCGATGCAGCGCGACCTCGGCCTGACCCACGACCAGGCGGTGGCCCGGTTGAAGAGCGAGGACGTCGCGAACAAGGTCTCGGAAGCCGTTGCCGCGACCCTCGGCGACGCGCTCGGCGGTGTCACCTACAACGCCACGACGGGCAAGGCACACGTCGAGACGACGAACGCCGCCCTGCTGGGCAAGATCCGCGAAGCGGGCGCGGAAGCCGAACTCGTGAAGTTCAGCGCGCGCCAGCTCGACTCCACTGTGGACACCCTCAACGCGGCCGACCGCTCGGCTCCCGCCTCGATCACCGGCTGGGGCGTGGACTCGACCACCAACCGCGTGACGATGACCGTGCTGCAGGGCCACGCCGGCGCGGCCGACGCGTTCATCGCGAAGTCCGGTGTGGACAAGTCGTCGATCACGATCCTCGAGACGACGGCGAAGCCCTCCCTGTACGCCAACATCCGCGGTGGTGACGCCTACTACATCGGCGGCTCGTCGCGCTGCTCGGTCGGGTTCTCGACGACCACCGGCTTCCTCACCGCCGGGCACTGCGCCGCGCTCACCGGCGGCGGCTCCCTGACCGGGTCCAACGGCGCCGCGCTCGGCTCGTGGGGCACCTACCGGTTCCCGGGCAGCGACTACGCCTCGGTCCGGACCAACAGCAACTGGACCCCGGTGGGCCAGATGAACAACGGCACCGCGGTGCGCGGCTCGTCGAACGCGGCGACCGGCACCTCGGTCTGCAAGGCCGGCTCGACCACCGGCTGGACCTGCGGCACCATCGGCGCCAAGAACCAGAGCGTCCGCTACGCCGAAGGCACGGTCAACGGCATGACCGCGACCAACGTCCGCTCGGCGGCGGGTGACTCGGGCGGCGGCTTCATCGCCGGCAACTCGGCGCAGGGCCTCCTGTCCGGCGGCAACACGACCGTGACGTACTTCTTCCCGATCGGCGCGGCGCTCTCGGCGACCGGCACCACGCTGCGGCTCGGCTGATCTTCCGGAAAGGCGAAAGGGCGGGTTTCGGCAGCCTCCAGCGCTGCCGAAACCCGCCCTTCGTTCCTCGCCGCGGGAATGGGAGGTTTCCGGGTCAGACGTTGCTGATCTCCTCGATCAGCCCGTCGACGTCGAAGTGCGCGCTCTCTTCGCCGAGCGGCACCAGCTCGTAGGACGCCTCGAGGAACGTCCGGATGTCTTCACGCTCCAGCTCGAACGACGCATAGCCGTCCGGTGACTCGATTTCGAGGGTCAGGAAGTCGTCGTCCTCGGACAGGTCCGGGCGGACGCGGACGTCGCCCAGGCCGGCCGGCTCGTCCAGGCCCTCGACGAGGAGGTCACGGGCGAACGTCCACTCGATCCACCGGCCCCGCTCGGTCCGGAACGCCACGGTGGCCGCGAACGGCTCCTCCGCGTGGTAGGAGAGGCGGGACAGGACGGGCGTGGTGCTCTCGTTCAGCACCACGAACTGGCTCTGGTGTACGGCTTCGGTGTGCACGGCCCCTCCTGGAGTCTCGCGGTGGTTCGCGCGGCGCGAACTGTTCGAGGAGGAGATGACCAGGCCTGACGGTCATGACGGAGAAACTCTCACGTTCACTTGATCGGTTGCATCCGTCCATTGTGGTGTAACGCCGGGCACATACCCCTTGCGTTCAGGTCACGACTGATGGTGACGGCTCGCGCGGCGCTTCCGGACGTTTCCGGCGCAGGACGAGTGGCGCTGGGACGGCTGCCGCGCAGGTCAGCGTGCCGAGCGTGGTGGCCGTCCCGGCGATCCACTGTGGACCGTGCCGCAGGTCGCGGACGGTGATCGGCTGGGCGTGCACCTGCCCGCTCCGGTGATCCGGAAGCCGGCCGAAAGGCTGTGGTCCTGGCCTCGGCCTACGGGCCCAGTGGCAGGTTGAGGCCGACCTTCACCCGGTCCATCGCGACGCTCGTGGTGAAGTGCCGGACGTTCGGGTTGTCGAAGAACATCCGCCGGGTGAACGCCTCGAAGCCGGCCATGTCCGGGCACGTCACGATCAGCACGAAGTCGGCGCTGCCCGTGACGTAGTAGCACTGCTGGACGCAGTCGTCGCCGAGGACCTGGCGGCGGAACGCGTCCAGCACCGCGAGGTTCTCCCGCTCCATCTCGACCATGACCACGAACGTCATGCTCAGCCCGAGCGCTCGCGGCGACAGCACCGCCACCTCGCGCTCGATGACACCCGCCTCGCGCAGCCGCTTGATCCGCCGTTGCACCGCCGCGGCCGAGAGGCCGACCTTCGCGCCGATCGTCTCGGCGATGGTGCGGGCGTCCGCCTGGAGGCAGGCGAGGATGGCGATGTCCAGCTGGTCGAGGTCGGGAGTCTGCACCTCAGCAGGCTAACCGGGACCACCGACGATTCGCCGCGAGTTCTCCGACGGCTCACTCGCTCGTGACGGCGCTCACTACTCCGGACGCCGGGAAGATGAAACAACTTTTTCAGTGACCTGGAACACAACTGACCGGTCTACCAGGGGGTAGCCCATACAAGTGGTAGACCAGCCGGACGCTCCGCCAACCCGCCGGCGTGGGGAGGCTCTCCCGTGCCCGCACCTGCCGCCGTGTTGACCGGAATCGGTTCGTGGTTGCCGACAAAAGTCCTGGACAACCACGAGATCGCCGCCCGGCTCGACACCTCGGACGAGTGGATCCGCACTCGCACGGGGATCCGCGAGCGCCGCGTCGCCGGACCGGGTGAGTCCACTGTGGACCTCGCCGTCGGCGCGGGCCGCAGGGCGCTGGCGTCCACCGACGGCACGGCCGACATGGTCGTGCTCGCCACCTCCACACCCGACCAGCCCTGCCCGGCCAGCGCGCCGCAGGTCGCCGCCCGGCTCGGGCTCGGCACAGCCGCGGCGTTCGACGTCAACGCCGTGTGCAGCGGGTTCGTCTACGCGCTGGCCACCGCGGCGGGCTTCATCGCGGGCGGGCTCGCCGAGCGGGTGCTCGTGATCGGCGCCGACACCTTCACCACGCTCATCGACCCGGACGACCGCACCACCGTCCCGATCTTCGGCGACGGCGCGGGCGCCGTGGTCCTGCGGGCCGGTGACGCCGGCGAGCCCGGCGCGTTCGGGCCGTTCGACCTGCACAGCGAGGGGGAGCACGCCGACCTGCTGTGGGTCGAGGCGGGCGGCTCGCGTCGCCGTCTCTCCGACGACCCGGGTGACCGCTTCCTCGCGATGCAGGGCACCGCGGTGTTCCGGCACGCCTGCGCGCGCATGGCCGAGTCGTCGCGGACGGTCCTGGAGCGCGCGGGCTGGATGGTCGGCGACGTCGACCGCTTCGTCGGGCACCAGGCGAACATCCGGATCCTCCAGGCGACGGCGAAGCAGCTCGGCATGCCGGCCGACGCCGTGGTCGCCAACATCGACCGCGTCGGCAACACCAGCGCCGCGTCCATCCCGCTGGCGCTGGACGACGCCCGCCGCGACGGCACGCTCGCGCCCGGCAACCGGGTCCTGCTCAGCGCGTTCGGCGCGGGCCTGACCTGGGGTTCGACGGTGCTGCGCTGGCCGGATCTGGGTCAGCTGTCCTGAGGTTCCGGGTCGGCTGTCCAGGTCGGCGTCGGCTCCTGCCGTCCCCGCAGCTCGAGCTCCCCGTGCTTGACCCAGAACGCCCGCTCACCCTGCAGCGCGCCGGAGACGGCGGCGTCGCTCGCGAGGATCCGTGACGGCGCCGCCTTGGCCAGCTCGGTGAGCCGCGCGGCCTCGTTCACGGCGTCGCCGATCACGGTGTACTCGAGGCGGCTGCTGCTGCCGAGCTGCCCGGCGAACACCGGGCCGCTGGAGACGCCGATGCCGAGGTCGAGCTCACCGGCCTCGCGCACGGCGTCCCGGATCGCGCGGGCGGCGGCCAGCGCGGCGGTCGGCGCGTCCGAGAGGCGGGTCGGGGCGCCGAAGATGCACAGCGCGGCGTCCCCCTGGAACTTGTTGACCAGCCCGCCGCGCGCGTTCACCGCTGTGACGACGACGGCGAACAGCCGGTTCAGCTTCCCGACCAGCTCCTGCGGCGGCGTCCGGTAGGCGAGCGCGGTCGAGTCGACGACGTCGACGAACAACGCCGTCACCTCGCGGACGTCGCCCGACAGCGAGGCGCCGTACTCCAGCGCGTGCCGGGCGACCTCGGCGCCGACGTGCCTGCCGAACAGGTCGCGCATCCGCGCCTGCTCCCGCAGCCCGGCGGCGAGCTGGTTCACCGACGTCTGGAGCAGCCCGATCTCGCTGGAGTCGTCGACGTCGACGACGACCTCGTTGTCGCCGCGGGCGATCTTGTCGAGCGCCACGCGCAGCCGGTGCAGCGGCGCCGCGACCGCCCGGGCCAGCAGGCCCGTGCCGAGCGCGCCGACGACCAGGCCGATGACCGACAGCATGATCAGGCTGGCGGTGTGGTCACCCGAGCCGAGGTCCGGCGGCGTCGCGACGAGCAGGACGCCGACCAGGGGAACCCCGCAGGTCAGCGCCCACGTCACGATCAGCCGGGTCAGCACGGTCACCGGCAGCGAGCCGCGCGGGGGCACGACGTCGAGCGCGATCGTCATCACCGGCCGCGCGACCCACTCGGCGGCCAGGTAGGTGAGCCCGACGGTGGTCAGGCCGCCGAGCCCGATGGTCGTGGCCATCGCGGCGGCGTCCGCCGCCGAGCCGAGCACGCCGGCCAGCACGCCCAGGACGGTCGTCCCGACCAGCCAGAGCGTTCCGCTGACGACGGCCATGTCGACCGGCAGCCGCAGCGCGCGCCTGGCCTCGCTTTCGCCGGGCGGGCGCCCGAGCACGAACCAGATCGCGGTCCGCCGCTGCAGCCAGGCCGTCCACAGCGTCCCGACGAGCAGCGCGACGGCGACGATCCCGGCCGCGGTGAGCCCGAGGATCCAGCCGCGGTCCCCGACGTCGTTGGGCAGGCCCTGGAGCAGCAGGAGCAGCGCGACGACCCCCGACCCGGCCACGCTGGAGCCGAGTCCCAGCCCGGCGAAGCCCAGGCTGGTGCGCAGGACGATCCGGAACCTCCCGTCGTTCTTGCGCACGGCGTCGATCGTATGGGGTGCGGCCGGAAAAGGCGTGGCCGCAGCGCCGCGCCGCCACTACCGTGCCGATCATGGAGCCACTCGGCCAGGAGGAGATCCGGGCCTCGTTCGTCAACTGCACCCGCGGTGAGGCCAAGGGCGTGACGCTGCCCGCCCGGCCCGGCGAGATCCCGTGGGACCGGCGGGAGTTCCTGGGCTGGCGCGACCCCAAGGCGCCCGGGCGGGCCTACCTCGTGCTGCCCTACGACGGCGAGTTCGTCGGCCTCGCGCTGCGGGCCGCGCCGTCACCGAAGTCCCGGCTGCGCAGCAACATCTGCGGCTTCTGCACCACGACCCACGGCCTGGCCGACGTCACGCTGTTCTCCGGGAAGCGCGCCGGCAAGCTCGGCCGCGAGGGCAACACGCTGGGCATCTACGCCTGCGGCAACCTCGGCTGCTGCCAGTACGTGCGCGGCGAGCTGAAGTCCGACGTGCCCCAGCCGTTCGAGACGCTCACGCTGGGGGAGCGTCTCTCGCGGCTCGAGGAGAACGTGCACAAGTTCGTCGCGCGGGTCCTCGAATCCCGCTAGAAGCGGTACCGGGCGATGGTCGCCATCCGGGCCGGCTTCGGGAAGTACTTCAGCATCCGCAGCTGCAGGCGCGTGACCGGCCGGACCCGGGCCAGGACCTCCGGTGTCAGGTACATCGTCAGGCCCTCGGCGACGATCAGCGCCGGGCGGTCCGAGGGCACCCGGTCGAGCCAGTGTCCATGCCGCAGCCCAGGTGCAGCACGATCGCGTCCGGGTGCGCGGCCAGGTACTCCGCGGCCCATGCGTCGATCGGCTTGGCCCGCAGCACGACGCTCACGGCGGCGTCGCGGGTCATGCCGAGCCGGGTGAAGTCGTAATCGATCTGGCGGACGGCCTCGTCCGCGGCGCGGTCGCCCAGCACCGGGTTCGTCTCGCGGCTGTCCAGCGCGCGGCCGTAGAGGGTGGCCAGCATGGTGGCCTTTTCCTCGGTGAAGTGGACCTTCTCCATGTCACTCCTCCGGGTGGGCGGCGAAGTCGTGGGCGTACGTCTTCGCGTCCGTCAGGTGCTTGAGGGTGCGCTCACGGGCCTCGGCCGGATCCGCGCGGCGGATCGCGTCGAGGATCGCGCGGTGGTCGTCGACGGCCTTTCGGATCTGGCCCGGCAGCCGCAGCGCGGCCCGCCGCTCCTCGCCGACCAGGGCGAGGACCGACCGCAGCAGGCCGGCGACGTCGTCGTTGCCCGCGTTCTGCGCGATCACCCGGTGGAACTCGGCGTCGGTGGCGATGACGCGCAGCATGTCGCCGTCCTCGGCGGCCTGCGCCATCTCCGCGACGTTGTCCTCGAGGCGGCTCACGATGTTCGCCGTCGCGTGGCGCGCGAGCCGGTCGGCCAGCGTCGGCTCGACGGTCGCGCGCAGGTCGAACAGCTTCTCGACGAGCTGGTCGTGCTCGGTGAACCAGGTGCTCAGCGGCTGCTCCCGCTGCTCGGCGACGTAGGTGCCGGAGCCGGCGCGGATCTGGACGTAACCGATGGAGTCGAGCACCCGCAGCGCCTGCCGCAGCGACCCGCGGCTGATGCCCAGCTCCTCGCACAGGACGCGCTCGGCGGGCAGCCGCGACCCAGGCGCCAGCTCGCCGGCGTCGATCATCGCGCGCAGGTGGTCGACGGTCGCGCTCCAGACCTGCTCGGTGTCCGCACCCACGGCCCCATCCTGCCGCACGCCCGGAATTGTCGGGGGTGGCTGCCATGATCGCGGGCATGGACGCTCTGACGGCGTGGGTGCGCGGCTGGGCGGTGTCGCGGGCGGCACCGCCCCCGGTCGCGGAGCCGGACGGCCACCGCGTCGACGTCGGCCGGCCCGGGCACCGGGTGCGCTACCTGCTGCGCACGCCGGACACGGTGGCGGCCCGCGCCCGCTCGGTCGCGGAGCCGGGCACGTGGCTGAAGGCGTGCGGCCCGCGCGAAGCGGTGCTGGCGGGCCTGACCCCGGCGTGGACAGCGGGGGAGACGGAGTACCTGATGACGTCGGCCGGCGTCGGCCCGGCGGTCGAGGCTCCGCCGTCCTACGAGGTGGCGGTGCGCGGCGAGGGGCCGGTCTGGGAGGTGGTCGTGACGTCGGAGGGTGCCTTGGCGGCCCGCGGCCGGGTCGCGGTGGCCGCGGACGTCGCGGTCTTCGACCAGATCGTCACCGAGCCGGCACACCGGCGCCGCGGGCTCGGCAAGGTGGTGATGCACCGCCTGGGCGTGGCGGCGCCGGCGCCCAGGAGCGTCCTGTTGGCCAGTGAGGCCGGGCGCGGCCTGTACGGCGCGCTGGGCTGGCGCGTGGTGTCCTCGGTGATCCCCGCTCACGTACCGGAAGAGGAAACGGCATGACGGCACGGTTCAAGGACCTCGCGCTCGACGCGAACGACCACCAGGCACTGGCGGACTGGTGGTGCCAGGCCATCGGCTACGTCCGGCACGAGTCGGCGGCCGAGCGACCGCCGACCGACCCGATCCCGATCGCCGACCCCGACGGCAAGGGTCCGTTGATCTGGCTCAACCCGGTGGCCGAGGTGAAGACGCTGAAGAACCGCATGCACCTGGACGTCGTCGGCGACCGCGCGGAGCTGCTGGCCCTGGGCGCGACCCTGGTCAGGGCGGAGGACGACGACATCCGGTGGGACATCCTCGCCGACCCGGAAGGCAACGAGTTCTGCGTCTTCGCGCCGTCCTGACGCGCGGTGGGTGTCTGACCAGACACATCTGCGTCGCGGGACGCGGCCACGGTGCTTAGGCTCCGCACGTGAGTGCTTCATGACGTGGTGGCACGCGGCGATCGTCCTGGTCGCCGGGATCTGGGCCGGGACCATCAACGCCGTGGTCGGGTCGGGGACGCTCGTGACGTTCCCGGTGCTGGTCGCGCTGGGGTACCCGCCCGTGACGGCGACGACCTCCAACGCGATCGGGCTCGCCCCCGGCACGCTCAGCGGCGCCTGGGGTTACCGGCACGAGCTCAAGGGCTACTGGCGGCAGACGGCGAAGTTCGCCGTCGCGTCGTTCCTCGGCGCGATCGGCGGCACGATCCTGCTGCTGTCGCTGCCGAAGGACGCCTTCGAGGCCGTGGTCCCGATTCTCGTCGGCCTGGCCGTGATCCTCGTGATCGTGCAGCCGCGGGTGTCCAAGTTGGTCGCGAAGCGCCGCGAGGAGAACGGCGCCGAGCACAAGGCCGGCCCGCTGCTGATGTTCTTCATCTTCCTCATCGGCATCTACGGCGGGTACTTCACCGCCGCGCAGGGCGTGATGCTGATGGCCGTCATGGGGATGCTGCTGTCGGAACCGCTGCAGAAGCTCAACGGCGTGAAGAACGTCCTGGCCGCCGTGGTCAACGTCGTCGCCGGGCTGATCTACGCGTTCGTCGCGCCGATCAGCTGGCCCGTCGTGCTGTGGCTGGCGGTGGGCTCGACCGCCGGCGGCTTCCTCGGCGCGAAGATCGGCCGCAAGCTGCCGCCGGCGGTGCTGCGCGGCGTGATCGTCGTGGTCGGCGTGGCGGCCGTGATCCAGCTGGTCGTCAAGCAGTTCAGCTGAGTCCGCGCGGGAACTCGCGCGCCGCCGCCAGGAACAGGTCGTTCTCCTCGGGCGTGCCGATGGTCACGCGCACGCCGTCGCCGGCGAAGGGGCGCACCACCAGCTTGCGGTCCAGCGCGTGCTCGGCGAACGGCACCGCCTGGTCACCCAGCGGCAGCCAGACGAAGTTGGCCTGCGTCTCCGGCACCTGGTACCCGGCGGCGATCAGGGCGTCCCGCACCCGGCCGCGCTCGGCGACGATGTCCTGGCAGCGCGCGAGCAGCTCGTCCGCGGCGTCGAGCGACGCCAGCGCCGCCACCTGGGCCAGCATGTTCACCGAGAACGCGACGTGCACCTGCCGGAGCGCGTCCGCGATCGCCTCCGGCGCCACGGCGTAACCGACCCGGAGGCCCGCGAGGCCGTACGCCTTCGAGAACGTGCGAAGCACCATGACGTTCGAGCGGCTGCGCGTGAACTCGACACCGTCGGGAACCTCGGGGTCGGTGACGAACTCCTTGTACGCCTCGTCGAGCACGACGAGCACGCGCTCGGGGACGGCGTCCAGGAACCGCTCCAGCTCGGCGCGGCGCACCGCGGTGCCGGTGGGGTTGTTCGGGTTGCACACGAAGATGACGCGCGTGCGGTCGGTGATCGCCGCCAGCATCGCGTCGAGGTCGAGCTCCTGGCCCTCGGTGATCGGGACCAGCACCGGCACGGCGTGCGCCACCTGCGTCACGATCGGGTAAGCCTCGAACGAGCGCCAGCCGAAGAGCACCTCGTCACCCGGGGCGCAGGACGCCTGGATGGTCTGCTGGCACAGCGAAACCGAGCCGCAGCCGATGGCGACGCGCTCCACCGGGACGTCCAGGTCGCGCGCCAGCCGCTCCCGCAGCACCTGCGAGCCGGTGTCCGGGTAACGGTTGATGCGGGCCGCCGCTTCGGCGATCGCCGCCGCGACGCTCGGCAGCGGGCCGCCGGGCACCTCGTTGCTCGCCAGCTTGATCGCGCCTTCGATCGTCCGGCCAGGGATGTACTTCGGCAACGATTCGAGATCGGCACGCGGGGACACGGTCGACATCTTCGGCGCTCCTCGGGTTCAGCGGTACGGCCCAGCAACCGTATCTTTTCCGGTCGCGGTCCCGCGACTCCCTTCGGGCGGGCGACGGGGTTCCTTCCGTTCACCTCGAAGTGATTGAGTTACGCAATGACGTCGACCAGCACCGTGGACTACCAGCGCACCGACGGCGCCGCCCTGCGCCTCACGTTTTCGGAACCCGAAGGCGCGCTACGCGGCGGCCTGGTCGTGCTGCACGAAGCGGACGGGGTCACCGACGGGGTGAAGCTGCTGCTGGCCAGCCTCGCGACGGAGGGTTGGCTGACCGTCACCCCGCACCTCGACGGCCGTCGCCTCACCCAGCAGGACCTGCTCGACGCGACGGACATCACACTCGCCTGGCTCGTCGAACGCGGCGTCCAGGGCGATCTCCTCGGCGTGATGGGCTTCGACCTCGGTGGCTCCGCGGCGCTGGTCGTCGCCTCGCACCGGAGGCTGGGCGCGGCGGTGAGCGTCGGCGGCCAGCAGGCCGCGGAGCTGCCCACGCTGGTCGAGATCGCCGGCAAGCTCACCAGCCCGTGGCTCGGCATGTACGGCGACGCCGGTGACGAAGCCGGCGGCGCGGAGGTGGAGCGCCTGCGTGACGCGGCCGCGTCGGCGAAGGTCGCCACCAACGTCGTGCACTACCCGGGCGCGAACCACCGCTTCGACGCCGACCCGGGCGCGGCCGCGGAGGCCTGGCAGCGCACCCTCAACTGGTTCGACGCACACCTGCGTTAGGCGGATTACGCTCGGGGAGTGACGTACACCGCCGACGCTCCCGAAGTCCTCTGGCGCCCCGAGCCGGGCCACGTTGCCGACACCAAGATCGAAGCCTTCCGCCGGTGGCTGCGCGCCGAACGCGGCGTCGAGGTGGACGACTACGCGTCGCTCTGGGAGTTCTCCGTCGAGCGCGGCCCGGACTTCTGGGCGGCGGTCGCGGACTTCCTCGGCGTCCGCTGGCACGACCGGCCGGGTGAGGTCCTGTCCGGCGGGATGCCGGACGCCGTCTGGTTCGAGGGCGGCACGCTGAACTACGCCGAGCACGCGCTCACCCCCGGCGTCGCGGGCGCCGCGAAGGGTGACGACGAGACCGCGGTGATCTTCCACCGCGAAGACGGCTTCGCGGACCACCTCACTTACGGCGACCTGCGCGCGCAGGTCGCCGCGGCGCGGGCCGCGTTCGTCGAGCTGGGCGTCGGCAAGGGCGACCGCGTCGTCGCGCTGGCGCCGAACTGCCCGCAGACCCTGGTCGCGTTCCTCGCCGCGGCGAGCATCGGCGCGATCTGGTCGTCGTGCTCCCCGGACTTCGGTGTTCGCGCCGTCGCGGACCGGTTCGTGCAGATCGAGCCGAAGCTGTTCTTCGCCGTCAACGCCTACGCCTACAACGGCCGCCGGTTCGACATCCGCACCACCGTCGCCGACCTGCAGCAGAAGCTGCCGTCGCTGGCCGCGACCGTGCTCGTCGAGTACGTCGGCGACGGCCGTATGGAAGGCACGCACGACTGGGCCGAGCTGCTCGCGAAGCACGAAGGCGCGGCGCTGGTCTTCGAGCCGGTCGAGTTCGCGCACCCGCTGTGGGTGCTCTACTCGTCGGGCACCACCGGCCTGCCGAAGGGCATCGTCCACGGCCACGGCGGCATCACGCTGGAGCACCTCAAGGCGCTCGCGCTGCAGACCGACCTCGGCCCCGGCGACCGGTTCTTCTGGTTCAGCACCACCGGCTGGATGATGTGGAACTTCCTCATCTCCGGCCTGCTGGTCGGCACCACGATCATCCTGTACGACGGCAGCCCCGGCTACCCGGACCTGAACGCGCTCTGGCACCTGGCCGAGCAGCACCGTGTCACGTACTTCGGCACGTCGGCGCCGTTCATCCAGAGCTGCCTGAAGGCCGGCATCAAGCCCGCGGAGCGCTACGACCTGACGGCGTTGCGCGCGGTGGGCTCGACCGGCGCGCCGCTGAGCGTCGAGGGCTTCCGGTGGATCGTGAACGAGGTCGGCGCCAAGGTGCAGATCTGCTCGGTCTCGGGCGGCACCGACCTGTGCGCGGCGTTCGTGGCGTCCGCGCCCGACGTCCCGGTCTGGCTCGGTGAGCTCTCCTGCCCGGCGCTCGGTGCCGCGGTCAACGCGTTCGACGAGGCCGGCCACGCCGTCGTCGAGCAGGTCGGCGAGCTGGTCATCACCAAGCCGATGCCGTCCATGCCGGTGTTCTTCTGGAACGACCCCGACGGCTCGCGGCTGCGTGAGGCGTACTTCGAGATGTACCCGGGACGGTGGCGCCACGGCGACTGGATCCGGATCACGAACCGCGGCTCGGCGGTGATCTACGGCCGCAGCGACTCGACGCTCAACCGCGGCGGCGTCCGGATGGGCACGGCGGAGTTCTACCGGGTCGTCGAGGGCTACGACGAGGTCGCGGACTCCCTGGTCGTGGACACCTCGGCGGCCGGGAACGAGGACGGCAAGCTGATCTGTTTCGTGGTGCTCGCCGACGGCGTGAAGATCGAAGACATCGAACCCGCGCTGCGGAAAGAGCTCCGTAGCACCCTGTCACCGCGCCATGTACCCGATCGGTTCGTCGTGGTCTCCGAGATACCTCGTACCTTGAACGGTAAGAAGTGTGAGGTACCGGTGAAGAAGATCCTCGCCGGTGTGGCTCCCGACCGGGCCGTCAGCCGTGACGCGCTGGCCAACCCGGCGGCGCTGACGCCGTTCGTGGAGCTCGCCGGGGGGTAGATGGGGGAAGCATGATCGCCTGCAACGGGTTGCACAGGTGGTGACGGGGACACGCGCGCAGACCACCTGGCGGGTGGCGGGGACCACTTCCGTGGGGGTGATCACCTGGGTGACCCGGCTGGCCGGACTGATGACGCTCGTCGCGGTCCTGGTCCCGGCCGGGCGCCGGAACCTGCGCGGGCACCTGTCGGAGTGGCTGGAGCTGCCGCAGGAGGCGACGGTGGCCGCGGCGACCGTCGCGCTGGTCACCGGCGTGCTGCTGGTGCTGCTGGCCGCCGGGCTGCGGCGGCGCAAGCGGCGCGCGTGGCAGCTGGCCGTCGGCGCGACGGTGCTGCTCACGGTGTCGCACATCGGCCTCAAGCACGTCTTCGGCGCCGGCCTGGTGTCGGTCGTGCTGCTGGTCGGGCTGATCGCGACCCGGAAGTACTTCGTCGCGAAGCCGGACCCGGTGGTCGGGCGCTGGCGCGCGGTGCGGAGCTTCGCCGAGCTGGCGCTGGCCGGGTTCGTGATCAACCTGATCCTGCTGTCGGTGGCTTCGCGGGCGGTGCTGGAGCCGATGAGCTTCGCGGACCGGATGGCGGAGTCGTCGCTCGCGCTGGTCGGCGTCAGCGGGCCGGCGGTGTTCCACGGCATGTGGCTGGAGGACCTGACGGCGGCCGTCGGCCTGCTGTTCGGCATCGCGGCGGTGCTGGTCTCGGCGTACTTCCTGCTGCGCTCGGCCGAGCCGGCGCCCCGGCTGTCCGACGACGAGGTCACCCGCCTGCGCAAGCTGCTCGACGAGCACGGCGAGCGTGACTCGCTGGGGTACTTCGCGCTGCGCCGGGACAAGTTCGCGGTGTTCTCCCGCACGGGCAAGGCCGCGGTCACCTACCGCGTGATCGCCGGCGTCGCGCTCTGCTCGGCGGACCCGCTGGGCGACCACGAAGCCTGGCCGGGCGCGATCGAGGAGTACCTGGAGGTCTGCAAGCGCAACGGCTGGATCCCGGCCGCGATGGGCGTCTCGGAACTGGGCGCGACGGTCTGGGCCCGCTTCGGCCTCGAGGTCCTGGAGATCGGCGACGAGGCCGTCGTCGACGTCGACGGCTTCACGCTGGACGGCCGCACCATGCGCGGCGTCCGCCAGGCCGCGGCCCGCACGAAGCGCGCGGGCTACAAGGTCCTGGTGCGCCGGACCGAGGACCTGCGGCCGGGTGAGCTGGCCGAGCTGGAGGTCCTGGCCGCGAACTGGCGCGGCACGGACACCGAGCGCGGCTTCTCGATGGCCCTGGGCCGCATGGGCGACAAGGGATCGGTGCTGGTGACGGCCGAGCAGGGCGGGCGGGTGCGGGGCGTCCTGCAGTTCGTCCCGTGGGGTGCGGCGGGACTGTCCCTGGACGTGATGCGCCGCGACCGCACGGCCGACAACGGCGTCAACGAGCTGATGATCTCGGAACTGCTGCTGTCGGCGGCCCGCCACGGCGTCACGCAGGTGTCGCTGAACTTCGCGGCGTTCCGCGCGCTGATGGAGCAGGGCCAGCGCATCGGCGCCGGCCCGGTGGCCAAGACGGCGGCGAAGGTGTTGCACTTCTTCTCGCGCTGGATCCAGATCGAGACGCTCTACAAGTTCAACGCGAAGTTCCAGCCGCGCTGGGTCCCGCGTTACCTGGTGTACCCGGGAGTCCGCGAACTCCCGCGCGTCGGCATCGCGACGTTCGAGGCGGAAGGCCTCGGCGGACGATCTCCACGCCTGCTCAGACTGCTGCGCCGGGCGTGACGGGGGGTGGTTACACAGGGGGTTCGGGGGGTGTGTAACCTATCTGAGCAGTGGTCGTTGGGCCCAGGAGGCTTCGCCTAGTCTGGTCTATGGCGCCGCACTGCTAATGCGGTTGGGGGTAACCCCCCCTCCCGGGTTCAAATCCCGGAGCCTCCGCTGGTACTCGGTTCGCCGGGTGCTAGGTTACAACTGAACACGCGCCCGTAGCTCAGCTGGATAGAGCATCTGACTACGGATCAGAAGGTCAGGGGTTCGAATCCCTTCGGGCGCACGTCTGGTTGAGACAGCACTGGAGCCCCCTCGCAAGAGGGGGCTCTTTTGTGTTCCCGGGCGACTGTTTCGGCACCGGAACCTGTGCCGAAACCGCGGTCGCCGATCGATCGGCTCAGGGCGCCTCGCCGCTGCTTTGCGTAACTGGACTGGACCAGTGTACGGGCAACGCCGATCACGGATATCAGCCGTTCAGCCGCCTTTCGGCACTCTCCGTACTGGTGCTTCCATAATTGGTCTGGACCACGTACCGTCTTCGCAAACGGCGCAAAAACACCAACTGGTCCCCGTCGGTGGTGTTCGTGAACGCCGTGCCCGGAACGTCGCACATGCACCTGCGTCAAGGGAGACGAATGTCCAGAAAGAGATGGCACCTCCTCGGTCTGTTCACCGCGGTCGGCGCGATCACCGTCGGCCTGATCACCGTGCCGGCCAGCGCCGCCGGTGGGGTCAGCGCCAGCTACACCAAGGGCTCCGACTGGGGCACCGGCTACGAGGGCAAGTACACGATCGCCAACGGCTCCGGCTCGACGCTGGCTGCCTGGACGGTGGAGTTCGACCTCCCGTCCGGCGCGAAGATCGCCTCCCTCTGGGACGGCAGCTACACCGCGGCCGGCCAGCACGTCACCGTCAAGAACAGCTGGAACGGCAACGTCGGCAACGGCTCGACCGCCAGCTTCGGGTTCAACGTCAGCTACTCCGGCACCTACTCCGCGCCGGCGAACTGCAAGCTGAACGGCGGCTCGTGCGACGCCGGCGGTGGCACCCCCACCACCACGCCGACGACCCCGACCCAGCCGACGACCACCCCGACGACCCCGACCACGCCGCCGACGACAACGACCACCACGCCGCCTCCGCCCGGTGGCCTGAAGAACGTCGGCTACTTCGTGCAGTGGGGCGTCTACGGGCGCAACTACCACGTCAAGAACATCGAGACCTCGGGCTCGGCGAACAAGCTGACCCACATCAACTACTCCTTCGGCAACGTCACGAACGGCCAGTGCTCGGCCAACGACGACCCGTACGCCGACTACCAGAAGACCTACGACGCCGCGGGCAGTGTCGACGGCGTCGCCGACACCTGGGACCAGCCGGTGGCCGGCAACTTCAACCAGTTGCGCAAGCTGAAGAAGCTGCACCCCGGGCTCAAGGTGATCTGGTCGTTCGGCGGCTGGACGTACTCCGGTGGCTTCGGCCAGGCCGCGCAGAACGCCGCCGCGTTCGCGCAGTCCTGCTACAACCTGCTGAAGGACCCGCGCTGGGCCGACATCTGGGACGGCATCGACATCGACTGGGAGTACCCCAACGCGTGCGGCCTGAGCTGTGACACCAGCGGTACGGCGGCGTACAAGAACCTGCTGTCCGCGCTGCGGTCGAAGTTCGGCTCGTCGTTCCTGGTCACCTCGGCCATCTCGGCGGACGGCAGCAACGGCGGCAAGCTCGACGTCGCCGACTACGCCGCGGCCGCGCCGTACGTCGACTGGTTCAACGTCATGACCTACGACTACTTCGGTGCCTGGGCGCCGCAGGGGCCGACGGCGCCGCACTCGCCGCTCACCAACTTCGCGGGCATCCCGACGGCCGGGTTCTACTCCGACGCCGCGATCCAGAAGCTGAAGAGCAAGGGCGTCCCGTCGAGCAAGCTGTTGCTGGGCATCGGGTTCTACGGCCGCGGCTGGACCGGCGTCACGCAGAGCACCCCGGGTGGCACGGCGACCGGCGCCGCGCCGGGCACGTACGAGGCGGGCATCGAGGACTACAAGGTCCTGAAGAACACCTGCCCGTCGACCGGTACCTTCGCCGGCACCGCGTACGCCAAGTGCGGCAGCAACTGGTGGAGCTACGACACCCCCGCCACCATCGGCGGCAAGATGTCCTACGCCAAGCAGCAGGGCCTCGGCGGCGCCTTCTTCTGGGAGCTGACCGGCGACACCACCAACGGTGAGCTGATCACCGCGATGAAGAACGGCCTGTCGTGAAAAGCCGCTGGTTGTCGGCGCTCGGGCTGGCGGCCGCGGCCGCCACGGTCGGTGCCGTGTTCGTGATCGCTCCGGCGAACGCGGCGGGCGGCGTGTCCGCGACCTTCGGCAAGGGCTCCGACTGGGGCACCGGCTACGAGGGCAAGTACACGATCGCCAACGGCTCGGGCTCGGTGCTGCCGACCTGGACGGTGGAGTTCGACCTGCCGAGCGGCGCGAAGATCGCGTCGCTCTGGGACGGCAGCTACACCGCGGCCGGCCAGCACGTCACGGTCAAGAACACGTGGAACGGCAACGTCGGCAACGGCGGTAGCGCGAGCTTCGGCTTCAACGTGACGTACTCGGGTTCGTACGTCGCGCCGTCGAACTGCAAGCTCAACGGTGGGTCGTGTGCGGCCGGGGGGACACCTCCCACCACGACGACACCGCCGCCTACGACGACGCCCCCGCCGACCACCACGCCCCCGAACCAGCCGGGCGGGCGCGGCGCGCCGTACCTGTACCTGGGCTGGGGCAGCCCGCCGAACCCGCAGACGGTGATGAACGCGACCGGGGTCAAGTGGTTCACCATGGCGTTCGTCAACGCCTCCGGTGGCTGCAACCCGGCGTGGGACAGCAGCCGTCCGCTGACCGGCAGTGCGGACGCCACCGCGATCGCGCAGATCAAGGCGGCGGGCGGCCAGGTGGTGCCGTCGTTCGGTGGCTGGAGCGGCAACAAGCTCGGCCCGAACTGCTCGACGCCCGCCGCGCTGGCCGGCGCCTACCAGCAGGTGATCAACGCGTACGGCCTCAAGGCGATCGACATCGACATCGAGAACTCCGACGAGTTCGAGAACGAGGCCGTGCAGGACCGCATCCTGAACGCGCTGAAGATCGTGAAGCAGAACAACCCCGGGATCCAGACGATCCTGACCTTCGGCACCTCGACGACCGGACCGAACTACTACGGCAACCGGCTCATCGACCAGTCGAAGGCGCTGGGCGCCGGAGTGGACATCTACACGATCATGCCGTTCGACTTCGGCGGCGGCTCGAACATGTACCAGAGCACGGTGAACGCGGCGAACGGCTTGCGGGACAAGCTGAAGTCGACGTTCGGCTGGAACGACGCCACGGCGTACAACCACGTGGGCATCTCGGGCATGAACGGCCTGTCCGACCAGCAGGAGCTGACCGATCTTTCGACGTGGACCCAGATCACCAACTGGGCCAAGACGAACAAGATCGGCCGCCTGGCGTTCTGGTCGGTCAACCGTGACCGCGGGTGTCCCGGCGGCGGTGTGCAGTCGGCGTGCAGCGGCATCGCGCAGAACGACTGGGACTTCACCAGGGTGACGGCGGGCTTCTGACGCCGTCCTGAAGAGGCCTCCTTGCCGGCTCCCCGGGCCGGCAAGGAGGCTCTTTTCCATACCGGGCGGATTCTGTCCGGTATTGGCCCTAGCGTCGTCGGCATGACCACGAAGATCGCTTCCCTCCGCATCATCACCGACGACGTCGCGCGGCTCGTCGGCTTCTACGAGCACGTCACCGGCCTGACCACGACCTGGGCCACGCCGGACTTCGCCGAGATCGCGACGCCGTCGTTCACCCTGGCCATCGGCAGCACGCGCACGGTCGGCATCTTCGCGCCCGGCTCGGCGCGCCCGGCCGACAACCACAGCGCGATCGTCGAATTCCTCGTGGACGACGTCGACGCCGAGTACGACCGGCTCAAGCAGGGCGAGCTCGAGTTCGTCAACGAGCCCACGACGATGCCGTGGGGCAACCGCTCCCTGCTCGTGCGCGACCCGGACGGCACGCTGGTCAACCTCTTCACGCCGGTCACCGAGCAGGCCGTCGCCAAGTGGGCGCGCTAGTGGCCCACGAAGAAGTGCCAGCCCACCCACCACCAGGCCAGCACGAACGCGATCCGCGCACTCCGCCGTCGCATCACCACGGCCAGCACGCTCGTCAGCTTCGGGATCCGCTTCGGCACCAGGTGGCTCGCCGCCCAGAGGCCGATGGCGGCCAGCACGATCAGGCCGAAACCCAGCTCGGTGACGACCCGGCTGCTCACGATCGCCTCGCCGTGGCCGCCGCGCGCAGCATCGCGACGCCCGCCGCGAACCAGCCCGTGATGGCCAGGGCCTGGACCCAGCGGCTCGTCAGGAGCGGGTCGACCAGGTCGCTCATCGTCGGGTGCGTCAGCGACAGGCCGCCCGCGGCCTGCTCGAAGACGAACGACAGCAGCTCCCAGCCGCACCAGCTCAGCGCCACCGCCGACCACACCCACGCCCGGTGCGGTACCGGGCGGTCCGCCGGCAGCGACGGGTCGCGCCATTCGGCGAACAGCGCGACCAGGCCGATCACGGAGACCGCGATCGCCACCGGGACGCTGTCGCGGCCGAACGCGAGCACCAGCACCCCGGCCGCGACGACCGCGATCCCCGGCACGCGGAACGGCTCGTCGAACTCCGCGACGGTGTCGGCCCGGGGGCGTTCGGTGATCAGGAGCAGCAGGGTGACGCCGAGGAAGATCAGCGCGTCCGCGGGTGCGCCGCGGATCCAGTGTGCGATCGCGGCGAGGACGAGCGCGATCACGGGGAGGTCGACGGAGAGCCTGCGAGACGATCGGCCGGGGAAGCCCAGAGCCATGGTGGTAGCTCCTTCGGGTCAGTACTTGTCGTTCCTAACCAAAAAGGCCGTACCAAGCCAGCGGATTCCCCCGTCGGGGCCACGAACGGGTCTCAGAGTGTCTTGACGGCGTCCCCGATCGCCTCGTCGAGGATGGACAAACCGAGGGAGATCTCCTCTTCGGACGCCGTCAGCGGCGGGGCGATCCGGAACACCCCGCCCATTCCGGGCAGCTGCACGATGTTCATGTGCAGCCCCAGTTCGAGGCAGCGGCGGGTGACGCGCGCGCCCAGTTCGTCCGAACTGCGCTTGGTTTCCCGGTCCACCACCAGTTCCAGGCCGGCCAGCAGGCCGCGGCCGCGGATGTCGCCGACGACCTCGTGCCGGTGCGCGATCCGCTCGAGGCCGTGCCGGAGCAGGCCGCCCAGCTGCAGGGCGCGCTCGTCGAGGTGGTCGCGAGCCAGGACGTCGAGCACGGTGTTGCCGACGGCGGCGGGCAGCGGGTCGGCGACGTGCGTGGTGAAGAACAGGAACCCGCGGTCGTGCGCCTCCTGCTCGATCTCGGCGCTGGTCAGCACGGCGGCCAGCGGCAGGCCGGCGCCGAGCGTCTTGGACAGCGTGAGGATGTCCGGGACGACGCCGTCGCGCTCGAAGGCGTACCAGTTCCCGGTGCGGCAGAGGCCGGTCTGGGCCTCGTCGACGATGAGCAGCATGCCGCGCTCGCGGCACTTCTCCCGCAGGGCGGCGAAGTAGCCGGGCGGCGGCTCGATGATGCCGCCGGAGCTGAGGATCGGCTCGACGATGCACGCGGCCAGGCTGCCGACCGACTGCGCGTCGATCATCTCGAACCCGAAGTCGAGCTGGCGGCGCCAGTCCAGCTTGCCGTCGGCGTCGGTGAAGTCCGGCCGGTACGCGTTGGGCGCGGGGATGGCGAAGTTGCCGGGCGCGGCGGGCCCGTAGCCCTTGCGGCCGGCGCTGTAGGTGGCGCTCGCCGCGGCCTGCGTCATGCCGTGCCAGGACCGGGCGAACGAGACGATCTCGTGCTTGCCGGTGACGAGCTTGGCCATCCGGATGGCGGCTTCGTTGGATTCGGCCCCGGTGGTCAGCAGCAGCGCCTTCTCCAGCGGCGCCGGGAGCGTCTCGGCGAGGCGGCGCGCGAGGTCGACGACCGGGCGGCTCAGCATGCCGCTGAACAGGTGGTCGAGCTTCGCGGCCTGCCGCCGGACCGTGTCCACGATCTCGGGGTGCGAGTGCCCGAGGATCGCGCTCATCTGGCCGGACGTGAAGTCGAGGATCCGGCGGCCGTCTTCGGTGAAGACGAAACTGCCTTCGGCGTGGTCGATGATTTCGTGGGTGAAGGCGCCGCCGTAGCGCACGAGGTGCTTGTCGGCGTCGGCCCAGAAGACGTCTGCGGAGGTGGTTTCGGAAGTCGGAGCAGCCATGCCTTGACGGTAAGTCCGGTTCGAGCGTCACGTCCATCTCACAATTCCGACTTTCTTGTTCGGTTCCCCTGCACAACAATGGGCCGATGTTGAACCCGTGGCGCCTGCGGCTCCTGAGCCGCCTCGACACCCTGGGCACGGTCCGCGCGGTCGCGCAGGACGCGAACCTCAGCGCGTCGAGCGTGTCGCAGCAACTGGCCGTTCTCGAAGCGGAAACCCGCACCCAGCTGCTGGAACGCACTGGCCGCCGGGTCCGGCTGACGCCCGCGGGCCTGATGCTGGCGCGGCGCGCGCGGGCGATCCTCGACCACATGGACACGGTCGAGGCGGAGCTGCGCGGCCTCGGCGACGAGCCGGTCGGCCTGGTCCGCCTCGGCGCGTTCCAGAGCGCGATCCACACGATGGCGGTCCCGGCGGTGACCCGCCTCGCGGCGGCGTACCCGCACCTGGACGTCGAGCTCCTGGAGCTGGAACCGCACGAGAGCATCCCGGCCCTGCGCGGCGGCGACGCGGACGTCATCATCACGACGACCGACTTCGTCGAGCTGCCACTGGGCCCGGACCTGGACATCGTCCCGCTGGCCACCGACCCGATCGTGCTGGTCACGGCCACGGGCGGCCCGCCCGTCTCCCTGGCGGCGTTCGCGGACGAGCCGTGGGCACTGGACGTCCCGCAGTCGTACATGGCGAACCTGACGCTGCGCCTGTGCCGCGAGTCCGGTTTCGAGCCGCGGGTGGTGTGCCGCTTCGCCAACTACCTGATGACCCTGCAGCACGTCGAGGCCGGCCTGTCGATCGCGCTGCTCCCGGGCCTGGCGGTGGACCGCCGCTATCGGGTGGCGACCCGGGAGCTGACGACGCCGGTGAACCGCACGATCGTGGCGGCGGTGCGTCGCGGGTCGCCGCTGCGCGCGGCGGTGAACGTGGTCCTCGACGCCCTGCGGCAGCAGCCGGACCTGCCGGCGCTGGCCGAATGGTCCGGTGTGGGCGCAGACTGAGCCCGTGCGGGTGGCCGTCCGGGTGTTCGGGGTTGTGCAGGGCGTGGGGTTTCGGCCCTTCGTGCACCAGCTTGCCTCGCGGCTCGAGCTTTCCGGTTTTGTGGGAAACGACGTGCGCGGGGTTTTCGCCGAGGTCGAAGGGGAGGCCGTCGAGGCCTTTCTGGCGGCGCTCAAGACCGAAGCGCCGCCACTGGCGGTGGTCGACGAGGTTCAGGTCCGGGAAATCGCGGCGAAGGGTGACGTCGGGTTCGTCATCGTCGAGAGTCCGGGTGGGGGCGTTGCCGACACCCTGATCTCCGCTGACTCCGCCACCTGCGAAGACTGCCTGCGCGAGCTGTGGGATCCGCGCGATCGGCGTTATCGGTATCCGTTCATCAACTGCACCAACTGCGGACCCCGGTTCACCATTGTCACCGGAGTTCCGTACGACCGGCCGTGCACGACCATGGCCGGGTTCGAGATGTGCGCGGAGTGCAAGCGGGAGTACGAAGATCCCGGGGACCGGCGGTTTCACGCCCAGCCCGTCTGCTGCCCCGCCTGCGGGCCCACCCTGCGGTTCGAGCCCGGAGGTGGTGACGCGATACAAAAAGCCGCCGAGGCATTGGCGCAGGGTGCCGTGCTGGCGGTAAAGGGGCTTGGGGGTTATCACCTCGCCGTTGGCGCGAGGCATGAAGAGGCCGCCTGGAAGTTGCGGGCGCGGAAACATCGGGAGGACAAGCCCTTTGCCGTCATGGTCGCCGATTTGGCGCAGGCCAGGGAACTCGCCGAGGTGGGCGAGGCCGCGGAAACGGCGCTGAGCAGCCGGCAACGGCCCATTGTCTTACTGCCGAAGAAGGGGGAGCTGGCCCAGGCTGTCGCGCCGGGGAATCGGCGGATCGGAGTCATGCTGCCCTACACGCCGCTGCACCACCTCCTGCTCGAAGAGACCGGCCCGATCGTGCTGACCAGCGCCAACGTCTCCGACGAGCCCATCGTGTACCGGGATGAGGAACTCAAGCGGCTGGACACCATCGCCGACGCGGTGCTCACCCACGACCGGCCCATTCACATCCGGACCGACGATTCCGTGGTGCGGATCGTGCGGAACCGAGCGCAGCTGCAACGGCGTTCGCGGGGTTATGCGCCCGAGCCCGTCAGCCTGAAACACGCCACGAAACTGCACCTGCTCGGTTGTGGTGCCGAACTCAAGAACACCTTCTGCCTGGCGAAAGGCCGCCACGCCTTCGTCTCGCACCACATCGGCGACCTCGA
Organism: Amycolatopsis sp. NPDC049252; assembly: GCF_043197175.1. Lineage (NCBI taxonomy): Bacteria > Bacillati > Actinomycetota > Actinomycetes > Pseudonocardiales > Pseudonocardiaceae > Amycolatopsis > Amycolatopsis sp. NPDC049252. Next base: position 68,524 of record NZ_JBICSQ010000002.1, read on the forward strand.
GAACTACGAGACGCTCAAGTCGTTCACCGAAGGCATCACCCATTTCGAACGGCTCTTCGCCGTCGACCCCGTGCTCATCGCGCACGACCTGCACCCCGAGTACCTGTCCACGAAGTACGCGCTCGAGCGGGACGTCGAGCTGCTGGGCGTGCAGCACCACCACGCCCACATCGCCTCCTGCCTGGCCGACAACCGCGAGGACGGGCCCGTGCTCGGTGTCGCCTTCGACGGCACCGGGTTCGGGCCCGACGGCACCATCTGGGGCGGCGAGTTCCTGCTCGCCGACCTCACCACCTACGAGCGCCTCACACATCTGAGGCAGGTGCGGATGCCCGGTGGGGCGCAGGCCATCCGGCAGCCCTGGCGGATGGCCGCGTCCTATGTGGACGCGCTGGGGCGGCCCGCGCGGGAGGACGTCGTGAAGCTCATCCGCAGCGGCCTCAACTCACCGCTGACGTCCAGCGCGGGACGCCTTTTCGACGCGGCCGCCGCGTTCCTCGGCGTGCGGGAGACCGTCAACTACGAAGGTCAGGCCGCCATCGAGCTGGAGCAGCTGGCCGACCCGGCCGAGACGACCGCCTACCGGGCGCGGATCGACGACGTCGTCCACGGTGAGGACCTCATCGCCGCTCTTCTGGACGACTCCGCCGCCACGGCGACGAGAGCCGCGCGGTTCCACAACGGCGTCGCCGACGCCATCGCCCGGACCTGCGACCGGTTCCGCGAGCGCAGCACCACCGTCGCGCTGTCCGGTGGTGTGTTCCAGAACGTCCTGCTGCTCGACCGGACCGTGGAACGGCTGGAACAGCTGGGGTTCCGCGTGCTGACCCACCGCCGGGTGCCGGCCAACGACGGCGGGATCAGCCTCGGGCAGGTTGCCGTAGCCAGTCGTACCACTCGGTGAGGCCGTCGCCGCGGGTCGCGCTGACCTGCAGAATCTCCGCCTTGGGGTTCACTCGGCGAGTGTCCTCGACGAACTGCGGGACGTCGAAGTCCACGTACGGCAGCAGGTCGACCTTGTTCAGCAGCACCAGGTCCGTCGCCGCGAACATGTGCGGGTACTTCAGCGGCTTGCCCGGCCCCTCGGTCACCGAGAGGATCACCACGCGCGCCGCCTCGCCGAGGTCGAACAGCGCCGGGCAGACCAGGTTGCCGACGTTCTCGATGAACAACGTCGACCCCGGCGACGGCGCCAGCGAGTGCAGCGCCCGGTGCAGCATCGACGCGTCCAGGTGACAGCCGGCGCCCGTGTTGATCTGGACGACCGGGGCGCCCGTGGCCTTGATGCGCTCGGCGTCCAGCATCGTCTCCTGATCGCCCTCGACCACCGCGCACGGCGTGTCCAAGAACCGGATGGTGCGCTCCAGCAGCGTCGTCTTCCCGGCGCCGGGCGAGCTCATCAGGTTGATCGCGAAGACGCCGGACGCACGCAGGTGCGTGCGGTTGTGCTCGGCCAGGTCGTCGTTCTTCGCCAGGATGTCCTGCTCCAGCAGCACTGTGTGCGTCTGGTCGGTGATCCGGACTTCCGAGTCGGAACAGCCGCACGTGTCGCACATGTCAGACCACCTCCACCGATGTGATGCGCAGTTCGCGCCCGGCCAGCACTTCGACGTTCGCGCTGGTGCACGGGCAGAGCAGGATGAAGTCGTCCAGGGTGAACTCGGCGCCGCAGTCGCGGCAGCGCGCCCGCCCGGACGGCTCGTCGATCTCCAGGCGGGCGCCGTCCAGCGACGTCCCGCTGCACAGGACGTCGAAGCAGAAGCGGACGCTGTCCGGCACCACGCCGGACAGCCGCCCGATCTCCAGCCGCACGCTCTTGACCGTCGCGTCGCCCAGCTTGGCGACGATCGCGTCGACGACCGACTGCGTGATCGACATTTCGTGCATTCAGCAGATCCTCGGCAGCGGGTCCCCGACCAGCAGGTCCACGATCCGGGTGCCGCCGAACGCGGTGTTCAGCAGCACCAGGCCCGGCGGGTCGTCGGCGACGCGGCCGATCACCGCCGCGTCCGCGCCCAGCGGGTGCGCGCGCAAGGCCGCCAGCGCGTCCGACGCCTGTGCGCCGTCGACGACCACCACGATCCGGCCTTCGCAGGCGACGTACAGCGGGTCGATGCCGAGCAGCTCGGACGCGCCGCGGACCTCGGTGCGGACCGGGATGGTGCTCTCGTCGACGACCACCGCGACGTCCGCCGCCTTGGCGATCTCGTTGAGGATCGTCGCGACACCACCGCGGGTCGCGTCCCGCATCGCGCGCACGCCCGGGACGGCGGCCAGCAGCCCGGCGACCAGGTCGTGCACCGGCGCGGTGTCGGACTCCAGGTCGGCGTCGATGTCCAGCTCGCCGCGGGCCAGCATGATCGTGACGCCGTGGTCGCCGATCGGCCCGGAGACGAGGACGGCGTCTCCGGGCTTCACGGTGGCCACCCCGAGCCCGGTGCGCGTGAGGACGCCGACGCCGGCGGTGTTGATGTAGACGCCGTCGGCCTTGCCGCGCTGCACGACCTTGGTGTCGCCGGTGACGATCTGGACGCCGGCGGATTCGGCCGCCGCCTTCATCGACTCGACGATCTTCAGCAGGTCCTCGACCGGGAAACCCTCCTCGAGGATGAACCCCGCGGTCAGGTACAGCGGCCGCGCGCCGGAGACGGCGAGGTCGTTCACCGTGCCGTTGACCGCCAGGTCGCCGATGTTGCCGCCGGGGAAGAACAGCGGCGACACGACGTAGGAGTCCGTCGTCAGCGCGAGCCGGGCGTCGCCGATCGTCAGCGACGCCGCGTCTTCCAGGGGTTCCAGCAGCGGGTTGCGGAACGCGTCCAGGAACACGGCCTCGATGAGCGTCTGGGTCGCCTTGCCTCCCGCGCCGTGCGACAGCGTGATGCGCTCTTCGCGGACCTTCGCGCGCCGGCGCCGGGCGCGGTCGATCCGGTCGAGCACCTGCTGCTCGCGGTCGGACGTCGTCATCGGCACCGGGATCGTCGAGCGCCGCTCAGACGTGCTCATGCCGGCTCGCCTCCCGGACGCGCGTGCGGCTGAACCGCCCGAAGTTGTAGTACGCCGCGCAGGCGCCTTCGGGTGAGACCATGCACGTCCCGATCGGCGTCTCCGGCGTGCACGCGGTGCCGAACACCTTGCACTCCCACGGTTTCAGCACGCCCTTGAGCACCTCGCCGCACTGGCACGCCTTCGGGTCGGCGACGCGCAGGCCGGGGATCTCGAAGATCCGCTCGGCGTCGAAGGACGCGTACTTCTCGCGGACGGCCATCGCCGAGTGCGAGATGAACCCGAGGCCGCGCCACTCGAAGTACGGCCGCAGCTCCATCACCTCGTTGATCGCCTTGAGCGCGACCATGTTCCCGTTCCACGGAACGACCCGCGAGTACTGGTTCTCGACTTCCGACCGCTTCTCGGACAGCTGGACCATCAGCATGTAGATCGACTGCAGGATGTCCAGCGGTTCGAACCCGGCGACGACGACGGGCTTGCCGTAGTCGCGCGCGATGAACTCGTAGGGCCGGCAGCCGATCACCGTCGAGACGTGCCCCGGTCCGATGAAGCCGTCGAGCCGCAGGTCGGGGGAGTCGAGGATGGCCTTGATCGCCGGGATGATCGTGACGTGGTTGGCGAAGACCGAGAAGTTCTCGATGCCTTCGGCGGCCGCGCGCAGCAGCGTCATCGCGGTGGACGGCGTGGTCGTCTCGAAGCCGATGGCCATGAACACGACCCGCAGGTCCGGGTTCTGCCGGGCGATCTTCAGCGAGTCCAGCGGCGAGTACACCATGCGGATGTTGGTACCCTCGGCGTTCGAGTCGAAGAAGTTCCCGCCGGAACCGGGCACGCGCATCATGTCGCCGAACGACGTCATGAGCACGCCGGGCTGGCGCGCGATGTGGATGGCGTCGTCGACGCGGCCCATCGGGATCACGCACACCGGACAGCCGGGCCCGTGCACCAGCGTGACGCTCTCGGGCAGGTAGTCCTCCAGGCCGTGTTTGTAGATGGTGTGCGTGTGCCCGCCGCAGACCTCCATGAACTTGTACTGGCGGCCCGGCTCGCACAGCGACGTGATCTTCGCGGACAGCGCCCGCGCCTTCTCCGCGTCGCGGAACTCGTCGACGAAACGCATGACGACTCCTTATTCGATCTGGGATTCCAGCAGCGCGGCCATTTCGTCCTCGTACGCCTTGCCGATGCTTTCGAGGAAGTCCAGCGCGGCTGCCGCCTCCGCTTCGTCTATTTTGGACAGTGCGAAGCCGACGTGGATGAGGATCCAGTCGCCCGGCACCGGCGGGTCGTCGTCCAGCAGGCCGATGTTGATGAGCCGCTTGACGCCGCTGACCGAGACTTTCGCGAGGTCCGGTCGATCCTCGCTGATCTCGATGATCTCGCCCGGAATCCCGAGGCACACGGCGCTACATCCGGCTCATCTCGAGGTACCGCCGGACGTCGGGTTCGACGAGCTTGACGACGTAGGTCGCCCCGCCCAGCAGCACCAACAGCAACAACAGGCGTTTCATTTGTCAGACCTCCGTGGTCTCTTTTTCAGGCAGAGTCGGGCTGGTGCCCCAAGCGAGTTCGGTGACGGCCCGGACCGCGGCCGGCACCGCCGCCTCGACCTCCGGCGAGAGCCCGATCCCTTCGTCGAGGCACCCGGGTTCGCAGCCGACGATCAGCACGCGCCCGGCGTCCCCGCCGAGCAGCCGCAGCAGCCGGAACACCGCCTCGGGCTGCATGCCGTGGGCGTCGATCGAGGCCGACGCCGCCAGGTCGTCGACGTCGGCTTCGATGAGCGAGAGCGTGCCGGGCGGCTTCCCGTGCGGGGTGGCGTCGAGCAGGATGGTCGTGTCGTAGCCGCCCAGCAGGTCGTAGGCCAGGTGCATGCCCGCGATGCCGTAGTCGGCGATCTGCACCCACTCCGGCAGTTCGGTGCCCTCGAGCTCCTTGATCACCTCGACGCCGAAGCCGTCGTCGCTCAGGAAGATGTTGCCGATGCCCGCCACCAGCACTCGTGGCCTCATTCCGTGACCTCCCATGGCTCGATCTCGTCGGGGGAGAAGTACCGGTACCGGCCGTGGGCGTGCTGCAGGTCGGCGCCGGGGTCGTCGTCGAGGGTCACCGCGACGTGCGTGCCGCCGTCCACATCGGACAGGATGAGCCGGACGGTGGCGGCCCGGCCGGTGAGGAACATGTCCTGGGCATCGGTGCCGCGCAGGTTCGGCCGCAGCCGCACACGTGATCCCGCGGTGACGCGGACGCCCGCGACGGTCACCGAAGGCTCGACCGGCCGCACCGACCGGACGGCGCCGTGCAACCGTTCGAGAAGCTCCGGCGGCATCGTGTCGACCCGGTCGACGATCGCCGCCGCGCGCGGGTCGGTGGCCCGGGCCTCGCGTTTCTCTTCGTCGGTCAGGGTCATCGTGCGCAGCGTGAGGATCTCGTCGATTTCGGTTCCGTCGAAGAGGTCACCCGGGCTTTCCGGCGCGATCGCCGGGTCGTCGTAGAGGATGATCGGCGACGCGAGCATCACCGTGCTGCGCGAGGTGTCGCCGATCAGCACCGGCCAGAGGCGTTCCTGCCGGCACGCCTCGACGGCCGGCTTCGCCCACTCAGGCGGGTCCAGCATCGAGAGGAAGTGCCCGGTGTCGACGCTGAGCACGAGGTGGGCGGCGAGCAGCGCGTGCCGGAGAGCGTGCTCGCGGACGCCGTCGGCGGGCCACGACGTCGTGTTGTGCAGCTCGACGTGCAGCCGGGTGCCGCCGAACGGCCCGTCGAGCGGGTCGACCCGGACGGTGAGGACGCCGGACAGCTCGTTCGTGCCCGGCCGGTCGCCGGGCACGTGGAACGGCGTTTCGACCGGGAGCTCCGAGAGCGGCAGCTCGAAGTCGATCTCGTGCTCGAGGGCTTCGTCCCACGTGCGGTCGGCGGTGGTCCGGGTCAGGGCCTGCAGGAACCGCAGCTTGACGTGCAGGATCGTGTGCGCGAGCGGCTCCAGCAGGCACTCGACGCGCGCCGACGCGTGCTCGCCGATGTCCGCCGAAGCGTACGACGGCGGCATCAGCACCCCCCACTGCCAGCGCACCTTGTTCTTCCCGGCCGACGCGCGGTACGGGTAGAGCAGGTAACCCTCGTAGAGCACGGCGTCCCCGACCGCGCGGGCCTGGTCGAGCACGTTCACGGCTCACCGGCCAGCAGTCGTTCCATCGCCGCTTCCCAGGTCGGGATCGCGTGCCGCGCCTTGTACTTGAGCAGCGCGTCGACGGTTTCCTTGGGCAGCTTGATCCACGCGACGTTCGGGAAGTAGCGCTCGACCAGCTCGTCCCACACCTTCACCGGCATCCGGTACTCGGCCTGGGTGTGCCACGGCACCTGCTCCACCCAGAACCCGGGCCCGCCCTTGCCGAACACCGTGCCGCTGAACAGCAGCACCATCGGCACGACGCCCTCGGTCAGCGCGTGGAAGTACTTGCCGGCCGCGACTTCCAGGTCGTAGGTGCACGGGACCTCGGCGTCGATCTCGGTGGCGCCGCTGAAGCCGGGCACCATGACCGACACCGTCGTGAACTGGAACGGCTTGAGCGTTTCGCCCCAGCGGGAGCGGTCGCCGAAGAGGTGGGTGAGCAGCTCGGACTCGTCGTCGGCGTAGCGGCGCCGCTGCGGTTCGATGCGGATCTGGACGCGCAGCACCATCGCGTGGATCGGCTGCCCGGACAGCTCGGTGATCCGCAGCTTGAACGCCAGCGTCGGCGACGCGGCGTACTTCAGCGGCTGGACGTCGATGCAGTCGAAGGTCAGCTCAGCCATCCGCCACGACCTCACTGCGTTCCCGCAGGTTCGCGAAGAAGCCGTCGATGGCCTCGTGCGCCTCGGTGCCGCCGTCGAAGCCGCGCCACGTCGTCCGGACGATCCCGACCAGCTCGTAACAGACGTCGATCGGCACCAGGAAGCACTCGAAGCCCAGGTCGAGCTTGTTCAGCAGCAGCGCTTCGACGTCGTCGGCGACGTCGGCGAACCCCGGCGTCTCGGCCAGCAGCTCGTCCCAGGTGCCGAGCGGCAGGAGCGACTCGGTCGCCCCCGCCGGGCTCGGGTAGAACGCGACGGTCCGGTCCTGCACCGAGTTGCGGAACAGGAACGCCGTCTTCACCGGGATCCCGGTCGACTCCCACAACGCCGTGCCGGGGCCGAACCGCGGGGCGTGCCGGAACCGCTGCGGCACCGCGCGGTGCCGCTTCCCGCCCGCCCCGCGGTGGGTGAAGAGCAGGTAGCAGCCCCGGCACGTGCACATGATCGCCCGGGATTCGAGGTCGATCACGTGCCCGTGCTCCCCGCCGATCGGCTCGGCGCACAGCTCGCACCGTTCGCCGGGTGCCGTCCGCTGGACGGGGTTGCGGAACCGGCGCAGTCCGCCCGTCACGGGACCTCCACGGGGCAGTCGACCAGCGGCAGCAGCGGACGTCCGCCCGGGCCGGTCTGCTCGGGCACCACGCCGGCCACGACGACGTCGGAGATCTCCGGCGCCGCCTCCCGCACCACCTTCTCGATGGCGTACTTCGCGGTGACGGTCGACGACGGGCAGCCGTCGCAGGTGCCCTGCAGCTGCAGCTTCAGGACGCCTTCGCTGTCGATCTCGACCAGCTCGACGTCGCCGGCGTGCGAGCCGAGGAACGGCCGGACCTTGTCGAGCGCCTCGGCGACGCGCTCGTGCGTGGACTTCGGGTGCAGGTCGTGCAGCACGAGCAGGCCCCGGACGTGGTCGTCCTCGGCCAGCCGGTCCAGCAGGGGGCGGTCGACGATCTCCATGATCCGTTCCAGCCCCGCGCCGTAGAACTCGAGCAACGTGTGGACGAGCTCCTCGGCGATCTCGGCGTCCGGGCCGGAGAACTCGCCCAGCAGCCGCTCGATGCGTTCCCCGACCTGGCCGACGTCCGTCATGCGATCTCCCCGCCGAACGCGTGCGGGGTGTGCAGCCGTTCGACGACCTTGCCCTTGCCGGTGTACATGTGGACGCCGCAGGGCAGGCACGGGTCGAAGCTGCGGACCGCGCGCATGATGTCGATGCCCTTGAAGTTCTCCTGCGTGTTCTCCTCGAAGATCGGCGTGTTCTGCACGGCGTCCTCGTACGGCCCGGGCGTGCCGAAGTTGTCGCGGACGCTGCCGTTCCACGGGGTCGGGGGGTACGGGTGGTAGTTCGCGATCTTGCCGCCCTTGATCACCATGTGGTGCGACAGCACGCCGCGAACGGCTTCGGTGAAACCGCAGCTCACACCCTCGTCCGGGACCTTGAACGGCTCCCACGTCTTCGTGTTGCCCCGGCGGACCTCACCCAGCGCCTGCTCGGCGAAGTGCAGCGCCATCGCGGCCGAGTACGCCTGGAAGTACGTCCGGGCGCGGTTGCGCTCGAGCGCGTTGCTCCACTGCGGGATCTTCCACTCGAAGCTGACCTCGGGCTTGGTCGCCGTGCGCGGCAGGTTGATCGTCACGCTGTGCCCGGTCGACTTGACGTACGGCGTGTCGACGAGCCCCGCCAGCGCGGTCACCCACAGGCGCGCGATCGGGCCGCCGCCGGTGTCGAGGGCCAGGTGGTCCTGGCCGTCGAACCAACGCGGCGACATCGTCCACGAGTACTTGCTGTCGAAGTCGCGCTTGGCCGGGCGCGGGATCGTGTGCTGGTTCCACGGGTGGCGCTGGTCGACCGGGTTGCCCAGCGGGTCCTGCGTGACGAACATCGGCTGGTCGGCCCAGTCCTCGTAGAACGAGCTGCCGAGCAGGATCCGGATGCCGAGGTTGATGTCGAGCAGGCTGGTGGTGACGAGCTTGCCGTCGACGACGACACCGGGCGTCACGAACATCTTCCGGCCCCAGGACTCCATGTTCTCGTAGCTGAAGTCGCAGTACTCCGGGTTGTTCAGGCTGCCCCAGCAGCCGAGCAGGACGCGTCGCCGGCCGACCTCTTCGTAACCGGGGATGGCTTCGTAGAAGAAGTCGAACAGGTCGTCGTGCATCGGCAGGCAGCGCTTCATGAACTCGACGTAGCGCATGAGCCGGGTCAGGTAGTCGGTGAACAGCTGCACGGTGGCGACCGTGCCGACGCCGCCCGGGTACAACGTGGACGGGTGGACGTGCCTGCCCTCCATCAGGCAGAACATCTCGCGTGTGCTCCGGGAGACCTGCAGCGCCTCCCGGTAGAACTCGCCTTCCAGCGGGTTCAGCGAGCGCATGATGTCGCCGATGGTCTTGTACCCGTGGTCGCGCGCGTGCGGCGCTTCGGTGCGGTTGGCCTGCTCCAGGACCCCGGGGTTGGTCTCGGCGACCATCTTCTCGCAGTAGTCCACCCCGACCAGGTTCTCCTGGAAGATGTTGTGGTCGAACATGTACTCGGCGGCCTCGCCGAGGTTGAGGATCCACTCGCCCAGGTGCGGCGGGCGGACGCCGTAGGCCATGTTCTGGGCGTACACCGAGCACGTCGCGTGGTTGTCGCCGCAGATCCCGCAGATCCGGCTGGTGATGAAGTGCGCGTCGCGCGGGTCCTTGCCCTTCATGAAGATGCTGTAGCCGCGGAAGACCGACGACGTGCTGTGGCACTCGACGACGCGCTTGGCGGCCCAGTCGATCTTCGTGTAGATCCCGAGGCTGCCGACGATCCGGGTGATCGGGTCCCAGGCCATCTCGACGAGGTCGGTCCGGCCCTTGGTGCTCACGCCCTTGTCCGTCATATCCCGATCCCTTTCAGCGCCACGAGGACTTGTAGCCGGTGTCGAGCTTCTTGCCCGGGTGCCGCCACTTGGGCTCCTTGTCGAGCTTGCGCTCGGTGATCTGCCGCAGCCGCCGGATCACCGACCCGTACGCGCCGCTGGCCAGCGACGACACGTGCGCGCCCGGGGGCTCGTCCATGAACGGCATGAACTTGTCCGGGAAGCCGGGCATGGTGCAGCCGATGCAGATGCCGCCGACGTTCGGGCAGCCGCCGACGCCGTTGATCCAGCCGCGCTTGGGCACGTTGCACTTCACGACCGGGCCCCAGCAGCCCAGCTTCACCAGGCACTTGGGGGAGTCGTAGGTGTCGGCGAACTGCCCCTGCTCGTAGTAGCCGCCGCGGTCGCAGCCCTCGTGCACGGTCGCGCCGAAGAGCCACTGCGGCCGCAGGTGGTCGTCGAGCGGGATCATCGGCGCCTGGCCGGCGGCCTGGTAGAGCAGGTAGACGATGGTCTCGGACAGGTTGTCCGGGTGGGTCGGGCAGCCGGGCACGCAGACGATCGGGATGCCGGCGCCGGACTTCCAGTCCCAGCCCAGGTAGTCGGGCACGCCCATGGCGCCGGTCGGGTTGCCCTCCATGGCGTGGATGCCGCCGTAGGTGGCGCAGGTGCCGACCGCCATCACCGCCAGTGCCTTGGGGGTCAGCCGGTCCAGCCATTCGCTGGTCGTCATCGGCTGGCCGGTCTCGGGGTTGTTCCCGAAGCCGCACCAGTAACCCTCTTCCTTGATCGATTCGTTCGGGATCGACCCCTCGACGACCAGAACGAACGGGTCCAGCTCACCGCGGTCGGCCTTGTGGAACCACTCGATGAACGTGTCGGCCCCCGTCTCGGGGCCGCACTCGAAGTCGATCAACGGCCAGTGGACCGCGATCTTGGGCAGGCCGGGCAAGGCGCCGAGGACGATTTCCTCGATGCTCGGTTGCGTGGCGGCGGTCAGCGCGACGGAGTCACCGTCGCACGACAGGCCGGCGTTGATCCAGAGGATGTGGATGGGCTTCTCTTCTTGCTGGGCATGCGTCACGGCTGATCAACCCCGAGGTCGTCGAGTGCACCGAGGGTGAGTTCCCACAGCGCGTGGTAAAGGGTCGTCTGGGCTTCCTGGATGCGGTGCACGGAAGGCGACGGGACGACGAAGAGGTGGTCGACGCTGTCGAGCTCGGCCATCTTCCCCCCGTCGTAACCGGAGATGCCGACGGTCACCATGCCGCGCCGGGCGGCTTCGTCGAAGGCGCGCAACAGGTTCGCGGAGTTCCCGCTGGTGGACAGGCCCACCGCGATGTCGCCGGGACGCCCGAACGCGGCCAGCTGCCGGGCGAACACGACGTCGAACCCGATGTCGTTGGACAGGGCGGTCACCACCGCGATGTCGTTCGTCAGCCCGAACGCGGGCAGGGGGCGCGCGTCCCCCGCCGGGCTGAGGAACAGGCTCGCGAGGTCCTGGGCGTCGGTCGAGCTGCCACCGTTGCCGAACGCGAGCAGCCGGCCGCCGCCGGCGAACGCGCGCGCGACGTCCTGCGCGCACGCGAAGAGGCGCTCGCGGTCGGCCGCCAGCACCCTCGCCCGCAGGGCGACGATCTCGTGCACTTTGTCCACAGTGGACTTTTCGACCTGATCGAGGACGGCGTCGACGTCACTGGTCCCCGCGTACAGGAACGGGTACAGCGCTTCGAGACCGTCCGCGCCCACGGGGGTGTGTTCCCGCGTCATGGCGCGTCAACTCCTCGGCTAGGAATTCTCCAGACGAGCGATGGCTTCTCCGGCGTGCACCAGGATTCGGTCGCCGACGCCGGCCGAAACCAGCGCCACACTCACCTCTTCCCGGCCGGAGCCGGTTTCCACGACTGCGAACCCGAGGTCCAGGAGTTCGACCACGGTCACTTCGACCGCGGTGTCCGAGCAGGTGATGCACACCCCGTCGTGGCAGACGGGGGTGGCGACTCTGTCGGCCTCATGGGCGCTCACGGCGCCACCTCCGGGGTCAGGACGCCGGGTTGCTCGAAGAAGACGTGCACCAGCTCCCACAACACGTGGTAGGTGGTCACGTGCACCTCCTTGACGACCCGGGGGTCACCCGAGCGAGCGATGAAGACGTGGTCCAGCCCAGTAGTCGCGGCAATCGCGCCGCCGTTACCACCCGTCAGGGCGACGGTGAGCATGCCGAGGTCACGGGCGGTTTCGAGGGCTCGTTGGACATTGACGCACTCGCCGTCGGTGGAGATACCCAGCGCGATGTCGGCGGGCTCGCCGAGGATCCGCAGCTGGTGGGCGAAGACGTCCGCGAGGCCGACGCGGTTGGCGACACCGGTGACGGTCGCGACGTCGGCGGTCAGCGAGATGGCCGGCAGCGCGCGCTTGCCGACGATCACCGGGTGCACGAACTCCACGGCCACGTGCTGGGCGTCGGTGCTCGGGCCGCCGTTGCCGAAGACGACGAGCTTGCCGCCGCGGTGGAAGCGCCGGGACATCCCGTGGCAGGCTTCCGCGACCGTCCTGGCGTCGTCGGCCAGGGCGAGGACCGGCGCCCGGCGGCGCTCGAAGAGAGCGTCGACGGAGTCGGGGTGATTCGGTGACCACGGCATCGCGGCACTTCCTCGGCAGCTGCTCGGTGGTGGGAGCCATCCCAGGCTAGAGGTGTGAGTTGGATCACACAATAGATCTACCCGGGTGATTCCTGGTCCGTTCGGGTCAGCAGAGCGTCACTTTCCGCTCGTTCATCCGGATTCAGTGCTGGTGCTCGTGGTCTCCCTGGGCGTGCTCCGCGCGGGCTAGCCACAGCTCGGCCTCATGGGCGGCGCCCCGCGAGCGCAGCATCCGGGCCAGGCTCAGCATGCCCTGGACGTCACCGGTTTCGGCCGCGCGGCGGAACCAGTGCTCGGCCTCGGAGAGGTCGTCCCGGTGCTCGGCGAGGTGTCCCAGGTTGGTCAGGGCGGGCACGCTGCCGTGCTCGGCGGCCTTGCGGTACCAGGCCGCGGCCTCACCCTCGTCCCCGCGGTTGCGGGCCAGGACGCCGAGGTTGGTCATCGCGGCCGGGTCGCCGTGCTCGGCGGCGTCGAGGTACCAGCTCTCGGCCTCTTCGAGGTCGCCGCGGCGGTGCAGCAGCAACCCGAGCCGGACGACGGCCTCGACGTTGCCGCCGGTCGCACCCTGCCGGTACCAGGTCTCGGCGTCCCCGGGCCGGCCCAGCCGTTCGGCCTGCCTGCCCAGCTGGCACGCGCCCCCGAGGTCGCCGGCCAGCACGGCCGAGCGCCACCAGCGGGCGGCCTCCGCCGCCTGGCCGCGGTCGCGCAGCAGGATGCCGAGGTCGATCATCGCGCCGGTGAAGCCCGCGTCGGCGGCCTGCCGCAGCCACGACTCGGCCTCGTCGGTCTTCCCCTGCTCGCGCAGCAGGTGCCCCAGCGCGGCCATCGAGGACAGGTCGCCGGTGCGCGCGGCCTCGCCGAACCAGTGCTGGGCGTCGTCGCGCTTGCCCCGCCGCTCGTAGGACCGCGCGAGGTTCAGCATGCCGTGGGGGTCGCCGGCCAGCGCCGCCTCGTGGAACCAGCGCTCGGCGTCTTCCAGCAGGCCGCGTTCGTGGAGCAGGTGCGCCAACGCCGTCATCGACGTCCGGTCACCGCCCATCGCGGCCTTGCGGAACCATGACTCGGCCTCGTCGAGGTCCCCGCGTTCGCGCATCGCCGCACCCATCCGGGCCATGGCGACGACGTTGCCGCCCTCGGCGGCTTTGCGCTGCAGGTAGTCGTCGAAGTTCGAGTTCCACTTCTTCAGCCGACCGGGCATCGGCCTGCTCCCTCCGGCTCGTCCTGCTCCGGTAGTCGCAGTTCATGGGCTCGATGTGACATCCCCGCCGTGGGTGGGCGAGATCACATTCGTGCCAGGTCGTCGTGTCGGCGCGGTTGTCCCTCGTCGACAGCAGCGAGACTACGCCGCGCGGACCCCCAGGTGAGAGGAGAAAATCTTGGCGACCCGCAGCTTTCGGCTCAGCGTGACGCAGCGGATCCTGCTGGTAGTCGCGATCCTGGCGGTCGCGCTCTTCGGGTACTGGGTGACGAGCAGAGGTGCCGGCGCGACGCCGTCCGCGTCACCGACGTCATCGTCGTCGTCCGCGGCGCCGGTCCCGGTCGACGCCGCCGACGCGGCGAAGCAGCTCGGTGAGCTGACCATCGCCGCGCGGACGTCCATGGACGGCTACTCCCGTGAGAAGTTCCCGCACTGGGCGAGCCAGGGGGCAAGCTGTGACACCCGCGAAGTCGTGCTGAAGCGCGCCGGCGTGGACGTCAAGACGGACAAGGAATGCCGGGCGACCTCCGGTACCTGGAAAAGCGTTTACGACGACGAGACGTGGACCAAGCCGACCGACCTCGACATCGACCACATGGTCCCGCTCGGGCAGGCCTGGGCGAGCGGCGCGAAGTCGTGGACGACCGAGAAGCGCGGGCAGTTCGCCAATGACCTGACCCGGCCGCAGCTGTTCGCCGTCACCGACAACCTGAACCAGCAGAAGAGCGACAAGGCACCGGACCAGTGGAAGCCGCCGCTCGTGGCGTTCTGGTGCACCTACGCGACCGACTGGATCGTCGTGAAGCACTACTACGGCCTGACCGTGACCCAGGGCGAGAAGACCGCCTTGACGGACATGCTCCGCCGCTGCTGAGCTCGCCGGCATGACGACGTTCGCGCTGATCCACGGCGGCGGGGGCAGCGGCTGGGACTTCCACCGGCTGGTGCCCGAGCTCGAGGCCCGCGGCCACGACGCGGTCACCCCGGACCTGCCGATCACCGACCCGGCGGCCGGGCTCACGGAGTTCACCGAGACCGTGCTGGCCGCGTTGGGCGACCGCACGGACGTCGCGGTCGTCGGGCATTCGTACGGCGGGTTCACCGCGCCGCTGGTCGCGGCGAAGGTGCGGGCGCGGGTGCTGGTGTACCTGGCCGGGATGATCCCGGCGCCGGGGGAGCAGCCGGGGCGGTGGTGGGGGAACACGGGTTTCGCGGCGCCGGCCGGGCTGAGCGAAGCCGAGACGTACTTCAACGGCGTCTCGCCTTCGCTGGCTGAAGAGTGCCAGGAGCGGGTGCGGGACCAGGTGAGCAAGGAGTGGGACGAGCCGTGGCCGCTGCCCGCGCACCCGGACGTCCCGACCCGGGTGGTGCTCTGCCGCGACGACCGGTTCTTCACACCCGACTTCCAGCGCCGCATCGCGGGTGAACGGCTCGGCCTCACGCCGGACGAGGTCGACGGCCCGCACTGCGCGCCACTGAGCAACCCCGCCCGGATAGCCGACCTGCTGGTCAGCTACCTCTGACCCGGACTTGGGCCGTTCGGGCTACCGGGAAACTAAAAGGTCTAGACCTATTGACTGTGTGGTCCAGGCCACTTAACGTCGGTTTCGCGGCGAACCCGCGCCTCCCACCTGCGTCACCTCCGCCCCGGTCCCCGCCATGGAGGTCTCCCCGTCATGCGCTTCTCCCGGCTCTTCGCTTTGACGGCCTTCGCCGCCGGCAGCCTTCTCGTCGCTCCCGCCGGCCCGGCGTCCGCCGCGGCTTTGCCCGCGTGCCAGCACTTCTACACCGGCCCGATCCCCGACCGCCCGGTCACCGGCGGCCACGGCCCCGGCACGCTCGTCGGTGCCGTCGACGTGACCAACCGGCTGCCCGCGCCCGGCTCGGTCAACGGCGGCCTCGGCGCCGACGGCAAGGTGACCTTCACCTTCGCCCGCGTCAGCGGCGCCAAGGCCTATCGCGCGTTCCGCAACGGCCAGGCCCTGCAGTGGATCAGCGACTGGGGCCAGCCGACGCTCACGGTCACCGACGCGAGCCCCTGCCAGAACGCGAACTACCAGCTCTACGCGATGACGGCCGAGGACAACTCGCCCGGCTCGCTCGGCCAGATCTCCACCGCCTACCGCCTCGACGGCGGCAACCGGCTCGCGGCCTACCGGATCCCGGCGGGCACGACCCTCAGCTACCGCGTCACGTCCTACAACGACGTCGCGCAGACGGCGCTCGGGTACAGCGCCGGGCCCGGGTTCTGCGCGGTCGACGCGCGGAACATCCCGTGGGGCACCAGGTTCTCCGTCCCGGGGTACGGCGAGTGCTACGCGGCCGACATCGGCAGCTGGATCAAGGACGACATCGTCGACGTCTGGCTGCCGGGCTCCCAAGCCGACGCCTGGGGCATCCAGCGTCTCACCCTGACCGTGCGCTGAGGGGGAAGCCGTGAAGTCGAAACTCGCCCTCGCCGCGCTCGCGGCCGTCGTGCTCCCGGCGGCGGCACTGCTCGTCGTCTCACCCGCGACGGCCGCCACCTCCCCGTCGGCGGTGTTCTCCACCGATTCCGACTGGGGTTCCGGTTACCAGGCCAAGTACACGATCAGCGCGGGCTCGTCCGCGCTGACGAGCTGGAAGCTGGAGTTCGACCTGCCGGCCGGCTCGACGCTCGGGTCCTATTGGGACGCTCTCGACACGGCCAGCGGCTCGCACCACTCGTTCGCCAACCGCGAGTACAACGGGACCGTCGCGGCCGGCGCGTCCACGAGCTTCGGGTTCCTGGTCAGCGGCAGCGGCCTGCCGGCGAACTGCAAGCTGAACGGCCAGCCGTGCGGCGGCACCACCACACCGACCACGACTCCCACCACACCTCCGACGACCACCACCACCACCACCACCACGCCGCCGGGTGGGGGCAGCGCGCGCGTGTCGCCGTACATCGACATCACGATGGCGACGCCGTCGCTGGTCTCGGTGGCCGACGCGACCGGCCAGAAGAACTTCACGCTCGCCTTCGCGCTCGGCAGCAGCCTCGGCTGCGACCCGCAGTGGGGCGGCACCGTCCCGCTGCTGGATGCGCGGATCATCAACGACGTCAACGCGTTGCGCGGTCTCGGCGGCGGCGTCACGGTGGCTTCGGGCGGCGCGCTGGGCCCGTACCTCGAGAACGTCTGCGGCTCGGTGGACGCGCTCTACAACGCGTACGTGAAGACGCTGGACGCGGTGGGCAGCAACAGCCTGGACGTCGACGTCGAGGCGTCGATCCCGACGGCGACGGTCAACCAGGCGCTCCTGCGGCTGCAGCAGCAACGTGGCACGCACATCAGCTACACGCTGCGGATCCAGGGCCAGGACTACGGGATGGACCCGTTCTCGGTGTCGATCCTGCAGGACGCGGCGTCACGCGGGCTGAACGTGGTCGTCAACCCGATGCTGATGGACTTCGGTTACAGCGGCTCGTGGGGTGACGCGCTGATCTCCGCGGCCAACGCGACCCTGGGGCAGCTGAAGACGATCTGGCCGTCGAAATCCGACGCGGAGATCAAGGCCATGCTGGGCTTGACGCCGATGATCGGCCGCAACGACACGGGCTCGGTCACCGACCAGGCCGCCGCCCGGCAGTTGCTGGCCTACGCCCAGTCGAACCACGTGGCGAGCATCGGCTTCTGGTCGGCGGGCCGCGACAACGGCGGCTGCCCCGGCGGCGGCGCGGTGGCGTACTGCTCGGGGATTTCCCAGTCGACGTACGAGTTCACGAACATCTTCAAGGCGTACACCGGCTGAACCGCCAGAGCCACCTGACGGCCGAAAGGCCGTGAACGGCCTCCTTGCCGACGTCCCCCTTCGCCCCGGCAAGGAGGCCTTCATGGCGTCCGGCTCACCAGCGATCGACGTGCAGGACCTCCTCCAGCGGCTGCCGCGCCGCCGGCTTGAACGTCTCGCCCGTGTAGAACGCCGTCGGGATCAGGGCCGCCTGGTGCACGTTCTTCGGCAGCCCCAGCACCTCCGCCGCCTCCTGCTCGTACTTCAGGTGCAGCGTCGTCCACGCCGTGCCCAGCGTCACCGAGCGGGCCGCCAGCATGAAGCTCCACACCGCGGGCAGCAGCGACGCCCACAGGCCCGCCTGGTTGCCCGCCGGCAGCTCGTCCGAGGCCGTCTCCAGGCAGGGGACCACCAGGACCGGGACGTCGCCCATCCTGTCGGCCAGGTAGGCGACGCTGGAGCCGACCCGCTGCTGCACCGGGGCCCGCTCGGGGTCGTCCGCGAAGAGCTTGCCCGCCGCGTTGCCCGACTCCAGGTACTCGTGGCAGGCGCGGCCGTAGATCGAGCCGAGGGCCGCCCGCTGGTCCGCGTCGGTGACGACCAGCCACTGCCAGCGCTGGGTGTTCGAGCCACTGGGCGCCTGCAACGCGACCTGTATGCAGTGCTTCACCAGGTCGATCGGCACCGGCCGGTCGAGGTCGAGCCGTTTGCGGACCGTCCTGGTCGTCGTCAGGAGCTCTTCGGGCGTCATCATCGGCCCATCATGCCGGGCCTACCAGCGATCGTGCACCAGCGGACGGATGAGCTCCTCGTACGTCGCGCGGACCCCGGCCGCCGCCTCTTCGGGCAACGGCGCCAGTGCGGCCGCGGCGGTGTTCGCCGTGGCCTGCGCGGCGTTGCGCGCGCCCGGGATGACCGTGCTCACGCCCGGCTGGTCGAGGATCCAGCGCAACGCGAACTGCGCCAGTGTCTGCCCCTCCGGCACCAGCCCGCGCAGCCGCTCGACGGCCTCTAGCCCGACGTCGTAGGGCACGCCGGCGAAGGTCTCCCCGACGTCGAAGGCTTCACCGTTCCGGTTGAAGTTCCGGTGGTCGTCCGCGGCGAACGTCGTGCTCGCCGTGTAGCGCCCGGACAGCAGCCCGGACGCCAGCGGCACCCGCGCGATGATCCCGGCGCCCGCGTCCGTCGCCGCCGGCAGCACGCGCTCCAGCGGCTTGAGCCGCAGGCAGTTGAGGATGATCTGCACCGACGCGACGTTCGGCCGCGCCAGGGCGGCCAGCGCCTCGTCGCAGGTCTCGACGCTCACGCCGTACGCCTTGATCCGGCCCTCGTCCACCATCGCGTCGAGGGCGTCGTACACGGCGTCCGTGGAGTACACCGGCGTCGGCGGGCAGTGCAGCTGGACCAGGTCCAGGGTGTCCACGCCGAGGTTGCGGCGCGACCGGTCGTTCCATTCGCGGAAGTGCGCGGCGACGTAGTTCTCCGGCACCTGCTCGACCCGGCGGCCCATCTTGGTCGCCACGAACACGTCCGGGTGGTCCGCGCGGAAGCGGCCGACCAGCCGCTCGCTGCGGCCGTCGCCGTAGACGTCCGCGGTGTCGAAGAAGGTGACGCCCGCGTCGGCCGCCGCGTGCAGCACGGCGAGGGCGTCGTTCTCGTCGACCTCGCCCCAGTCCGCGCCGAGCTGCCAGCAGCCGAGCCCGACGACCGACACCTCACGGCCGAGACGGGTGATCTTCCGGTTCTCCATGCCGCGATCCAAGCACACCTATGATCGGCCGTCATGGCCATGACTTCGGGTCCGGACGGGCTGGGGACCCGCCTGCGCCACGTCCTCGAGCTGCTCGACGGCGACGTCGCGCAGTTCCTCGCCGACATCGGCGTCGAGGACTACCGGCCGCGGTACTCGGCGGTCGTCCGCGCGCTGCTCGCGAAGGGACCGCTGGCCATCCGCGACCTCGCCGCCGAGATGCGCGTGACGCACTCGGCGGCCAGCCAGACCGTCGCGCAGATGAGCCGCGCCGGCCTGGTCGCCCTCGAGCCGGGCGCCGACGCGCGGCAGCGGATCGTCTCGCTCACGCCGAAGACGCGCGACCTGCTGCCCCTGCTAGAGGGGGAGTGGACCGCGACGAACGAGGCGTGGGACGCGCTCGAAGCCGAGCTTCCGCATTCGCTGCGCGCCCTGCTGGACGCCCTCGTCGAGGCGCTGGACCGCAAGCCGTTCCGGCAGCGGATCGGGGAGACCCAAGCCGCCCGCGAATTGCTATGAAACGTCCGGGATCCGGAAGACCGCCCAGACGTACTTGCCGCCGTCGCAGACCTCGAAACCCCAGTCTTCGGACAGCGCCTGGACCAGCACCAGCCCGCGGCTGCGGGCCTTGGCCGGTGACGGCGCCCGCAGCTCGGGCAGCCTCCGGCCGACGTCGTACACCCGCAGCGTCAACCGGCTGCCGGTGTACTCCAGCTCCATCCGCTCGGGGCGCTCGCCGTGCTCGAAGGCGTTGGTGACCAGCTCCGAGGCCGCCAGCAGGACGTCGTCCAGCTGGCCTTCGCACAGGCCGAAGCCGAGCATGGCCTTGCGGACCTCGTGGCGGGCCAGCGCCGGGGCGGTGACATCGGCCGGGAGAAGCACCGTCAGCGGGGCGGCCTGCACAGCCATGCGCTGCGGCATCTTCGACGTCGTCATCGGGTCCCCCTCCCAGTGAGTTTCGGTACTGTCCGCGAAGTACCCAAGCTCGCGAACAGCTAATCAGGTGCCGTCGGCGAGCTCGGATTCGTCCAGGCCCGAACGCAGCTTCTTCAAGGTCGCAGCCAGCAACCGCGACACCTGCATCTGGGAGACCCCGACCCGGCGCGCGATGTCCGACTGGCTCATCCCCGAGCCGAACCGCAGCGCGACGATCTTGCGTTCGCGTTCCGGCAGGCTGTCCAGCATCGGCCGCAGCGCCTCCCGCAGCTCGGCCTGGCCCAGCTCGGCGTCCGGCGCCCCGAAGCGCGTGTGCGCCGCGTTCTCCAGCAGGTGGTCGAGCGACGCGCCGTAACGGCCTTGACCAGCGCGAAGGCCCTCGTAGACGTCCTCGATCGGCACCCCGAGCCGGGACGCGATCTCACTCGGCCGCGGCGCGCGCGAGAGCTGCACGGTGAGTTCTTCGCGCGCGGCGGAGATGTTCGCGTTCAGCTCCTTGAGCCGCCGCGGCACCCGCACCGACCAGCTGTTGTCCCGGAAGTGGTGCCGCAGCTCGCCGGAGATGGTGGGCACCGCGAACGCCAGGAAGTCGGTGCCCTGCGCCGGGTCGAACCGGTCGACGGCGTGGATCAGCCCGACCGTGGCGATCTGGACCAGGTCCTCCATCGCCTCGTCGCGGTTGCGGAACTTGCGCGCCAGGTTGCGCGCGAGTTCGAGGTGGTTCCGCACCAGGGTGTCCCGGATGCGCTCCCGTTGCGGGGAGTCCGCCGGCAGACCGGCGAGTTGGGTGAACAGCTCGCCGACGTCGAGGTCGTTCCCGCTGTTCCTGCTCCCGGCGGGATCGGTCACGAGCCGGCCGCCTGGCTCTCCCGGACGAGGTCGACCCGGGACAGGTAGCGCCCGTCCTCGGGGGTCACGGTGCGCTCGGCCGAGGTCGCGAGCGCGGTCAGCAGCTGCCAGGACAGTCCGGTG
This sequence comes from Amycolatopsis sp. NPDC049252, assembly GCF_043197175.1. Taxonomy (NCBI): domain Bacteria; kingdom Bacillati; phylum Actinomycetota; class Actinomycetes; order Pseudonocardiales; family Pseudonocardiaceae; genus Amycolatopsis; species Amycolatopsis sp. NPDC049252. Next base: position 89,461 of record NZ_JBICSQ010000002.1, read on the forward strand.
TCGTCGCCGTGTTCGGGCGAATCCGACAGGACGGACACCGAGACCTCGATGCGCGGCCCGCGCCACGAGAAGACACAGGTGAGCTTGCCGTCCGCACTGGCGGGCAGCAGCAGCGAGCAGGCCTCGTCCACCGCCATCCGCAGGTCCTCGACGGCGTCGAGGTCGAAGTCCTGGCGCATCGCGATGTCGGCCACGATGGTCCGCAGCGTCGGCACGACGTGCGGGATCGCGGCCGTCCGCACCTCGATGACCTGTGCGCCCTCCGGCACGAGCGGGGCGTTGTCCTCCACGTTTGTTCCTTTCTCCGCACTCGCGCTGGGTGACTGGCGGTGTCCCTCACGCCCGGTCAGCGAGATGCCCGTGGGGTGAGCAAACCAAACCCGGGTTTGATCCGCTCCACCGGCGGGCACATAGCGGTCGACGTGCTGATCCTGGGAAAGGCAGGGACGACATGGCTGACGTGAGCCGGCTGCCCAATGTGGTTGCTGAAGAGTGGGAATGGCAGCTGCGCGGCTCGTGCCGGGGTGCGGACAGCAGCCTCTTCTTCCACACGGACAACGAGCGGGGTTCGGCGCGGGAGCGGCGTGAGGCGCGGGCGAAGGCCATCTGCCAGGCCTGCCCGGTGCTGGCCCAGTGCCGTGCGCACGCGATGACCGTACAGGAGCCCTACGGCATCTGGGGTGGCCTCGGTGAGATCGAACGGCGGCAGCTGTTCCTCCGTCAGCGCAGGGCGGCCAGGAAGGCCGTCGGTGCGCACTGAAGAAGGCTCCCTGCAGCACCCTGAACAGGCAGGATCGGATCGCACGTGAGCACTCCGCGCGAAAGGGTGGCGGCCGTGGCGGGCTCGGTCGCTCACTGGGTTAGGGTTGGCCCCGGAGTTGCCTTGACCGTGTCCGGTGCGGGGTCGATCCTCGCGCCTGCGCCGGGGTCCTGCCCCGGGCCGTGGAAGCCACGGTGACACGGTTGCCGCTTGAGACAACAGGCGCGTACCCGGCGCAGGAGCAGCGCCTGACGAGGAGAAACTGCATGCCCGCAGCCGACCAGAACGCCACCCCGCCCGGGTTCGGCATCACGCTGGACACCGAAGCGACGGAGCCCCGGGTGGTGGTCACCGGCGAGCTCGACCTGCTCACCAGTCCGCAGCTGCAGGAGGCCTTGGCCGGCCTGATCGCGGACAAGCGCGCGCAGCGGGTCGTGGCCGATCTGACCGGGGTGACCTTCTTCGATTCCTCCGCGCTGAACGTGGTGCTCCGCGCCCAGCGTCAGGCCGGCGAGCAGGACGTCCAGCTCGCGGTGGTCCCGAGCCCGGCCGTCAGCCGGGTGATCGAGCTCACCGGCGTGGCCGAACACCTGAGCGTGTCGGAAGACCCGCAAGCCTGATCCCCCGCTACGGTCCTGCGGGTTGATTCGGTTCGCGGACCTGGGGGCGGCACGATGATGGGGCGCACGCATGCCCTGACCGGCTGGTGCGCGGGGCTCGCCATCGCGCCCGCGGTCGGCGCGGGTTCGGTGCACCAAGCGGTGGTCTTCGCCGCGACAACGGCGGGCTTCGCCCTGCTGCCCGACCTGGACCACCCCGGCGCCAGCGCGTCCCGTCTCCTGGGCTGGCTGACCGGAGCCCTCTCTTGGGTGCTGCGCCGCGTCTCGGCGGGCATCTACGCCCTGACCAAGGGCCCCCGCGACGAGAACGTCACGGGCAAGCACCGCCACCTCTCCCACACCGTCCTGTTCGCGGCCGGCCTCGGCGCGCTGACGTCGTGGGCCACCGAAACGGGTGGCCCCTGGGCCGTGGTCGGCGTGGTGATCTTCGGGTTGATGCTGGCGGAAGGCGCACTTGGCGACTGGCTGCTGCCGGTGAGCGGCGCGGCGGTGGCGTGGTGGTTCTTCACCGCCCCACCGGATCGCGCGGGCGAGCTGGAGTCGATCACCGGCTGGCTGGGCATCGCGGTCGCGGCCGGCTGCCTGACCCACTGCCTCGGCGACGCCCTGACGGAGGCCGGCTGCCCGTTCCTCTTCCCGGTGCCCATCGCGGGCGAGACCTGGTACGAGATCCGGCCCCCGCGCGCCCTGCGCTTCCGGACGGGCAAGAAGGTCGAGAAGCGGCTGATCTTCCCGGTGTTCGCGCTGGCCGGCATCCTGCTGATCCCGGGGGTGTGGCAGTTCACGAGCAGCACGTTCCACCGCCTGTTCATCCCCCCGACGAGCCAGCAGGCGACGACTCCCTGACGACTTGGGCCGGCCCGGGGCGCGGCCGGGCGGTCACTGGCCGGCAGGCGAGGACTCCCTGAACCGGCGGATCCGCTCCGCCGACGCGGCGGTGTCCGCGTAGTCGCGGGAGTACGTGATCCGGCCGCCGTCGACCGTCATGACCATCACGTACGACACGGCGAAGGTCTCGCCGCCCAGCTCCTGGTGCAGGTCGAACTCCGCCACCAGCACCGCCGGGTCGGCCGTCTCGTGCACCACCACGTTGTCCGCCTTGACGATCCGCCGGACCGCGGCCGCGGCCCGGAACCGGCGCCGCAGCTCCTCGCGGCCCTTCGTGAAGCGTTCGACCCCCGCCGGGGTGAAGGGCATCTCGATCACGACGTCCTCGGCGTACAGGTCGGCGAGGTCGTCCCAGCGGTTCTCGACGGACGCCGCCAGGAACGCGTCGAACACGGCCCGCGCCGCCGAGGACACGCCCGCGGTGTTCGGGTAGTCGCGGTACGACGTGATCTGGCCGTCCGCCACCGTCACGATGCCCACCGACGACGGGAACCGGAACGTGCGGCCGACAGCGACCAGCTCCAGCACGAAGCCCGTCGCCGACAAGGTCACGGTGACCTCGGTCTTCTCCAAGCCCAGCGCGCGGCCGCGGACACCGCCCGCGGTCAGGGCCGCCAGGATCGCGTCGCGGCCCTCGATGCGTTCGGACCGGAAGGGCAGCTCGTAGACGGCGTCTTCGGCGAAGACGTCCGAGAGGGCCGAGGCGTCGATCGTCTCCAGGGCGTGGCGGACGACTTCGACGATTTCGGGCACGGTACGTGGCATCGGAATGCTCCTGGGAAGATGGGCGTTGAATCGGAACGGTGCACCCGCTTACGATAATACGGAGCCATCGTTCCGGTTGTCAACGAGGAGGATCTTGATGGAGAAAACCGGCCTGCGCGCGGACGCGCGGCGCAACCGGGCGAAGGTCCTGGCTGCCGCCGAAGAGGCGTTCGCCGCCGAGGGGCTGGCGGTGCCCCTCGACGACATCGCGCGGCTGGCCGGGGTCGGGGCCGGCACCGTCTACCGGCACTTCCCCAGCAAGGAAGCGCTCTTCCGGGCCGTCGTCCTCGAGCGCATCAACCAGTTCGCCGAGGAGGCGCGCGCCCTCGCCGCCGCCGACGACCCCGGCGAGGTGTTCTTCGACTACTTCGTCCGCGTCATCAAGCAGGCTTCGCTCAACCGCGCCCTCTGCGACGCCTTGACCGAGTCCACCGGCATCGGCTTCAAGGCCGACGCGGGTGACGACTTCCGCGTCGCCTTCGCCGTCCTGCTCGAACGCGCCCAGGCCGCCGGCGCCGTCCGCGCCGACATCGACGGGGACGACCTGCGCGCGCTCATCGTCGGCTGCCTCGCCGTCGAGCGGTACGCGCCGGGGAGCCGGCACCTGGTCCGCGTGGTCGTCGACGGCCTCAGGACGCCGTGACCGGCAGGTCGCGCAGCTTCCGCAGCGGTGCCAGGAGCGCGACCGACACGAGGATCCCGGCGGCCGCGACGTGCAGCGTGGCCCGCATGCCGAGCACGCCCGCCAGCCCGCCCCCGGCGAGGCTGCCGAGCGGGATGACGCCGTAGATCAGCGTCCGCGTGGTCGCGTTGACCCGGCCCAGCAGGTCCGGCGGGGTGATCGCCTGCTGGAAGCTCGTGCCGAAGACGCTCTTGACGATCACGCCGTAGCTCGACCCGAACCCGGCGACGACGTAGCAGGCGAGGGCCCAGCCGCGGTCGGTGAGCGGGTAGAGCTGGTAGACCAGGCCGAACAGCAGGGAGCCGCCCAGGAACGCGCGCACCGGGCCGACGCCGTCGCCGAGCCGGCGCGCGGTGAGCCCGGCCGCGAGCGCGCCGGTCAGCGAGGACGTGCTGAGCAGGCCGATCACCCAGGGCGCGAGGCCGAGGTCCCGGCTGAGGAAGACGATCACGATCGCCAGGTGCATCGACTGGAAGAAGCTCGTGCACGCGTAGTACGCGCTGATGGCCCGCAGGATCGGGTGGCCGCGGACCACCCGCAGGCCCGCGCCGATCTCGCGCAGCAGGTGCCGCTCCCGGGGTTCCGGCCGCACGTCGGGCGTCCTGATCCGGCGCAGCCACAGGGCCGACCACAGGTAGCTGAGGGCGTCGGCGGCCAGCGCCGTGGCGTTCCCGAGGGCCTGCACGATGAACCCGGCCGCGCTCGGGCCCGCCACCGCGGCCATCGACAGGTTCGTCGCGAGGCGGGCGTTGGCGTCCGGCAGCTGCTCGCGCGGCACCAGCCGCGGCAGGTACGTCTGGTGGGCGATGTCGAAGAACATCGTCAGGAAGCCGACGCCGAAGACGACCGCCAGCAGCTGCGGCAGCCCGAGGACGCCGAACCACGCGGCGACCGGGATCGAGCCGATCAGCGCGGCCCGGCCGAAGTCCGCGGCGATCAGCACCGGGCGGTGGCGCACGCGGTCGCACCACGCGCCCGCCTGCAGGCCGAGCACCAGGTAGGGAAGGCTCTCGGCGGTCCGCAGCAGCGAGACCTCGAAGACCGACGCGCCGAGCGCGGTGGTCGCGAGCAGGGGCACGGCCAGTACGTCGATCCGGCTGCCGAGCTGGCTCACCAGATCGGCCAGCCACAGTCGCCGGAAGTCCTGGTTCCGCAACGCCCCCATGATCGTGAACCTGGCACATGAGTGCAGCGGATGCAACAAAGTTGAGTCAAATACACTCAATGCGAACAGTGTGTAACAAGAGCTAAGATCGACGCGAGTTTCCTCGTACCTGCGCTTCGCGTTGCGAGGGGGTGCCGGATGTCCACCCGACCCAGCTGGGGCTCCGCCATCGTCATCGGGCTGGCGGGCTTCGCCACCGGACTGCTCGTGGCCGCGCTGCTCGTCGCGGGTCGGCCGACCGTCAAGTCGCCGCAGGTCAGCGGCCCGCCACCGACTCCTTCGACCACCGTGGTACCGGTCACCGTGACGGCCCCGGCACCCCCGGCCGCGACGGTGACCGACGTCGAAACCTCGCCGCCGGTCACCTCGACCACGGTCGTGCAGGTGACGGTCTCGCCGCCCGCGCCGACGTCCACGCCGACCCCGACGTCGACCTCACTGGTGGCCACCAGCGCGGACTGACTAGCCGACGTCGCGGCGCCGCCAGCCGGCCAGCCCCGCGCCCAGCGCGACGGCCGTGACCACGAGGAGCCAGACGAGCGGTGTCGCCACGAACGCGTGGCCCGGGATCTTCGGCGGGTGCTGGAACGGCGAGACGTCCAGCGCGCCCTGCGGCAGGTCGAGGATCGGGCCGAGCAGGCTGATCAGCAGCGCCAAGGCGCCGACGCCCCAGGCCGCGGCCGAGTAGGCCGGCAGCAGCCCGAAGATCGTCACCGCCAGCGCGATCACCACCCACGTCGCGGGCAGCTGGACGAGCATCCCGCTCAGCATGTCGCCGACCGAGCCGCCGACGTCGTGGGTGCGCAGGCCGTTGGCCAGCCCCAGGAAGAGGCCGCCGGCCAGCAGGAGCAGCGCCGTGCCGAAGAAGGCGAACAGCAGGTGGCCGCCTGCCCAGCGCAGCCGGCCGACGCTGGTCGCCAGCACCGGTTCGAGCCGGATCGCTGTCTCCTCGCCTCGCATCCGCAGCACCGCCTGGATGCCGTACAGCGACGCGACCATGGCGAACATGCCGGCCATCGTGGCGAGGAACGCCTGCGTGAGGCTGTGCGCGCCGCCGAGCCGTTCCATGATCTGCAGCGCCTGCGGGCTCGAGCCGACCAGGCCGCCGATGCCGCTGGCGATCGAGCCGAACACCGCGCCGACCACGGCCATCCCGATGGTCCAGCCGAGCAGCGGGCCGCGGTGCAGCCGCCACGCCAGCGCCAGCGGGGACCGCAGGCTCGCGGCCGCGCGCGGCGGGCCCGGGCGCGGCGGCAGGAAGCCGACCCCGACGTCACGGCGGGGCAGCAGCCAGTAGGCCACCGCGCCGACCACCAGGGTCAGCGCCACCGGCAGCAGCAGCACCCACCAGCGTTCGACGGCGAACGCGCGGATCTGCTGCACCCAGCCGATCGGCGAAAGCCACGACAGCCAGCGAGCGTCCACAGTGGAGTCACCGGCGCCGCGCAGCAGGAACGCGGCGCCGACCACGGCCGTGCCGATCCCGTTGGCCGTGCGCGAGTACTCCGCGAGCTGGACGGCGACCGCCGCGACGGCGGTGAACACCAGCCCGGCCAGCGCGATCGACGCGCCGAAGGCGAGCGAACCGGCCGAAGGCAGGCCCGCGCCGACCATCGAGCCGACCTGGATCAGCCCGATCAGCACGCTCGCCCCGGCGGACACCAGCACGCCGGCGGTCAACGCCGCGTACCGGCCGACGACCGCGGCCGCGAGCAGCTCGGCCCGCCCGGAGTCCTCCTCGGCGCGGGTGTGCCGCGTGACGGTGAAGACCGCCATCAGCCCGATCAGCAGGGCCAGGAACCCGCACATGCGCCAGGCGATGAACCCGCCGGCGGTGGTCAGGTCGAACGGCGGGCCGTAGAGCAGCGCGTACGACGGGTTGGCGGTCGCGCCCGCCTGCAGCCCGGCCCGGTCGGCGGCCGTCGGGTAGAACTGCGCGAACGTCTTGACGGTGCTGGCCGGGACGATGCTGAGCAGCACGATCCAGATCGGCAGGATCACGCGGTCGCGGCGCAGCGCGAGGCGCGTCAGGTGCCAGGTGCCGGCCAGTTCGTGCGCGGGCGCGGCCTCGGCTTCACGGGAGAGGGTCGCGGTCATTTCGCGCTCGCCTCGGTGGTGTAGTGCCGCAGGAACAGCTCTTCCAGCGTCGGCGGCTGGCTGACCAGGCTCCGCACGCCGACCTGGGTCAGCCGGCGCAGCGCTTCGTCGAGCGAGCGGGTTTCGACGTCGAACCGGACGCGGTTGCCGTCGACCTTCAGGTCGTGGATGTTCTCCAGCTTCGCCAGCCCGTTGGGCGGTCCGGCCAGCTCGGCGGTGATCGACGTCCGGGTCAGGTGCCGCAGCTCGGCGAGGGTGCCCGACTCGACGGTGCGGCCGTTGCGGATGATGCTCACCTTGTCGCACAGCGCCTCGACCTCGGCAAGGATGTGGCTGGAGAGCAGCACGGTGCGGCCCTGTTCGCGCTCCTCCTGGATGGCGTACTGGAACGTCGCCTCCATCAGCGGGTCGAGGCCGGACGTCGGCTCGTCGAGGATCAGCAGGTCGACCCGCGACGCGAGCGCGGCGACGATGGCCACCTTCTGCCGGTTGCCCTTCGAGTACGTCCGCCCCTTCTTCTTCGGGTCGAGGTCGAACCGCTCGATCAGCTCGGCGCGGCGCTTCTCGTCGAGCCCGCCGCGCAGCCGGCCGAGCAGGTCGATCACCTCGCCGCCGGAGAGGTTGGGCCAGAGGTTGACGTCGCCGGGCACGTAGGCCAGGCGGCGGTGCAGGCTCGCCGCGTCCTTCCAGGGGTCGCCGCCGAGCAGGCGGACGTCCCCCGAATCCGCGTGCAGCAGGCCGAGCAGGACCCGGACGGTGGTCGACTTCCCGGCGCCGTTCGGGCCGAGGAAACCGTGTACTTCCCCAGTAGGTACCTGCAGATCGAGGCCGTCCAAGGCCTTGGTCCGGCCGAACGACTTGTGCAAGCCGGAGATCGCGATGGCATTTTCCATGCTTCGGAAGCTACACTGATTTCACGAAGTTGTGAAGTTAAGAAAATGTCTGGATGGAGTGATCTTGCCGGACCGGTACGGGAGGATGGGCCGATGACGACGCCTGACACGAAGAGGGATGAAGACGCCGTCCGCCGGTACGTCGAGAGCCTCGCGCTCGTGCTTTCGCAGATCGGGATGCAGCGCATGTCCGCGCGGGTGTTCGCGGCCCTGATGACCACCGACGAAGGCCGGCTGACCGCGGCCGACCTGGCCTCGCAGCTGTCGGTCAGCCCGGCGGCCGTCTCCGGCGCCGTGCGGTTCCTGGAGCAGGTCGGCCTGGTCGCCAAGGAGCGCGAGCCCGGCGAGCGCCGCGACCACTACCGCCTCTTCGACGACCTCTGGTACGCCACGTTCCTCAAGCGCGACCGCATGATCATCATGTGGCGCGACGCCGCCGAGAACGGCATCGAAGCCCTCGGTGAGGGTTCGCCGGCCGGCGAACGGCTCGCCGAGATGCGGGACTTCCTGTCGTTCATGCTCGAGGAGCTCAACGGCATGTACGAGCGCTGGCACAAGTTCCGCGACGCGAAGAACAGCGCCAGCTAACGTCGAGGCGTGCTCATCCTTCTCGCCGCTCAAGCCCTGTACGTCAAGCGGACGACACCGCGGCTGCCCGGGGCCGCCGGGCCCGCCGAGGGTCTCGTCGACGGCGCCGGCGAGCCCGTCCGGCTGGCCGTCCTCGGCGAATCCACTGTGGACGGCGTCGGCGCGGCCACCCACGACGAGGCGCTGACCGGCTGCCTCGCCCGTGAACTCGCGAAGGACGGCCGGGCCGTGCGCTGGCAGGCGGTCGGCCGGACCGGGGCCAACGCCCGGACCGTCCGCGCCGAGCTGGCGCCGGAAGTGCGGCCGGCCGATCTCGTCGTGATCGCCCTCGGCGTCAACGACACGATCGAGCTGCGGACCGCCGCGGGCTACCGCCGGGACCTACTGGCCCTGGTCGTCGACCTGCGACGCCGCCTCGGCCCGGTGGACGTCGTCCTCGCCGGGGTGCCGCCGATGTCCCGGTTCCCGGCACTCCCGCGGCCGCTGCGGGACGTCCTCGCGGCCCGGTCCACCGCGCTCGACGCGGCGGCCGCCGCCGTGGCGCGGGTTCCCGGCGTCACCCACGTGCCGATGGCGCCCGACCTCCTCGACCCCGCGGCCTTCGCCTCGGACCGCTTCCACCCCGGGCCGGCGGGCTACGCGCGCTGGGCGCAAACGCTTGCCACCGCACTCTCGGTGATCAAGTAGCCGCATTCCGTCAAGCTTCGAAAAAACTTCGGCATTCGTGTATCTGGGGGTCCCCCCACCGCGTCCTGTGGGGCAGCCAAGCACGGAGATCGGATCGGGCAGGGGGTTGCCGGGTTCGGAGGAAAACGCGGTGGCCGGGAGCCGAGGGGGCCCCCGGACGCCGTCGGCCGGGTGCCCTTCGGGGGAGGGGTCATCCGGCGGGGTCCGTTGGGGAGCGGGCCCGTGAGGGAGGGGAGTACCGGTCGGCGCGGGTGCGCGTCGGCCGGTACCTCCCACGAAGCCGTTGACCGAGAGCGACCGACGAAGTAAGAGAATTGATGTATCCCAGATCCTCCTGCACGCTCCTTCCCCCCGAAGGACCCGCGATACTGCCGAAGCCGACTCGAAGACGTTTGCGAAGAGGGGCAGATACGGTGACCGACGTGCAAACCGCAGAGGTTGATCCTCCTTGGGAGGGCCTGACCGGCGCCGAGCTGCATGCCGCCTGCATGCACGCGGCGAGAGAAGGCGACCGCCAGGCGATGGCCCGCCTGGTCGACGAGCTCACCCCGCTCGTCTGGCACGTCGCCAGGGCGAACGGCCTCGACCGGTCGGTCGCCGAGGACGTGGTCCAGACGGTGTGGCTCGCCCTCTTCAGCCAGCTCGGAAAGCTGCGTGATCCCAAGGCTCTCGCCGCCTGGTTGATCACCACGACCCGGCGCGAGGCGACGCACCCCCACGGCCGCCGCATGCAACCCGTCCCGCTGAGCGACGAGGTGGCCGAAGCCATGCCCAGCACCCAACCGGCTCCCGAAGACGAAGCCGTCCGCGCCGACCGCGATCGCCGGGTCTGGCGCGCCTTCGTCCGGCTGCCCAACCGCTGTCAGGAGTTGCTCCGGCTGACCGTTCTCGCGGGCCGCGCGGAGTACCAGCTCGTCGCCGAAGCGTTGCGGATGCCGCGCGGCAGCGTCGGACCGACCAGAGGGCGCTGCCTCGACCAGATGCGCGATCTCCTCGCCAGTGAAGGGGGCAGCCGATGAACGAAGTCGGGGCACCGGGAGGCACGGCCTCCGCGGACGACGAAATCCTGCTGGCCGACATCGGCCGCCTGCTCGACGAGCTCGATCCGGTGCCGGACGACCTGGTGCAGCGGGTCCAGTTCGCGCTCGCGCTGGAGGACCTCGACGTCGAGGTCGCCCGCTGGGAACGGCTCGACAACCTGGCCGGCGTGCGCGGCAGCGGCACCGGCACGATCACCTTCACCGTCAGCGACCTGACCGTGATGATCAACCTGACCAAGATCGGCAAGCAGCACCGCATCGACGGCTGGCTGGTGCCGGCCGGCCAGTACGGCGTCGAGGTGCGCGTCGCCGAGCACGGGACGACGTCCACGACCGCCGACGAAGGCGGCCGGTTCGTGCTCGACAACGTGCCCCGCGGGACCACGCAGATCCTGGTGCACCTCGGTGACGTGACGTGCCGCCGGACCGTCGTCACGCCGACCGTGGTGCTCTAGCGGTCAGCCGAGGAAGTCGGCGAGGGGGACGGGGGTGAGCCCGTCCTTCTTCGCCTGCTCGACGAACGCCGTGTAGTCCTCTTTGAAGGTCTTCCGGAAGTGCATCAGCACGATGTCGCCCGGCTTGAGCTTGTCGCCGGCCTGGAACTGGACGTGCCCGTCGTTGACCGCGGCCGTCCACAGCACCGCGACGCGCATCCCGCACGCGGCCGCCGCGCGCAGCGTGGTGTGGTCGTAGTTGCCGAACGGCGGCCGGAACAGCGACGGCCGCACGCCGAGGCTCTTCTGGAAGTCGTCGGCGTCGTCGCAGATCTCCTTGCGCTGGAACTCGAACGGCTTGCCCTTGAGGTTCGGGTGGTCGACCGTGTGGTCGCCGAGCGTCGCGCCGGTCGCGTCGAGGATCTGCTTGAAGTAGGCCTCGTGGCCCTTCACGTACTTCTGGTTCAGGAACAGCACCGGGTGCGTGCCGGACTGCTGCATCAGCTTGAGCGCGTCCGGGTCCTTGACCGCGCCGTCGTCCATCGTGAGGAAGACGTACGGCTTGTCGGTGGTGATCCTGCGGACGACCTGGACCTCGCCGTTCGCGGCGGCGGGCGCCTTCTGCTGCACGGTGCCGAACGCGTAGGGCGCCGCGGGCGTCGAACCGGGCCCGCCACCGGGAGCCGGGTTCGGCTGGCTGGGTTCGGGTGGCGCCGGCTGGGCGCTCGAACACGCCGTGAGCGCCGAGAGCACTACAGCCGCCGCGGCCACCGCCGCTGTCACTCTTCCGTGTCGCTTCTTGCGGAACATTCCCACGCCCCCCTTTCGAAGGGTAGTCGATGACTACCCGAAAGAGTGACGTTGGAGTGGGGTGTGAAGTTGCGTCAAACGATCTTGTGTGGCCTGACGCACCCAGGTCAGTGCCCGGTTTCGGCCGCCTTGACCAGCTTCGCCGAGAACAGCTTGATGGCGCTCTTGAGCCCGGCGGCCAGGATCGGGCCGCTGCCGCGCACGGGCTCGGTGAACGAGCCGGTCCAGCGCAGGTGTGTGCCGCCGTCGACGGTCGGGGTGAAGAACACCTCGGCCCGGTAGTCCTTGATCGGGTTGGCCCCGAAGAACGTGTAGACGTGCCGGTGGTCCTGCTCGTACTCGACCGTCTCCTCCTTGATCAGCACCGGCCACAGGCCGACCGCGCGAACGGCGCCGACACCGTTCGGCTCCTCGGTGCCCTGTCGCACCCAGCCGGCCTGGATGATCAGTGGCTTTCCCCACTCCGCCCAGCGCGGGCCGTCGGCTTCCCGCGCGAACAACGCCGACGGCGGCGCGGTGCTCGTGCGGTTGACCTCGAAGGAGTACTTGCGGCCCACCGGAACCTCCCACGTTGTTGACAGGTTGATAATTAAGCGCTTCCGGCAGCGTAGGTCAAGATGGGGGCGTGAGCACCCCGCGCCCCGACATCGCCGCGCCGCACTGGCTGGTCCAGCTGTTGCGGAGCAAGCCGGTCCCGGTGCCCTGGAACATGGTCGCCCGGGCCGTGATCGCGCTCGCCGTCCCGCTGGCCGTGGGTTACGCGGCGGGCGACATCGCCGTGGGCGCCCTGATCTCGACCGGTGCCCTGCCCGCCGTCCTGTCCGAGTCGGCGGGCCCGTACCGCTACCGCGCGCGACGCCGCGGCGGCGCGACGCTCGCCGCGACCGCCGGCTACGTCGTCGGCCTGCTCACCGGCGGCACGCCCGCGCTGTCCGTGCCCGCGGTGATCCTGGTCGCCGCGGTGTCCGCGCTGATCAGCGCGGCCGGCAGCAACGCCTCGGTCGCCGGGCTGCAGATGTTCGTGTTCTGCGTGCTCGGCACCGGCCAGCACGCGACCGGCGTGCGCGTCGAGATCCTGCTGGGCTGCTTCTGCATCGGCGCCGTCTGGAGCATGCTGGTCGCGCTCGTCACCTGGACGGTCCGCGCGACCAGCGCCGAACGCAGCGCCGTCGCGCACGTCTACGTCGAGCTGGCCGCGATGCTCTCGGCGGACGACGAGGCCGTCTCGCGGGTGGCCCGCCACCGGCTGACCACGGCCATGAACACCGCCTACGACCAGCTGCTCACCGCGCGCTCGTGGCTGTCCGGCCGCGACGCCGCCTACCGCCGGCTGCTCAACCTGCTCTCGGCGACGACACCCGCGGTCGAGGCGTCGGTGGCGATCGTCAACGCCGGGCGTCGCGTGTCCGGCGAGGTCATCGACCACTTCGTCGCGCTGTCGGCCGCGGTGCTGGCGAGCCAGCCGCTGCCCGAGCCGCCGCCGGAACCGGACGACGACGCCGACCCGCTGCTGGCCGCCCTGTACGCCGGCCTGGTCCGGATCGGGAAGGGTGACGACCGGAAACGCCGGGAGCGGACGCCCTGGTACCGGCGCCTGCGCACGTGGGCGGGCTCGCTCGCGTCCGGCCCGCTGACCTGGATCGCCGCGGCCCGGCTGACGCTGTGCGTCGCGATCGCCGAGGTCGTCGGGCTGCTCGTGCCGCTGGAACGCTCGTACTGGATCACCCTGACCGTGGGGATCGTGCTCAAGCCGGACTTCGGCTCGGTCTTCGGCCGCGCGGTGCTGCGCGGGATCGGCACGGTCGCCGGCGTCGGGATCGGTGCCGTGGTGCTCGCCGCGGGCGGCCGCGGCTGGATCCTGGTGGCGCTGATCGCGATCTTCGCCGGCGGCGTCGCGGTCGGGAAGGTGCGCAACTACGGCATCCTCAGCGCGTTCGTGACGCCGTTGATCATCCTGCAGATGGACCTGGCGAACACCGGGAGCTGGGACGTCGTCGTCGCGCGGCTGGTCGACACGGTGCTGGGCTGCGTGATCGTCCTGGTCTTCGGTTACCTGCTGTGGCCCGGCAGCCGTCGTCCCCAGGTCGGCGGCCGGCTGGCCGACGGGCTGGACGCCGTCGCGAAGTACGTCGAGCACGCCCTGGTCGAGTCGTCGTCGGGGGACGCGCGGCTGGCGCGGTCCCGGGCCCGGCGCGGTGCCTACCGGTCGCTGGCCGACCTGCGGACGGCGTTCCAGCAGGTGGTCGTCGAGCCGTCGGCCAACGGCCGCCAGGCGGTGGCGTGGTGGCCGGTCATCGCCGCGCAGGAACGGGTCGCCGACGCCGTGACGGAGGTCGGCGTGACGATCGGGCGCGGGGTGACACCACCGGCCCCGGCCGACGTCGAGCTGATCACCGCCGCGCTCGACGAGCTGGCGTCGTCGATCCGCGAGCAGCGGACGCCGGAATCGGTGCCGCTGCCCGACAGCGAGCAGCTGGCCGGGGTGGTCGACCAGCTCGAGTCGGCGTTCGACGCGGTCCGCGGGCCGGACCTGGTCGAACACACGCCGTTGCGGCTGGTCAGGCGGTTTCTGCCCGAGCACAGGCGTACCTGACGCGAGTGCTGTTCAATGCACCCATGGGAATCGACTTCGACGCGTTGAAGGGCAAGGCCGAAGAGGCCCTGCGCGAGCACAACGACAAGATCGAGCAGGGGCTCGACAAGGCGGCCGACTTCGCGAAGTCGAAGTTCGCCGGCCACGACTCGCAGATCGACGGCGGCGTCGAGAAGGCGAAGGACTTCCTCAACAAGTTCGACGACACGCCGGACAACCCGCCGCCCGCCCCGCCGGCCCAGTAGGTTCCCAAGTCCGTGAAGGCCACATCGAGGGACTCCGAGTCCCTCGATGTGGCCTTCACGGACTACTGGACCTCGCCGGTCGCGATCCCGTCCGAGAGGCCGGTGATCCGGCCGCCGCGCTCGCCGAGCGCGATCAGGCCGTCGCGGGCGTCCGGAGCGGACAGGCTGATCCGGACGCCCGCCCGCTCGACGTCCAGGCTGGCCGCAAGCGCTTGCGCGCCTTCGTGTCCCGCGTTGATCGTCGCCGCCAGGCCGCCGGTCGACGCCAGCGAGCCGCGCGCGGCGCCCAGCCGGCCGAGTGCTTCGTCGACGATCGGGAGCAGCGCGTCCCGGTTGCCTTCGGTCATCGCGCGCACGAGGTGCGGGTTCGACCCCGCGACCCGCGTCCCGTCGCGGTAGGAGCCGGCCGCGAGCGACATCGCCAGCGGGCCGCCCTCGGCGCCGATGGTGGCGAGGATCGCGGCGAACAGGTGCGGCAGGTGCGAGATCCGCGCGACGGCCTCGTCGTGCGACTCCGCGGGCAGCGGCACGACGTGCGCGCCGAGGTCGAGCACCAGCTGCGCCACCTCGGCCCAGGCTTCGAGGTCCGTGTCCTCTTCGACGGCGACCACCCAGGCGGCGCCGCGGAACAGCGAAGCGTCGCTGGCCAGCCAGCCCGAATGCGACGTCCCGGCCATCGGGTGCCCGCCGACGTACCGCGTGTACGGCACCCGGCGGCGGACGGCGTCGAGCACCGGCGCCTTCACGCTGGTGACGTCGGTGAGCAGGCAGTGCGAAGCGTGCTGGGCGACCAGGCGCAGCAGGTCCTCGACGGCCGGCAGCGGCACGGCCATGACCACCAGCGCGTCGTCCGCGGCCGCCCGGTGCAGCGCGGCCTCGACGTCGGTCGTGACGTCGAACCCCGCTCTGCTCGCCGCGTCGGCGTCCACTTCGGAAACCGCCGCTCCCCACGCCGTGCGGCCGCTCGCGGCCGCCGCGCGCAGCAACGACCCGCCGATCAGCCCGAGCCCGATCACGCATACGTCTCGCACGGGGTTCATCCTGCCAGTGCGGAAGGCATCCCGGGCTACAGCGCGGCCGCGAGCCGCGTTCCCTGGTCGATCGCGCGTTTCGCGTCGAGTTCGGCGGCGACGTCGGCCCCGCCGATCACGTGCACCGGCCGCCCCGAGGCCGTCAGCTCGTCGGCCAGGTCCCGCACCGGCTCCTGACCGGCGCAGACGACGACGGTGTCGACCTCCAGCAGCCGCGCCCGGCCGTCGACGGTGATGTGCAGGCCGGCGTCGTCGATCCGGTCGTAGGTGACGCCGGGAATCCGTTCGACGCCCTTCGCCTTCAGCGCGGCCCGGTGCACCCAGCCGGACGTCTTGCCGAGCCCGGCGCCGATCCCGGACTTCTTGCGCTGCAGCAGGTAGACCTGCCGCGGCGACGGCTCGGGCTTCGGCTCGGCGAGCCCGCCGGGCGCCTGTTCGGGATCGGTGACACCCCACTCGGCCATCCACGCGTCGAGGTCCAGCGCGGGGGAGTCCGTGTGCGTCAGGAACTCGCTGACGTCGACGCCGATCCCGCCGGCGCCGATCACCGCGACCCGGTCACCGACCGGCTTGCCGTGCCGGACGACGTCCACGTACGACAGCACCTTCGGGTGGTCGATGCCGGGCAGCGACGGCACCCGCGGCGCGACGCCGGTGGCCACGACGACCTCGTCGAAGTCCGCCAGCTCCGCCGCGGTGACGCGGGTGCCGAGGTGCAGCTTCACGCCGGTCACCTCGAGCCGCCGCCGGTAGTAGCGGATCGTCTCGGCGAACTCCTCCTTGCCGGGGATCTTCCGCGCGATGCCGAACTGGCCGCCGATCTCGTCGTCCGCTTCGAACAGTTCGACGCGGTGGCCGCGCTCGGCGAGCGCGGTGGCGGACGACAGCCCGGCGGGCCCGGCGCCGACGACGGCGACGTGCTTCGAGCGGCGGGCCGGAGCCAGCGTCAACGTCGTCTCGTGGCCGGCGCGCGGATTCACCATGCAGGACACCAGCTTGCGCTTGAACGCGTGGTCGAGACAGGCCTGGTTGCAGGCGATGCAGGTGTTGATCTCGTCCTCGCGCCCGCTCTCGGCCTTCCGGATCCACTCGGGATCGGCGAGGAACGGCCGGGCCATCGACACGAGGTCGGCGTCGCCGCTCGCCAGGGCCTCCTCGGCCACCTGCGGCATGTTGATCCGGTTCGACGTCACCACCGGGATCCCGACGTGCGGCTTGAGCTTCCCGGTGACCCAGGTGAACGCGGCGCGCGGCACCGACGTGACGATCGTCGGCACCCGGGCCTCGTGCCAGCCGATGCCGGTGTTGATGATCGTCGCCCCGGCGGCCTCGACGTCCTTCGCGAGCGCGACGACGTCCTCCCAGCGCTGGCCGCCCGGCACGAGGTCGAGCATGGAGAGCCGGTAGATGATGATGAAGTCGTCGCCGACCTTCTCGCGTGTCCGCCGCACGATTTCGACGGCGAACCGGCGGCGGTTCTCCGGGCTGCCACCCCAGGCGTCGGTGCGTTTGTTGGTGCGCTCGGCCAGGAACTGGTTGATCAGGTAACCCTCGGACCCCATGATCTCGACGCCGTCGTAACCCGCTTCGCGGGCGAGAGCCGCACAGTCGGCGAAGGCGCGGATCTGCTGGTGCACGCCGTAACCGGTCAGCGCCCGTGGCCGGAACGGGTTGATCGGCGCCTTGCGGCTCGACGCGGACACGCTCAGCGGGTGGTAGGCGTAGCGGCCCGCGTGCAGGATCTGCAGCGCGATCTTGCCGCCCGCCTCGTGCACCGGCGCGGTGAGCTGCCGGTGCTGCCGCGCCTCGGCGGACGTCGTCAGCTTCGACGCGAGCGGCAGCAGCCAGCCGGTGCGGTTCGGCGCGAACCCGCCGGTGACGATCAGCCCGACGCCGCCGCGGGCGCGCTCGGCGTAGTACTCGGCCAGCTCGGGGAAGTGCGCGGCCCGGTCCTCGAGTCCGGTGTGCATCGAGCCCATGAGCACGCGGTTGCGCAGGGTCGTGAAGCCGAGATCCAGCGGGGCCAGCAAGTTCGGGTAGGGGCTCATCAGGCGTCCTTCTCGTGGTGGAGAGCGGCGAGCACTTCGTCGAACCACTCGACCTGGCCCTCCTCGACGCGGATGCCGCCGCGCAGGACCAGGTACTGGTGCAGGTGCCGGCCTTCGAGACCGGCCGGGGCGGGGAAGTCGCGCTTCTCGATCTGCCGGTAGACGTCGAGGCGCTCGGCGTGCGCCGCGCGGTGCCGGACGATCTCGGCCGCGACGGCGCCGGGATCGCCGAAGGTGGCGCCGCGGATCTTCACCGCGAGTTCGACCGGCCCGGCCGACGGGTCCGGCTCGGCGAGCCAGCGGACGAGTTCGGCGCGTCCGCCTTCGCTGACCGTGTAGACCTTCTTGTCCGGCCGCCCCGACTGCGTGACGACGTCGACGCCCACCCAGGCGGCCTCTTCCATCCGCTTCAGCACGCGGTAGATCTGCTGGTGGGTGGCGCTCCAGAAGAGCCCGATCGACTTCTCGAAGCGGCGCGTGAGCTCGTAGCCCGAGCCGGCGCGCTCGGACAGCGAAACGAGGATCGCGTGCTCCAGGGCCATGCTCCGAGAGTGCTATGCAACTAGGTGCAGTGCAACGAGGCGCGCATCACTTCACCCTGCCGAGTGACGCAAAACGGGTCGACGAATCGGCGTAAAAGACCAGGATGGGAGGAGTGCACCCGGTACTCGAACTGATCTCCGAACGGATGGCGACCGGCAGTGTCCCGGGCGAACGCACGGACGGCCGGCGCCTCGCGCTGGCCATCGAAGGCGGGAGCAGCCGTGGCACCTATTCGAGCGGCATGGTCCTGGCGTTGGACGAACTGGGGATCACGCCCGCGTTCGACGCCGTCTACGGCTCGTCGGCCGGCGCGCTGAACGGCGCCTGGCTGCTCTGCGGCCGCTCGTCGACGGGGGTGCGGACCTGGTGGAACCCGGTGGTCATGCGCCGGATCATCAACCCGCTGCACACCCTGCGCGGCCGCGCGGTGATCGACCTCGAGTACCTCGTCCACCAGGTCTATTCGGTGCTGGAGCCGATGGACTTCCCGGCGATCCTGGCCAACCCGGTGACGTTCCACCCGCTGGCCACCGACGCCGACACCGGCGAGTCCACCGACCTGCACCCGTTCATCGACGACGTCGACGCGGTCAAGGTCTCGCTCGCCGCGTCGTCCTGCATGCCGGTGCTGGCCGGGCCGCCGATCCCGATGGCCGGGCGCCGGTTCGTCGACGCCGGGGTGGCCGAGCCGATCCCGTTCCGCACCGCGCTCGCCCAGAACTCGACCGATGTCCTGGTGCTGCGCACCCGCCGCGCCGACGAGCTGCCGCTGCGGCCGCCGCGGGTGCAGGACGTCGTCGTGCCGCGGTTCCTGCGCCGCCAGGCGCCGGGCACGATCGCCGCCTGGCACGACACCTACCGCCGGGACGTCGAAGACGAGGAGATCCTCGCGAGCGACCCGCGCATCCTCAGCGTCCGGCCGCCGATGGGCTCGCCGGACGTGGCGGTGCTGGAACGTGATCCCGAAGTCCTGCGCAAAGCCGTGGACCTGGGCAAGAGCGCCGTCCTCGACGTGCTGGAAGGGCTGCGCGAAGCGTCCTAGACGCGCACGGCGTGGTTCGCGCGCGACTGGACGACCAGCCGCTGCGTGCCCAGCGAGACGGCCAGGTACAGCAGGATCGACGCGGTGCCCAGGCCCTTCGCGCTGCTGTCGATCAGCGCGTCGAGTCCGATGTGGACACCGATGCCGGCCAGCCACAGCACGATCGTGAGCCAGGTGCCCTGGCGGAACAGCTGCCCGTCCTGGCGCCAGAGCCGCACGGTGTACCCGCGGACGACCCCGAACCCCGCGGCCAGCACCAGGCTGCCGACGAGCAGGCCGATCACCGGGCCCGACGACGTCGCGTTCTTGAAGAAGGTGCTCAGCTGGAGCACCCCGAGCACCAGCAGGATCAGCAGCACGGCCGGCCTGCGGTCCTCCCGGACCGGGCGCTTCTGCGTCTGGCGCCACAGGATCCAGGCCACGACGACGAGTCCGACGAGGACGTTGACCGAGCTGTTCACGAGCGTTCCCTTCCGCGGTGCGTGCGCACCACGGTGCTCGCGCCGGCGCCCCGGAGCGTCAACCCGGGGGTGGAAGCCAGGTGGATCAGGGCTTGCGGGCGATGCCGCCGATCACCCGCGACTCGGACGGCGACGCGGCGAACACGGTGTGGGCGTCCGGGTGCCACGCCGGCGCGTAGACGAGCCCGGGCGCCAGCATCGGCCAGTCGCCGAAGAAGCGTTCGAACTCGGCCATCGGGCGCAGGAAACCCGGGTTGGTCGTGGTCTCGTAGTACTCGAGCAGGTCGATCAGCGCCTGCCGCTCGTCGTCGTTGACCGGGTTCTCGTTGGTCATCTGCGACAGCACCAGCAGCGATCCGGGGGCGAGCTTCCGGCGGTAGAAGGCGAGCAGCCGGTCGGGGTTCTGGTCGTCCTTGATGAAGTGCATGACGGCGTTGATCACCAGCGCCACCGGCTCGCGCACGTTGATGATGCCCGAAGCGGTCACGCGGTCCCAGAGGTCCTCGGGCTGCAGGAAGTCCGCGGCGATCGCGTGGTGGCGTCCGGGGTCGGCGGTGTCGGCGAGCAGCAGTGTCGAGTGCGCGAGGGCGATCGGCTCGTTGTCGATGTAGAGCACGCGCGTGTCGAGCTCTTCGCGCGTCTCGTCGGCGACTTCGTGGACGTTGCCCGCCGTCGGCAGGCCGGAGCCGATGTCGACGAACTGCCGGATCCCGGCGCGCACGCACTCGCGCACGGCGCGGCCGAGGAACTGCCGGCTGGTCAGGCAGTAGTCGCCCATGAGCGGCAGCCGCGCGCGGACCTTCTCGGCGAACGCGCGATCGATCGCGTAGTTCGTGTTCCCGCCGATGAAGTAGTCGTAGATCCGGGCCGCCGACGGCCGGTCGAGGCTGCTTTCGACGGCCTTGAGCGCGTCGTCGTGGTTGATCATGCTCGCCCCCTGAGTGGCTTGCCGACCATGCTATCCAGCCGGCGTCAGGGCCTCGCGGTAGGCGTTCACGGTCTCCGTCAAACGGTCCAGTTCGGCGCGCATCCGGGCGAGCCCGGCCGCGTCGAGCCCCATCGCGTCGCCGATGACGTCCGGGAGGTTCACGGCCTTCTCCCGCAGCGCCTTCCCGGCGTCGCTGAGGCTGACCATGACCGCGCGCTCGTCGTCCTGCTGCCGGTTCCGCTCGACCAGCCCGGCCGCGTGCAGCCGCTTGAGCAGCGGCGAGAGTGTGCCCGAGTCGAGGTTCAGCTCGGCGCCGAGTTCCTTGACCAGCCGGTTGTCCTGCTCCCAGAGCGCCAGCATGACCAGGTACTGGGGGTAGGTCAGGTCGAGGTCCTCCAGGATGACCCGGTACAGCGACGTCACCGCGCGCGACGCCGAGTACAGCCCGAAGCAGAGCTGGTCGTCCAGTCGCAGCGATGCCATGGCGCCTCCTCTCTCGTAACTCTCCATGATCCCGGCCACGGCGTGGCGGTGCAACCTAAGTGCCCTTAATCTCATTGGACGTCATTCAGTTGTGCACAACTTAGTTGAGAGCTACCTTTGCGCCATCAGGTTGTTCCACCCGCCCCGAGGAGGCAGACATGACCGCCAACCCGCACCACCTCGCCCTGGAACCGGCCGCGCAGGCGTTCGCCGAGGCCACCGACCAGCCGCCGTACCTGTTCCAGCTGCCGCCGGAAGAGGGGCGCAAGGCCGTCGACGGTGTCCAGGACGGCGAGGTCGCCATGGCCGACGCCGAGATCGAGGTGCTTCGGGTGCCGGGTGGCCCGACCGGCGAGGTCGAGACCCGGATCGTCCGCCCCGCGGGTGTTTCCGGGCCGCTGCCGGTGATCGTCTACGTCCACGGCGCGGGCTGGGTGTTCGGCGACTTCCACACGCACCAGCGCCTGGTGCGCGAGCTGGCCGCCGGTACCGGTGCCGCCGTCGTCTTCCCGGAGTACGACCGCTCGCCGGAGGCGCGCTACCCGGTCGCGATCGAGCAGAGCTACGCCGTGGCGAAGTGGGTCGCCGAGCACGGTGCCGAGAAGGGTCTGGACCCCTCGCGCATCGCCGTCGCGGGCGACTCGGTCGGCGGGAACATGACCGCGGCGCTGACGATCCTCGCCAAGCGGCGCGGCGACGTCACCTTCCGGCAGCAGGTGCTCTTCTACCCGGTCACCGACGCGAACTTCGACACCGAGTCGTACACGAAGTTCGCCGAGGGCTACTTCCTCGGCCGTGAGGGCATGAAGTGGTTCTGGGACCAGTACACGACCGACCCCGCCCAGCGCGCGGAGATCACCGCGTCCCCGCTGCGCGCGTCGCTGGAAGAGCTTTCCGGGCTGCCGCCGGCACTGGTGATCACCGGCGAGGCCGACGTCCTCCGCGACGAGGGCGAGGCGTACGCGGCGAAGCTGCGTCAGGCCGGCGTGCCCGTCACGGCCGTGCGGTACCAGGGCATCATCCACGACTTCGTGATGGTGAACGCGATGCGCGAAACCCACGCCGCCGAAGCCGCGATCACGCAGGCGATCACGGTGCTGACGCGCGCCTTCGCGAAGTGAATTCCTGAGAGAGCGCTGAGCGAGTCCCGCGTTGCGGCCCTATGACAGAACTCACAGGGCCGCAACGCAGGTGGTGGGTCAAACGTGCTATATACGCGAGTCCCGTCATCGGGCGCGCGTTTTGCCCGCCTGGAAGGACCCGTCCCATGCATCTCAGCAGCATCCGGCTGGACTCGCCGGTCAACATGATCATCGTGGTCGTGCTGACGCTGCTCGCGATCATCGCGGTGCCGTGGTTCTGGGACCGCTGGAAGCGCAAGCGCCTGTGGCGCAGCGCGACGATCCTGCTCGCGGTCGTCTTCTTGGTCGTCTCCGTCGGCATGGGTGGCAACATGATCGGCGGGTTCTTCCCGACGGTCGGCTCGCTGCTCGGCACCGGCGTCTACTCCGCGCAGGGCACCGACGCCGAGGCCTCGCAGAACGGCGAAGACCTCGAGAAGCTGCGCGACACGGCGGTGGCGCACGCTCGTGAGGGCAAGGGCACCGTCGTCCACATGAAGGTGACCGGGCGGCGCACCCAGCTCACCCGCGACGTCACCGTCTACCTGCCGCCGCAGTACTTCGACGCGGGCTTCAAGGACCTCAAGTTCCCGGTGATCGAGTGGATCCCGAACTACCCGTCCGGCCCCGAGGTCGTCACCGGCGGCTACCACCTGCCGGAGCAGCTGGACGCGGCGATCGGCAAGCGCGTGCTGCCCCCGACCGTGGTGATCGTGCCGGACCCGACGGGCGTCCCGAAGGTCGGCCACGACACCGAGTGCGTCGACGAGGTCAACCGCACCGCGAACGACACCTACCTGACCGCGGACCTGCGGGACTGGGCGCTGCAGAAGCTCGGCGCGGCGCCGGACCGCCGCGCCTGGACGATGGCGGGCTGGTCGTCCGGCGGGTACTGCGCGATGAACCTGGTGACCCGGCACCCGCAGTGGTACGGGCAGGCGGTCAGCGTCAGCGGTTACGACAAGGCTCAGGTCGACGCCGAGACCGAGGACCTCTTCCACGGCCGGCAGGACATCAACGACGCCAACAACGTCCGGCTCAACGTGCGCCTGCACCCGTCGCCGGTGGACATCCTGGCCATCGCGGGTGACAAAGAGAGCTACGAAAGCTTTGCCATCGACCAAATCCGCCTCGCGGTGCGTCCGCCACTGCGGTTTTCGTCGTGGCGCATCCCGGACGCCGGGCACAACATGAACACCTTCAAGTCCCAGATCCCCGACGTCCTCGCCTGGATCGGCGCGCACACCACGGCCCCGGCACCGCCCGTCCGGCAGGTCGAGACCACCGGCGGCGTCCAGCCCTGGCCGCTGCCGCGCTCGGGCGCGCACGGCGCGCTGGCCGACACCGCCCAGTAGGCCGGTTGCCGGTCCTTTGTGGAGGGTCCGGCGATTTCCGACATCGTTGTCATCGGTACGGTGCCAGTGATCGGACGTCTGGGGGATTTCGCCTCGTTTCGCGCACAGTGGTCGCGGGGTACCTGGGTGCGGTGACAGTCGTCACCACATGCTGGGAAGGACTGGAGTCATGGCTCACGCGAAAGGCGCACGCATCCGGGTTCGCGGCCTGCAGCCGGCGCAGGTACTGGCCGGACTGGCCGGGATCGCGTTCATCATCGTCGGCATCATCGGATTCACGAGGACCGGTATCGGGAACTTCGCCGGCCACCACGACGCCGGGTTGTGGCGGTTCTCGAGCAATCCACTGACCAGCCTCGTCCGCGTCGTGACCGGCGTGGTCGGCCTCCTGCTCGCGTTCGGTTCGGGCCGCGCCCGGACGTTCGGCTGGCTGCTGTTCATCGGCTACGGCGCCCTGTTCGTCTGGGGCATGATGATCGACGGCCTCATCTCGAATAACCCGTTCGCCACCGCCGGCAACCCGATGGACCTCGGCCCGGCCGACACCTGGCTGCACCTCGGTGTCGCCGCGCTCGGTCTGCTGATCGCTGTTTTCCCGGCCCGCCGCACGATTCTCGTGCCCGAAGAAGACGAGGTGGCCGACGAACCCACCGTCGTCGAGCAGCGCACCGACCGCGATCGTGTCGTCGACAACGACCAGGTGACGGAGCGCGTCCCGGTGGTCGACGGTTCCGCCGCCGACCGCGACCGCGTCGCCGTCGCGGACACCGAGGCGCCCCGGCGTCGTCGTCCGTTCCTGCGTCGTGACCGCAACGAGCAAGGCCCGGAGGTCGCTCGTGAAGAGCGTCCGCCGGGCCTCGCGCACTAGATCAGTGGGTTCGGGTGGTCAGTAGCTGTAGCCACCCGACGAGTCGTTGGAGCTGCTTCCCGTACTGCCGCTGCTGGCCGGAGCCTGGCTGGTGGCGGCAGTGCTGGGGGTGGTGCCGACCTTGCACCCGTTGGGCTCGATGACGAACCAGGTGCCGTTGACGCCCATGCCGTTCGCGTCGCCCGGCTTCAGGTCCTTCGAGAAGTTGTACACGGGCCAGCCGCCGATGGTGACCTGCTCGGTGCCGTCCGCGCGCTTGATGCTGCCGAGCAGCTTCGAGTCGATGCCCTGCAGTTCGACCTTGCCGTTCGAGAGCACCGGGGGCCAGGTCTTGGCGCAGTCGCCGTTGCAGGCGGACGTCTTGGCCTTCTTGGTGTCCTTGGTGAACAGGTAGAGCGTCATGCCGTTCTGGTCGACGATCGCGTCGCCGAGGCCGTCGATCTTGCTGGCACTGAGCTTCACGACGCCGGCTTCGGTCGCGGCCTGCTGGCCGGCCTTGCCACCCTTGGCGTTCGCGGCGTACCAGGCGCCACCGACGCCCTGGCCGGTCGCGTCGCCGGCCTTGGTGTCCTTGGCGTAGCGGTAGAGCGCCCACCCGCCGACGGTGATCTGCTCGGTCCCGTCGGTCCGGGTCACCTTGCCGACGAGGCTCTTGTCGACCCCCTGGACCTGCACGTCCCCGGTGGCCAGCATCGGCGGCCAGGCCTTGGCGCAGTCACCGTCGCAATTGGACTTCGGCGGCTTGGCCGTGTCCTTGTCGAACCGGTAGAGGGTCATGCCGTTCTGGTCGGTGAGCACCTGGCCCACGCTGGCGACATCGGCGACGACGAGTTTCGACTCGTTCGACGCCGGGGCTGCGTTGCCCAGCTGCTGGCCGCCGCCGGTACCACCGGCCGCCGCCGGAGCGACGACGGGCTGTGCGGTTTCGGCGCCCGAGCAAGCGGTGAGCACTGCCAGCCCGGCTGCCGCAGCGGCGACGGAGACGGCGATGCGCGTGCGAAGCATGGAAGTTCTCCTTGTGTCCGTAGGGTTTTCCGCCGCTCGGTGCGGCTGCCTGATACCCACTACACGGACACTCGGCGAAGGCGGTTCAAAGTATTTTCGCGGGCCCTTCGCCCCAGGTCGGAGGCTCTCCACTTGTCGTGGTGCCGTCGCCGAGGGCGCGATCGACCAGCGTGCCGGCCGCGCCCGTGTAGCCGGCGGGGTCCAGCAGGGCGTCGAGCGCCGCCGGGGTCAGCACGTCGGTGACCGCGGGAAGCGCGTCGAGCACCTCGCGCAGCGGACGGCCTTCGTGAACCGCCCGCCGGGACGCCTCCCCGAGCAGTTCCTTCGCCTTGGCCTTGCCGAGCAGCGGCGAGAGCACCGCCGACAGCCGCTCGGAGACGATCAGCCCGTGCGTCGAGGCCAGGTTGTCCCGCATGCGGCCGGGATGAGCGGTCAACCCACGCGCCAGCTCGACGGCCGTGTGCGCGGCCCCGCCGGTCAACCGCAGGCATTCCCGGACGAGCTGCCACTCGGCGTGCCAGACCCCCGCCGAACGCTCGTCCTCGGTCAGCATCGACTGGGTGACCCCCGCGGCCAGCACGGGCACCTGCAGCGCGGCCGAGCGCACCAGCGTCGCCAGCACGGGGTTCCGCTTGTGCGGCATCGCCGAAGACCCGCCCCGCCCATCGGCGGCCGGTTCGGTGACCTCACCCAGCTCGGTCCGCGTGAGCGTGACGACGTCGACCGCCAGCTTGCCGAGCGCACCGGCGGCGAACGCGAGCGCGCCGACGAGGTCCACGACCGGCGTCCGCAGCGAATGCCACGGCAGCACCGGCGCGGCCAGCCCGGTCTCCTCGGCGAAGGCAGCGGTCAACCGCTCCGCGTACCCGGCGTCGGTCGGCCCAGCCCCCGCAGGCGCGCCTTCCGCAGGTCCGGCGCTTGCCGCTCCGCCTTCGGCAGGCTCGGCGCTTGCTGCTCCGCCTTCCGCAGGCCCGGCGCCCGCAGCCCCGATGTCGGCAGCCACCGCATCAGCAAGCCCGGCGTCGGCGGGCGTAGCGCCGCCGGCGGAAGGCTTCGCGTCCGCAAGCGCGGCGCCATCCCGCCCATGGTCTGCGCGCGTGGACTCGCCCAGCCCGGCGTCGCCCGAGCTCGCGTCGGCGAGGCGGGCGTACTCCATGTACGCCGCCAGCGTTCCGGCCGCGCCGCCCAGGGAGACGGGCAGTCCGCCGTCCAGGACCCGGCGGACTCGCACGGCCGCGTCCAGCACCAGCTGCCGCCAGCCGGCGGCCTTGAGGCCGAACGTCGTCGGCACGGCGTGCGCCGTCAGCGTCCGGCCGGCCATGACCGTGTCCCGGTGCTCGCGGGCCAGCTCGGCCAGGGCCTCGGCGGTGGCGTCGAGGTCGTCGGCGAGCGGCTGCAGCGTCCGGGCGGCGACCAGCATCATCGCGGTGTCGAAGATGTCCTGACTGGTCGAGCCGCGGTGCACGTACTCGGCGGCCTCGGGCGCAATCGCCCCGACGGCCGACGTCAGCGCCTTGACCAGCCCGACGACCGGGTTCGCGGTCGCCCGCGACCCCCGCGCCAGCTCGACGACGTCGATCCGCGCGCTACCTGCCGCCTCGGTGATCGCATCCGCCGCGGCCGAAGGCACCGTGCCGAGCCGAGCCTGCGCTCTCGCCAGCGCGGCTTCGGCGTCGAGCATGGCGCGCAACCAGGCCTCATCGCCAGTCGAAGACTCGGCCGGAGTCCCAGCCCGCACCGGAGACAACAGCCCACAATCGGGGTCGACGGTCATGGCCTCAGCATCGCACGCACCCAGCCTCGGCCACGGCTGAGCAGTCACCCGCCGGAGGGTCTGAGCGTGGCCACCCAGCCGGCGCTTGGTGAGCCCGCGCTGCCTGGCCACGCCCGCCTGGCCACGCCGGCCTGACCACGCCCGCCTGGCCGCCGATGCCGAACCGCGCCCGCTGAGCCACGCTCGCCAGGCCCACACCTACCGAACAGGCCCACCGAATCGTGCCTGCCGACCCGCGCTCGCCACGTCTGCTGGCCAAGTCCACGGAACCGAGCTCACGCCGAACCGCGGCCCGAGCCACGCCCGCTGAACAACGCTCGCCAAGCCGCGCCTGTGGACGCGCTCTTGCCACGCCTGCCGACCACGGCGACCGAACCATGGCCACTGAACCGCGGCCATGCCGAACCGCGCTGCCGAGGCACGCTCGCCAACCAAGTCCACTGAACCGTGCCTGCCGACCCCGTGTTCGCCCCGCGCGACGCTTGCCGATCGAGTCCGACGAATCGTGCTTGCCGACCCGGCTCGCCATATCTACCGACCAAGTCCACTGAACCGTGCCCGCCAACCCGCGTTCGCCTCGCGCGACGCCGGCGATCAAGCCACCGAACAGCGCTTGTCGACTCGCTCTCGCCATGCCTGATGACCACGCCCACCAAACCGCGCCTGTCAACCCCGCGTCCGGCCCGCGCGACGCCGGCGATCAAGCCACCGAACAGCGCTTGTCGACTCGCTCTCGCCATGCCTGATGACCACGCCCACCAAACCGCGCCTGTCAACCCCGCGTCCGGCCCGCGCGACGCCGGCGATCAAGCCCACCGAGCCGCGCCTGCCGACCCGCGCTCGCCACGTCTGCTGGCCAAGTCCACGGAACCGCGCCCGCCGGACCTGGCTCACCGGACCACGCCCTGCCGACCAAGCTCACGGAACCGCGCCCGCCAGACCATGCTCGCCAAACCACGCCCTGCCGACCAAGCTCGTCAACCAGGTCCGCCAGACCAAGCACACCGAACCGCGCCGACCAGCCAAGCCCGCTGAACCCAGCCTTCGAGCCGGCCGAGCCACGCCGGGCGACCTCGGCTTCGGTCACCCGATCGCGTCTGGCACCCTTTCCGACCATGACTGACGCCACGCCCGGCGAAGACACCGCCGCCGCATCCGAGGAACGGTTGTTCGCCGCCGAGCGGCTCGTCTTCTTCTCGGACGCCGTCGTGGCCATCGCCATCACCCTGCTCGCCCTGGAGCTGCCGCTGCCGGAAGGTTTCTCCGGCACCGAGCTGCTGCACTCACTCGGCGATCACAAGTCCGAATACATCTCCTTCCTGATCAGTTTCGCCGTCATCGGCGGGCACTGGCGCGCGCACCACCGGCTGTTCGAGCACGTCACCAGGGTGACCAGTGGCCTGATCAGGCTCAGCTTCGTCTGGCTGCTGATGCAGGTGATCATGCCGTTCGCCACGAAGGTGCTCGGTGAAGAAGGCGCGTTCGAATTCCGCTTCGTCTTCTACGCCATCGTGCAGGTCGTCGCGATGAGCGTGTTCGTCCTGATGGTCTGGCAGATCCAGCGCCACCACCTGTACCGCGCGGACACCCCGCCGGAGCTCTTCGGCAGGACCTACCGCGGGGCAGGCGTGATGATCGCCGCCTTCGCCGTGTCGATCCCGGTCGCGTTCTTCACGACCTGGGCCTACGCCTGCTGGATCGCAATTCCGCTCGTCTCCGGCCTCCTTATTCGGTTCCGCAAGGACTGAAAGGACTGGTTCACTCGCCCGTCGCGCCGTCGATCCGCTCGCGGATCAGGTCGGCTTGTCCACAGTGGCGCGCGTACTCGCCGACCGTCCGCAACATCAGCCAGCGCAACGTGAACGGCGTGCCGGTGCTCCTCCGGGTACCGGTCGCGTCCAGCGAGCTCGCCGCCGCGACGATCTCCCTCGACCGCTCGCATTCGTTGTGCCACAAGGCGAACGCCTCCTCGACGTCGCCGTCCAGCTCCGTGAACTCGAGGTCCGGGTCGTCGTCGGAGTGGTAGAGGTTCGGCACGTCCTCGCCCGCGAACTGGAGCTGGAACCACCACCGTTCGACCGCGGCGAGGTGCCGCACGAGCCCGTGCAGCGACAACGTCGACGGAGAGACCGAGCGCTCCGACAACTGCGCGGGAGTCAAGCCGGCGCACTTCAGCTCGAACGTGCGCCGGTAGTAGTCGACGGTCTCGGCCAGCGCCTGCCGCTCGTCCGCGACCTGGGTCAGTTCGGTGCGCGCACCGGTCAACCGGGGCGAGTAGACGATGTGTTCGGTCATGCGCGGAGCGTGCCACAGAGGTACGACAATTTCGGTTCGCGACGTCGCCCGGTGACCGGGCAACGGCTCATAACCCCAGTTCAGACACGGTTTGGCGGACCCGGTAACGAATCTTCGGGAGCGGCGATCTGATCTTCGTCACCTGCTGCGCAGTACCAGTCCCCACCGGTCGGAGCGGCACCCTCGGTTCGGAAACAGGAGAACGAACTATGAAGCGAACCGGTCGAAGAGCCGCCGTTCTGGCCGCGCTCACCGCGGCGGTCCTCATGGCGGCGCCCGCCGTCGCGTCCGCGGCCCCGCCCGCCAGCGCCCTCGACGTCAGCGACACCACCCTCGGCGCCGGCGACACGTTCACGGTCACCGAGCAGCTCTACAACCCGACCGACTTCACGATCACCGGAGCGAAGGCCGCGGTCTACGCCAAGGAATCGCCGATCGTCGACCTGGTCGACCTCGTGTCGTGCACCGGCTCGATCGCGCCGTGCGCGCAGTACCTGAGCAGCTTCCGCGGCGGCGTCGGCGACCTCGGCCCGGGCGACAGCGCGACGGTGACGTTCACCTTCCGCGTCAAGGAAGACGCCATCGGCGGCCAGTACACGCTGCAGCACCAGTTCGCGGGCGACAACTACGCGTTCGGCGTCGAGGACGGTCCGGCCGTCACGATCACGGCGGCACCGAAGGCCGACGTCAAGGTCGCGCTGACGGCCACCCCGCGCATCGGCGTGTTCGCCCGGGTCGACTACGTGGTCACGGTGTCGAACACCGGCCCGGCCTCGGCGACCGGCGTCCGCGTGACGGTCAACCCGGGGTCGAACCGCACGGTCACCTCGACGACCGGCTGCACCAAGTCCGGCGCGACGCTGAGCTGCACGGTCGGCACGCTGGCCGCGGGCGCCTCGGCGACGGCGAAGTTCACGTCCGAGGGCGGCGTCCTCGCCTGGGGCGCGTTCACGACCACCGCCCAGCGCGCGGCGAGCACCCCGGCCGACCCGAACGCCGCGAACGACACGGCGTCGAAGAAGTGCACGGCCTACACGGGTCTCTACGTGACGTGCTGATCCGTCCATAAGGGAGCGTCAGAGCGCGAAGTCCGCCGTGCGGCCCCGAAGCCGCACGGCGGACGCGGTCTCGTCGACGCTCTGCTCCGAGGTGTCGAGCACGTACCGCTCGAGTTCACCCAGGGCGGCGAACGCCCCGTACATCCCCTTGATGGGCTCGATCTCGGTGAGTCCCCGGCCTTCACGAGCGGTCCCGCGGGCGAGCGTCACCTCGAGACTCGGCCGCAGGACGACGTAGAACAGCTCCAGGCCGTCCCGCTTCACGGCGTCGCGGAACGGCTGCAACGCCCAGGGCCCGACGATGCCGTCAAGCGCCACGTCGTAACCCCCGCGGGCGTACCCGCACGCGGCTTCGGCGAGCACGCCGAGCACGACCTCGTTCTGCCGGGCGGCCGCGGGCAGGTACGGCGGCACGAAGCCGGTCCGGATCCAGACGTAGAAGCTGTCGGTGTGCAGGTGAACGGCCGGCCGCGCCGCCCCTTCGGCAACCGACCGGGCGACGGTGGACTTCCCGGCCCCGGGCGGCCCGGTGAGGATCAGCAGCGAACCGGTTTCGTCAGGCATGGACGCCATCATGGGCAGGTCCATCGGGGCAAGACCAGTCTTGACCTTCACGGCGGGCTGATCCACCCGCGGACGGCCGCCGGGCGGACCCCGGCTAAGCTGAGCACACGGGCCGTTAGCTCAATTGGTAGAGCTGCGGACTTTTAATCCGTAGGTTCTGGGTTCGAGCCCCAGGCGGCCCACTCGAACTCCCTGCTCGGCGGCTGTCCCGTCGCCGGCGGGCGCGGTTGCGTGGGAGGCTTCGCACGTGGACCGGAACCGACGTACGGCCGACTGGCCTGCTCAGCTGACTTCGAGGCAGCGGGGGTGGATTCTCGCCACCGCGATCGTGACCACGATCGGGACGGTCATGTTTCTCGCCCTCGGGCTGCTCACCAGTGTGTGGACTTCGTGGCTGTGGGCCGGGGTGCTCGGTATAGCCGCCGCCCGCCACTGGTATCTCTACGCGACCCGCCCGGTACTCGCGGGGCGGTGGTGACGTGGACCAGCCCCGGTTGCTCCTCGTTCTCCGGCACGCCAAGTCCGCCTGGCCCGACGGCGTCGACGATCACGAACGTCCTCTCGGGCCGCGGGGGCTCAAAGACGCTCCCAAGGCCGGGCGCTGGCTGAAGGAAAACGGCTTCCTGCCCGAGCGCGTCCGCTGCTCCACCGCCCGCCGGGCGCGGGAGACCTGGCAGCTCGTCTCCGGGGAGTTCGAACAGCAGCCGCCGGTCGAGTACGACGATGAACTCTACGGCGGGGACTACCTGGACATCGCGCGGCGGACGCCGGACGACGTCACGAGGCTTGCGCTCGTCGGGCACGAGCCCAGTGTCAGTGAAGTGACTTTCCAGCTCGCCGGCAGAACGGCGATCGACGCGTTTCCGACCGGTGCCGTCGCGGTATTCGCGGTGGCGGAAAACTGGGCCCGGCTCGACCGGGCCCAGCTGACCGCTTTCTTCCGTCCTCGGGATTTCTAAACTCCGGCGACTTGGGAAATCCAGCTGCGGTAACGCGTGATGTTCGTGTACGCCGTGTTGTTCGACCGGTCGCTCGTCGACGCGACGCCGACCTGGCGGCCCGAAGCGAACATCGGGCCGCCCGAGTCGCCGCCGGCCGTGATGCCGTTGACGCGGTTCGCGCACACCGCGACGCCGCCCGTGTAGTCGCTGCAGCCGATCGAGTTCACCCGGACCGTCGCGACCTTCAGGTACCGCGACTGGCAGTTGATCTCGGAGCCGCACTGGCTGGTCGCGCCCCAGCCGTAGACCGAGACGTTCTGGCCGACCGCGACGTCGCCGACGCTGCCCAGCGGCGAGTACGTCGCGCTCACCGACGTCGTCAGCCGGACGATCGCCAGGTCGGCGGGGCCGTTGTAGCGGGTGATCGTGGAACCGGTGGCCGTCGTGCCGCCGCTGGTCTGGTCCAGGCTGCCGATCCGGAACGTGTACGTGCCGGAGCTGCTGACGCAGTGCTTCGCGGTCAGGATGTACTGCGGCGCGATGATCGTCGCGGTGCAGTTCTGCTGGCCGTTCACGAACAGCCGCGCCGCCCAGGGGCCGCTCGAGGCGTTGCTGCCGCCGATGATCGACGTCTCGGCCGTCGCGGGACCGGCGAGGCCGACCACCGCCAACGCCGTACTCGCGGCCAGCAGGACGAATTTGCCGAAGCGTACTTTCACGCTCACTCCTCATGGGTGCGGGATAGCCGCACGAAAAGGCCGGTGGGGACCGAACGTGAGGATTGTCCGTTTGCGGAACGAATTTCCGGAACCGACGAAAGTCGTCCGGCGCACCCTCATTTATTGCCGCGAGGAGGGCTACCTACTGTTCCCGTGCTCAACCATGGGGCGGTCGGGGGAGCTCCTCGGCTGCGCGTTCAGGCGGTGACGCGCGCCGGGGCGGTCTTGCGTAGCCAGTACAGGCCGATGACCGGCAGGACCAGCGGGATGAAGAGGTAGCCCTCGCCGTAGACCGACCAGACGGTCGGGTGCCGGAACGCGGCCGCGTCGACGATGCTCAGCGTGCCGATGGTCAGCACGCCCAGCAGCTCGATCGAGCAGGCCGTCAGGGCCACGCGCCACCAGCCGTCGCCGCGGCGGGCCAGCGCGATCGTCGCGACGATGTACACGACCGCGGCGAACGCCGAGAGGATGTACGCGAGCGGCGCTTCGTGGAACTTCGTGCTGATCTGGACGCCGGCCCGCGACGTCGCGGCCAGCGCGAAGATCGCGTACACGGCGACGAGCACCCGTCCGGGGCCGGTGGCCGTCCTACGCTGTTGCTCCACTCCACACCTCGTTCAGTCGCAGCACCATCACCGGGATGGCCAGGCAGGCGATGCCGAGCACGACCGTGCTCGACCGGCTCCGCTCGGCCAGCGCCCAGGCGGCGCCGGCGGGCAGCACGACCAGGCAGCCGATCAGGTAGGCGAGGAACGTCGCCAGGCTGCCGGGGCGTTCACCGCCGGCGAGCAGCACGATCCCGATCACCAGCTGGACGACCAGCAGCACCT
This sequence comes from Amycolatopsis sp. NPDC049252, assembly GCF_043197175.1. NCBI lineage: Bacteria > Bacillati > Actinomycetota > Actinomycetes > Pseudonocardiales > Pseudonocardiaceae > Amycolatopsis > Amycolatopsis sp. NPDC049252. The sequence continues at coordinate 122,797 of NZ_JBICSQ010000002.1, forward strand.
CGATGACCGCGAGCGCGATCAGGAGCGGGTTGTCCGGTTCCCGGTTGCGGGCCGCCTGGACGAAGCTCCAGAGCGCGACGAGCGTGGCAGCCACGGCCACCGTCACGGCGAATCCGAAGATCACCCGTTCCTCCTTCCGGTCCGCCGGCGTCAACTTACCCCGGGGTACCGGACGGCCCGCCGGCCGTGTGGTTCGGGCGTGGCGGGGGCCACGCGAGGCGATCCACAGTGGACCGTGCGGCCAACCTCAACTCGTGGTATCAGGAAAATCGATCACGTGGTGTCCCTTGATGGCATTCTGCCAATTCGGCGGCTTATTCCGGTGGGGTCTTGTTTGGACCTGCAGGAATGGCGTAAAAATCTTCGTGTTACACCCCTACGGAGTGGTTGGTTGCCGGGTGGAAATCACGCAGTGTTCGGCTACCGCCTGGTAAGTGCCTCTTTTGCCTACCTCGGATAGCCCAGTTGAACCCCCGGGTTGGCGGATTGGCGTGGACCCGTCCGGCATGGGGGAATATTCCTCGTCCCGGGACGTGCCGCACCGGGGAACGCACAGAGGGGCTATCTCGATGGACCTGCGCTACGAAGCATTTTGCTTCGCCGATCCGTTGTTCTACGACGAACAACAGGAAATCGGTGCGTCGGTCGGCGAGTTCGCGACGGCGCTGCCGGCGCCGGACGCCGGCTGGGTCGCCGCCCAGCGTGGCGTGTGGCGCGTGCTGCACCCCGAAGGCCGTGAATTACCCGGTCAGGGCTGGAAAATCCACGTCTCCGCCGGTCTGGACAACGCTGGCCGGGTCCTCGCGCAGGTGCACGAGTACTGTCTCGAGTACCGCGTCGCCTACAAGCACCTGCGCTCGCCGCTGATCCTGCTCGCCCGGAACTCGAAATACGCGCCCCGCGACGGAAGCGGGAAACTGATCACGATTTATCCGGCGAATGAAGACGAGCTGAAGCGCGTGCTGGACGATCTGTCGGTGCGCCTCGAGGGCGAGCACGGGGCCTATATCCTGAGCGACCTGCGTTATGGCGCGGGCCCCCTGTATGTCCGCTACGGCGGATTCGCCGAGCAGTGGGTCGAACACGACGGCAACCGCGTCCTGGCGATCCGCAAGCCCGACGGCAGGCTCGTTCCCGACAAACGGGAACCGACGTTCTCCGTACCCGACTGGGTGAAAATTCCGCCCTGTTTGCAGAGCAGTATCGCTGCGCGTAAGGCCGGCGACCCGGCTCAATTCCCCTACCGGGTGACGAGCTCGCTGCACTTCTCCAACGGTGGCGGCGTCTACCTCGCCGACCCGAAAGCGGGCGGCGACCAGGTGGTCCTCAAGGAGGCCCGGCCGCACGCGGGCCTGGACCGGGCGCAGATCGACGCCGTCGAGCGGTTGCGCCGCGAACACAGGGTGCTCGACCGGCTGACCGGCATCCCCGGTGTGCCCCGCGCCATCGAGACCTTCACCGTATGGGAACACCACTACCTCGCCATGGAATACATGCCCGGCACGTCGCTCGGCAACTGGCTGGCCCGGAACTACCCGCTGACCAGGCGCGACACCACGGAAGCCGATTTGACCGCGTACGCCGAACGCGCGCTGGCCGTGCTGGCGAAGGTCGAGGAAACGATCGAGGCGATCCACGCCCGCGGCTTCGTCTTCGGCGACCTCCACGCGCTGAACATCCTGATCGACGAAGACGACGAGAGCCGCGTTTCGCTGATCGACTTCGAGATGGCCGCGGACGTCGAGTCCGGCGAGCGGCCCGCGCTCGGCGCGCCGGGGTTCCGCGCGCCGGCCGACCGGACCGGCTTCGAGATCGACGAGCACGCGCTGGCGGCGTTGCGGCTGTGGATCTTCCTGCCGCTGTCCGCGCTGCTGGAGCTGGCGCCGGCGAAGCTGCGTGGCGTCGCCGACTTCGTCGAACGCCGGTTCGGCCTGCCCGAGGGGTACGCCGACGCCGCAGTCTCGGTGCTGGCTCCGCGTGCGAAGGCCACGGAGCCGGCACCGGTCCACACCGAGCTCGACCAGGAGAAACCGGACTGGCCGCTCGTCCGCAAGCAGATCGCCGAGGCGATCCTCGCGAGCGCGACACCGGAGCGCCAGGACCGGCTGTTCCCCGGCGACATCGAGCAGTTCCGGGTCGGCGGCGCCTGCTTCGGCGTCGGTGCCGCGGGCGTGCTGCACGCCCTCGACGTCACCGGCGTCGGGCGGTTCCCCGAGCACGAGCGCTGGCTGATCGATTCGGTCCGCCGTGACCCGCCGACCCGGCCCGGGTTCTACGACGGCAGTTACGGCATCGCCTACGTGCTGGAGAACCTCGGGCACCACGACGAGGCGAGCCGGCTGCTGGCGTCGTCCGCTCGGCTGGTCGAGCAGACCACCGACCACGCGCTGGAGGGAGGGCTGGCCGGCATCGGCCTGACCCAGCTGCACTTCGCCGCGGCCCGGCAGGACAACGAGTTCGGCAGGCAGGCGCTGACCACCGCGGTCCGGCTGGCCGAGGCGCTCGAAACCGCCGCGCCGCCCGGGAAGTTCGCCCGCGCGGGCCTGCTGTCCGGCTGGTCCGGCCCGGCGCTGCTGTTCATCCGGCTCTTCGAGCGCACCGGCGAGCCCGCCTGGCTGGCGTTCGCCGACCAGGCGCTCAGCCGTGACCTCGAGGAATGCGTGCTCGCCGACGACGCGTCACTGCAGGTCCGGGACGGAGCCACGCGCACGCTCCCGTACGCCGGTATCGGCAGCGCGGGAATCCTCGTGGTCGCCGAGCAGCTGGCGCGGCACCGGCCCGAAGCCGCCGCCTGCGAGAGCCTGCCCGAGCTGCGCCAGTCGTGCCGCGGCGAGTTCGTGATCCACCCCGGCCTGCTCTACGGCCGGCTGGGGCTCGCGGTCGCACTCGGCATGGGGGCCGCACCCGAACAGCGCGTCCGCGACGCGATCGACCTGCACCTGGCCCGGCTGGCCTGGTACGCGGTGCCGTTCCGCGGCGGGCTCGCCTTCCCCGGCAACCAGCTGCTGCGGTTGTCGATGGACGTCACCACCGGCGGCGCGGGGATCCTCCTCGCGCTCGCCGCCCTCCTGGACGGCAAGGAGGTGCTGCCCTTCCTGGGCGGCACGCCGTCCCCCCACACCTCCGGTCGCTGAGGACCGGCGGAATCGAAGAACAACCGAAAGGAACATCCATGGAACTCGTTCTGGAGCTGCAGGCGCTGGAGACCCCCGAGGTGCTCAACGGTGGTCACGGCGGCGGTCACGGCGGCGCGCCGTCGAACCTGAGCCTGCTGGCCTCCTGCACCAACAGCACGCTCTCGCTGCTGACCTGCCACTGACCTGGCGGTTCGCACGCAAGTAGTGCCTAGGTGAACAGTGCGGGAGCGGCACAGGCCAAGTGCGCCGCTCCCGCACGTTCATTCTGGCCCCGGAACCGCCTTCGCGGTACCTCGTCCGAAGGAGTGAGATGCGCGGCTCCGCCGATCGGCTGCTGGCCCGGGTGGCCGGCCTCGATCGACCGAGACTCGCCGCCATCGTCGTCACGGCCCTGGTCGCCACCGCGGCCGGGCTGCTCCTGCCCAGTGCGCTCGCGGCCGCGGTGGACGCCGTGGTCGCGGGCCGCCCCAGCGGACCCGAGGTCTCCTGGCTGCTGCTCGTCGGCAGCGCGGAGATCGCCGCCGACGTCGTCGGCGGCATCCTGACCACCCGCGTGACCGCGTCCGCGTCCGCGTGGCTGCGCCGCACGCTCTCGGACAAGCTCTTCTCGCTCGGCACCCGCTCGAAGGTCGCCGAGGGCGACGCGATCAGCCGGCTCACCGGCGACTGCGTCGGCGCGGGCGGCGTCGTCACGATCGTCGTCCAGTGCGGTTCGATGCTGGTCATCTCGTCCGGCGCCGTGGTGCTGCTGGCGTTGCTGGACTGGCGGCTCGCGCTCGTGTTCCTCGGCAGCATCCCGTTCGGACTGCTGCTCGCCCGCAGTCATCTGAAACACACCGCCGACGATGTCCTTGCCTACCAACAGGTTTCCGGTGAGCTCGCGGCCCGGATGGTCGACGCCGTCGCGGGCCTCCGCACGATCGCCGCGTCCGGCACCGCCGACCGCGAAGCCGAACGTGTGCTGCGCCCGCTGCCGAAGCTGACCCTCGCCGGGATGGGCATCTGGCGCACGCAGGCCCGCATGGTCTGGCGCGCGGGCCTGCTCACGCCGGCGGTCGAGCTGGCCGTGCTGGCCGCGGCCGGCTTCGGCGTGCTCGACCGCCGGCTCAGCGTCGGCGGCGTCGTCGCGACGCTCGGCTACGTCGCCCTCGCCCTGGGCCTCGTCACCCAGATCCCGCTGCTCACCATGCTGTCGCGGGCGCGCGGCTGCGCCGAACGGCTCGTCCAAGTCCTCGACGAGCCCGAACCCACACCCGGCAAGCTCCCGCTGCTGCCCGGCGACGGCACCTTCAACTTGCGGCACGTCGGCGTCACGGGCGCGCTGGCCGAGGTCGACCTGACCATCCCCGGCGGCACGTGCGTCGCGGTCGTCGGCCGTTCGGGCGCGGGGAAGTCCGTGCTCGCCGGGGTGCTCGGCGGGCTGGTCACGCCCGACGAGGGGCACGTCCTGCTCGACGGACGTCCCCTTTCCCTGATCCGCCGCGAGGAGCTGCGCGCGGTGGTCGGCTACGCCTTCGAACGCCCCGCGCTGCTCGGCGCGACGGTCGCCGACGCCGTCGGCTACGGCACGTGGGCCGGCGAGACCGCGATCCGCGGCGCCTGCCGGACCGCGCAGGTCGACGAAGTCGTCGTCCGCCTGCCCGACGGCTACCGCACCCCGCTGGCCGAGACGCCGTTGTCGGGCGGCGAAGCCCAGCGCCTCGGGCTGGCCCGCGCCATCGTGCACCACCCGCGCGTGCTGATCTTCGACGACGCGACGGCCAGCCTCGACACGGTCACCGAGGCCGCGGTCGAGCGCGACCTGGCCGCCGCGCTGCCCGGCCGGACGCGCGTCGTCGTGACTCACCGGGCCGGCACCGCCGCCCGCGCGGACCTCGTGGTTTGGCTGGAGGAGGGCCGGATCCGCGCGGTCGCCCCGCACGCAGCCCTCTGGCAGGAGCCGGGGTACCGCTGCGTCTTCACGGAGGACGACGAGTGAGCCTGCGCCGGTTGTACTGGTCCGCGCTCACCGGGCAGTGGCGTGGTGGCGTCGTGCTGCTCGTGTGTTCGGTGCTCGAAGGGCTCCCTGCTTTCTTCTCGGGACGGCTGGTCGAGCTGTCCGTGGATCGTGGTTTCGCCGTCGGCGACCCGGGCTCCGGGCTCGGCTGGCTGGCGCTGTTCGGCTTGGCCGCGGTGCTGGGCGCGTTCGGCTCGCGGATGGTCTGGCACCAGCTCGGCAAGGTCGTCGAACCGCTGCGCGACGCGCTCGTGACGGCCGTCGTGCGTGGCGTTCTGCACGACGAGTCCCCGCCGCGCAACCAACCGGACTCGAGCGGGGTCGCCCGGATCACCCAGCACGTCGAGGTCGTCCGCGACGCGACCGCCGGGCTGCTGGTGCAGGCCCGCGCCATGCTGGTGACGACGGCCTCGGCGCTGGCCGGGCTGATGACCGTCGCCGGCGCGCTGGTGCTCCCGGTCGCGGTGCCGGTGGTCGCCTCTCTAGTCGTGTTCGGTTGTCTCCTTCCTTCGCTGGCACGCCGTCAGCGCGCGCTGGCCCTGGCCGACGAGCACACGGCCGCGACGGCCGGCGCGTCCCTGGCCGGGATGCGCGACGTCGTGGCCTGCGGCGCCGAGCCGATCGCCGCACTGGCGGTCTACGACGCCGTCGACGCCCAAGCCGCGGCCGCCGTGCGGGTCGCGCGGTCGAGTGCCCTCCGGTCGCTGGTGATCTCGCTCGGCGGGTTCGTACCGCTGCTGCTCGCCCTCTCGCTCGCCCCGGGCCTGGTGGCCAGTGGTGAGCTGAGCGCGGGCGCGGCGCTCGGCGCGCTGGTCTACCTGGCCACGACGATGCAACCGGCGCTGCGCGGCCTCGCCGCCACGGCCGGCACCGTGGTGCTGCGCCTGCTGGTCGCGCTCCGCCGTCTGTCGGAGACGGCCGAGCTGCCCGACAAGCAGGACGGCACGGCGACGCCGCGTGGCACCGACGTCCGGGTCCACGCCCTGACGTTCGGCTGGGGCACGACGGCCGAACCCGTGGTCCGCGGTCTGGACCTGGGGCTGCGGCCGGGGGAGCACCTCGCCGTGGTCGGCCCGAGCGGAATCGGCAAGTCGACACTGGCCGGCTTGCTGACCGGCATGCTCACACCGCAGGAAGGCCGGGTGCTGCTCGGCGGCGTCCCGGTCCGGGACGTGCCCGCCGCGCTGCGGCACGAGCTCGTGGCGCTGATCCCGCAGGAGGCGTACGTCTTCGCGGGAACGGTCCGCGACAACGTCGGCCTGTTCGCCCCCTCAGCCTCGGACGACGCGCTCACCGCCGCCGCGGCGGCAGTGGGCGCGGGTGCGCTGCTGCACCGGTTGGGCGGTCTCGACGCCGAGATCGGCCACGGCGGCGAAGGCGTCTCCGCGGGCGAAGCGCAGTTGCTCGCGTTGGCCAGGGTGTACGCCGGTTCGGCGCGGTTCGTGATCCTCGATGAAGCCACCTCCCATCTCGACCCGGTGTCGGAAGCCCGCGCGGAGCGGGCCTTCGCCGCGCGGGGTGGTGTGCTGGTGGTGATCGCGCACCGGCTTTCGTCCGCGCTGCGCGCGGACCGTGTCCTGGTCATGGACGGCCGTGAGACCGCGGTGGGCCGTCACGCCGACCTGTTGGTGCGGTCGCCGCGCTACGCGGAACTCATGCAGGCCTGGGCGACGCCGGTGGCTGGGGGAGCAGCTACCGAAGACGCTCGGCCGGCGGTGACGGCCGGAACAACTGCGGCTGCAGGCAGCACCGCGACCGCCGGGGCGGTCGGCGCGGACTCCGCGGCCGCAGCAGCGGGTGGTTCGGCCGGCCTGGCCGGGGCAGCTGCCGGTGCCGGTGGCGCCGCTGCAGGCAGGCCCGCCGGATTCGGCGTTGCATCCGCTGTGGACGATCCCGCCGGTGGCACCGCCACGGTTTCGGCAGGCGATCCCGCCGACGGTGCCGCGAGCCGCTCCGCTGATGCTCAACCGCCGCGGCGGCCTTCGCCGGTTCCGCGTACCGCGCGGGCCGGCTGACCGTCCGACCACCCGTCCACTGTGGACATTTTCTATGCCGTCCACGCTACCGTCGCCGAACCGCCGCGGAAGCCCTCGTCGCGAATCTGTGGATAACTCGCCCTTCTTGTCACCACATGTGGATAACTCGCGCCCATTGCCGATTCTTGTCGGTGGTGTCGTGCATGATCGGAAGCACAGGAGATCAACCGGCGCGACAGGTCATCCGGGCTGTAGTGCCTCCAGCGCCTCGCGAAGCTTGCCGGACACCGGAACCGGCCGGCGTGACTCGCGGTCCACGAACACGTGCACGAAGTGGCCCTCCGCGACGAGCGACTCGTCGGCGGCGTACATCCCTATCTCGTAGCGCACGCTCGACTTCCCCAGGTGCGCCACCCGCAGGCCCACCCGCAACGCTCCAGGAAAGGAAACCGATGAGTGATACCCGCAGTGCGACTCGACGCACAGCCCGATCACCGCCCCGGCTTCGACGTCGAGGCCGCCCTGCTCGATCAGCCACGTGTTGATCACCGTGTCCATCAGCGAGTAGTGCACCACGTTGTTGACGTGCCCGTAGACGTCGTTGTCCTTCCAGCGCAACGGAACCGTCTGCCAGTGCGGGTAGCCGTTCACCACAGGGACACCGACTCGCGCAGCACGCCGGCGAGGTCCTCTTCGGATGCCTCGCGGGGTGCGGTGGCCAGCAACCGCTGCTGCTTCAGGGTTCCCTCGACGAGTGAGTCCACATCGGACTCCGTGTAGCCGACGGCACCGATGCCGTCCGGGATGCCGATCCGCCGCATCAGGTCGATCAGCACCGCGGGCAGGTGGTCGGCGAAGTCGCCGGGCCACTCGAAGTCGGGCGCCAGCAGGCGGGCGACCCGCAGGTGGCGGTCCGGTGCCGCGTCGAAGGTGAAGCGGAACGCGGCGGGCGCGGTCAAGGACACGGCCATCCCGTGCGGCACCATGGGTTCCTCACCCGGGTAGCCGTCCGGGTGGAAATCCCTGACCTGCCCGGCGATCGGGTACGCGTTCGCGTGCGGGATGTGCACGCCGGCGTTGCCGAACCCGAGACCCGCGAAGGTCGCGGCCAGCGCCATGGCTTCGCGCGCCTTGAGGTCCGAGCCGTCGGCGACCGCGGCGGGCAGGGCCCACGACAGCAGCCGCAGCGACTGCTCGGCGAACATGTCGGCCAGCGGGTTCGAGCCGCAGTACGGCACGCGCTGCTCCGGGCGCTTGCGGTCGAACTCGGTGTACGGCTTGGCGGTGTAGCTCTCCGCGGCGTGGCACAGGATGTCCATGCCACTCGCGGCCGTGACGCCGGCGGGCTGGCTGACGGTGAGCCGCGGGTCGACGACGGCGAGGGTGGGGCGCAGCCGCAGGTGGCTGATCCCGCTCTTGACGCGCAGGGACAGCACGTCCAGCACGCAGACGGTGGTGCTCTCCGAACCGGTGCCGGTGGTGGTGGGCACGGCGACGAGCGGCTTCAGCGGGCGGTCCGGTGCGCGGCCGCCGCCGACCGGGGCGTTGACGTAGTCCATGAGGTCGCCGTCGTTGCTGGTCAGCAGGTTCGCGGCCTTCGCGGTGTCGATCGAGGAACCGCCGCCGACGGCCACGAAGGCGTCGTACGGGCCGGTTCCGCGGGCGAAGTCAACCGCCTTCTGCATGCTGACATCGGTCGGTTCGACGTGTACGCCGTCGAAGATCTCGGTCTCGATGCCGTAACCCCTGATGCCGTCGGCGATGCGGTGCGGCCAACCGGTCGCGGCGACCTGCGGGTCCGTCACGACGAGCACCCGGTGCGCGCCGTACTGCGTCAGGTCGTAGCCGATCTCGTCGCTGGCGCCGGTGCCGTACTTCAACGCCGGTGCGCCGTAAGTAAAAACGGTTTCATGTTCGGTGGCGGCCAAGACTCAGGTCCTCGCTCCCTTGATCGGATCCAGTCGGGCAAAGCGGACAATCAGTCCATCCTTACCGGGTTTCGGCCAAGATCACTTGACTGCACTGAACGGTGCCCGCATAAGCTCTCCTCATTAGATACCAACTGGGAGCGACCGTCGCCCAGACGGCCGTACGGATCCTGACCGAGGCGCGGGTCCGCCGTGTGTACGCGGTGGTCGGTGAGTCCTTCCTGGAACTGCTCGACGCGCTTCAGCGCGAGCGCGAGATCACGCTGGTCTCGGCACGGCACGACGCGGGCGCGGCGTTCATGGCCGAGGCGGAGGGCAAGCTCACCGAGCGCCCCGCCGTCCTGCTCGCCAGCCGCGGGCCGAGCGCGGCGAGCCTGGCGATCGGCGTCCAGACCGCCTACCAGGACGAAACACCGATGGTGGTCCTGCTGGAGACGCCGGCCGTCGAGCCGACGACGTGGGCCGCCGGTGACCTGCCGACGTCGGACCTGACGGCGATGTTCGAGTCGATCGCCAAGTCGACGTTGCGGGTGACGGACCCGGACAGCCTGCCGAGCCTGCTGGCGCACGCGCTGACGACGTCGCAGGAAGGACGCCCGGGGCCGGTCGTGCTCGGCGTGCCCTGCGACATCTGGGGCATGCCCTACGACGCGGCGAAGCCGATGGCGCGGGTGCGGCCGCCGGCGTCCGGGACGCTGGGCCGTTCGGCGGACGCCGTGGCCCAACTGGTGGACGAGGCCAAGTACCCCGTGGTCATCGTCGGCGGGCGGGCCCGGGCCGCTCGCGACGAGCTGATCCTGGTCGCCGACGAACTCGCGCTGCCCGTCTACAACGCCTTCCGGCGCCAGGACGCCTTCCCGGAGAACCACGCGCGCTACGCCGGTCACCTCGGGCTCGGCATCCCGGCGCGGCAGCTGGACGCCTTGGAACGTGCTGACCTCGTGCTCGCCCTCGGCACTCAGCTCGACGAGGTGACGACGCAGAACTACCGCTACCCGACGGCCCAGCAGACGCTGGTCATGGTGGGGCTGGGCATCGAGGTCAGCCCGCGGCGGCGGGGGCTGACGTTCCGGGTGGACTCCGAGGTCGAGCCGTTCCTGCGGGAGCTGCGGGCGGTGGCCTCACCCCGGACAAGGCGGGCGTCGGCGGCGAACGCCGCGGTGCACACCTTCATGACCCCGCCCGACACCAGCGGGAACACCCGTGTCCACCCCGTGGACGTCGTCCGGGCGTTGCGCAAGCTGGCGCCCGAGGACACCATCGTCACCAGCGACGCCGGCAACTTCGCCCAGTTCATGCACCGCTACTGGTGTTTCACGGCGCCGCGCAGCCAGCTCGGCCCGAGCAACGCCGCGATGGGCTACGCCGTGCCGGCCGCGGTCGCGGCGAAACTGGCCGAACCGCGGCGGACCGTGGTAGCCATGGTGGGGGACGCCGGGACCCTGATGACCGGCCAGGAGATCGAGACGGCCGTCCGGTACCGGGCGCCGGTGATGGTGGTGGTGTTCCAGAACGGCCTGCACGGCGCCCTCGCCATGCACCAGGCCCGCACGCACGGCAGGCTCTCCGGGGTGTCCATCCCGTTGACCGACTTCGCATCGTGGGCGCGTGGACTGGGGGCCGCGGGGTACACGGTGGACGATCGTGAGGAACTCGAGCCGATCATCGCCAGTGCGCTGGTGCGGCAGCGTCCGTGCGTCATCGACGTGCGCACGGACCCCGATGTGGTGACGCCGGACGTGCGGTTGTCGGCCCTGCTGGGCCAGGCGCGCCCGCAACCTCCCGCCCAGTAACGGTTTTGCTCTGTTTCGATCCGGGAAACGCCGGGAATGTTCAGTGGTAGCACGGCGTTGGGTCAGGTAATCTGGCGGTGTTCCGGTGGTGGTTCGCCGCTGAACCTTCCCGGCCGGGTCCCGGCGGGAAAGAACCGGGTTTCTGTCGGTGCCGCATGGCACCATCGCGGTCATGACCCGCATCGCAGCGGGCAGGGAACGAGGGGAGTTTCGACGTGGCCGATCACCAGCACGCCGCAGAAGCGGCGCGGAAGTCCGGCGTCGTACCGGTGCTGTTCAGCGCCAGCGCGGAGGCGCACGACGACGCCGTCGTCGTCGCCGAGCACGAGACGGCCTGGCGTTCGCCGTTCTCGAACGAGGGGCTGCGCCCGGCGAGTGGCGAATAGCTCACCTCTCCCGGGTGAAGACGGCTTGTCGGCGCAGGTCAACTGTGCTTTACTTCAGATGGTCTCGATTTTTGTGTTCGTGTTGAGTCACGCTCGCAGAATCCCGCGGGCGTAGTGTCTCCTCGCCGAGGAAGCAAACCGTCCCCGTGCTGACCCGGGGTGCCGAAGTGGCTTCCTGTTTTTTTGGTGTTACACATGGAGATTTTTGATGACTCAGGGCACTGTGAAGTGGTTCAACTCCGAGAAGGGGTTCGGCTTCATCACCCCCGACAACGGTGGCGGCGACGTCTTCGTTCACTACAGCGAGATCCAGGGTAACGGCTTCAAGAGCCTGGAAGAGAACGCTCGCGTCGAGTTCGAGATCGGCCAGGGCCAGAAGGGCCCGCAGGCCACGTCGGTCACCGTGATCTGACTTTGATCTTGGGAAAGGGTCGTCACCCGTTCGGGGTGGCGGCCCTTTTCGTAAACTCTCCCACCATGATCGAGCACGGGTACACCGTCTCCGGGATGAGCTGCGGCCACTGCGCGCAGTCGGTCACCGAGGAAATCACCGCACTGCCCGGAGTGACCGAAGTGGACGTCGACGTTCCGGCCGGTCGGGTCGTGGTGCGCGCCGACGTCGCACTGGCTGAAGACGCCGTTCGCGGCGCCGTGGAAGAGGCGGGTTTCACCTACGCCGGCACGGTCAGCTTGGTGCCGTAGCACGGCTCCCGGTTGGACAGTCCACACTGCTCAGTCCCGGGGTCACGATGCGTGGCTGAGCCGATTGGTTGAAGTCGGGTCGTTCCGCCGAACGGCGGTGCGGCAGCGCCACACCCGGGCTTCGGCCCCCCTTTGTGATCTTCGCCGCCCCCCTGTTACACCCAGCACCGCACTTGCAACGGCCTGCAACCCTTCCCTGCACCACGCCTGGAGGAGTCTCCTGGTACCCGAAGCGGAATCGGGAGGTCAGGTTGGGCGAAACGGTGGCGGGGATCGTCGCGAATCCGGCGTCGGGACGGGACATCCGCCGGCTGGTCGCGCAGGCTTCCGTGTTCCCCACCGCGGAGAAGGCGAACATGGTCCAGCGGCTGCTGGCCGCCTTCGCCGTGACCGGGGTCGATCGCGCCCTCGTGTCCACCGATCTCGGCGGGATCTCCGCCGCCGTGCTGCGGGCGCTCGGGCGTGGGGGCACCTGGCCGACCGTCGACTTCCTCGGCGAAGACCCGCTCAGCGGCACCGCGAAGGACACCACCAACGCCGTGCGCCGGATGGTCGAAGCCGGCGCCGGCGTCATCGTCGTGCTCGGGGGTGACGGCACCGCGCGGGTCGCCGCGGCGGCCTGCGACGACGTCCCCCTGCTCGCCCTTTCCACCGGCACCAACAACGCGTTCCCGCAGATGCGGGAGGCGACCGTCGCCGGGCTGGCCGCCGGGCTGATCACCACCGGCCAGATCGATCCCGACCTCGTCACGCACCGGGTCAGCATGCTCGAAGTCGTCACCAAGGCGCGCCGCGAGATCGCGCTCGTGGACGTCTGCGTGTCCCTGAGCAGGCACATCGGCGCGCGGGCGCTGTGGGATCCGGCCTCGCTCACCGAGCTGTACTGCACCTTCGCCGAACCCGACGGCATCGGCCTCTCCAGCGTGGCCGGCCAGCTGTGCCCGAGCCCGCGCTCGAGCCCGGACGGCGTCGCGCTGCAGCTCGGCCCGGTCGGCGAGACGCCGTACGTCGTGCAGGCGCCGATCGCGCCCGGGCTGGTGCGGCCGGTCGGGGTGCGGGCCTGGGGGGTGCTCCAGCCGGGCGTGCGGGTCGAGCTCGCCGCCGCGGGCGGCGTGATCGCGCTCGACGGCGAGCGTGAACTCGAACTGAAGCTCGGCGAGAGCGCGTTCGTCGAGCTCAAGCCGGACGGCCCGTGGTGCGTGGACGTCCGGGCGGCCATGGCGGAGGCGGCGCGGAAGGGCTTGTTGCGTACGGAACCCGATCTAGGGAAGGAGCGTCGTCGATGACGGACACCCTGCGGGAGGCGTATCGCACGATGCGGACCATCCGGGCCTTCGAAGAGCGCGTGCACGAAGAGTTCGCGACCGGCGAGATCCCTGGGTTCGTGCACCTCTACGCAGGTGAGGAGGCTTCGGCCGCCGGTGTCTGCGCCCACCTCGACCACCGTGACACGATCGCCGGCACCCACCGCGGCCACGGCCACTGCATCGCCAAGGGTGTCGACGTCAAGGGCATGATGGCCGAGATCTACGGCCGCCGGACCGGCTCCTGCCACGGCAAGGGCGGTTCGATGCACATCGCCGACCTCTCGAAGGGCATGCTCGGCGCCAACGGCATCATCGGCGGCGGCCCGCCGCTGATCTGCGGCACGGCCCTGGCCGCGAAGCAGCAGGACACCGGCGGCGTCGGCGTGGCGTTCTTCGGCGATGGCGCCAGCAACCAGGGGACGACGCTGGAGGCCCTGAACCTCGCGTCGCTCTGGAACCTGCCGGCGATCTTCGTCGCGGAGAACAACGGGTACGCCGAGGCTACGTCGAGCGACTGGTCCGTCGCGTCGGACAACATCGCCGACCGCGCCGCCGGCTTCGGCATGCCCGGCGTGATCGTGGACGGGTTCGACTTCTTCGCCGTGCACGAAGCGGCCGGTGAGGCGATCGGCCGGGCCCGCGAAGGCGGCGGCCCGACGCTCATCGAGGTCAAGTTCACCCGCCGCCGGAACCTCGACTGCCTCGAGCGGTTCCGCGCCCGGGTCACCGAGAGCGAAGAGCTGTCCGAAAAAGTCCTCGACGACCTCGACGCCGAAATCGCGAAGCTCATCGAAGACGCCGTCATCGCGGCGAAAGCCGCGCCGAAACCCACCTGGGAAGACCTGGAAACCGACGTCTACATCTCGTACTGAGGGAGCGCGCCATGGCCCGCACGATCAGCTACCGCGAGGCGATCACCGAGGCGCTCACGCAGGAGATGATCCGGGACGAGTCCGTGATCGTGATGGGCGAGGACAACGCGGGCGGCGTGAACGACGACGACACCCGGGGCGGCATCCTGGGGGCCACCCGGGGTCTCGTCGACCGGTTCCCCGGCCGGGTGCTGACCACGCCGATCTCCGAGTCGGCGTTCGTCGGCGCGGCGATCGGTGCCGCGACGCGCGGCCAGCGGCCGGTCGCCGAGCTCGTGTTCATCGACTTCATGGGCGTCTGCTTCGACCAGATCTTCAACCAGGCGGCGAAGTTCCGGTACATGTTCGGCGGCAACGCGCGCACGCCGGTGGTGATCCGCACGATGTACGGCGCCGGGCTGCGGGCCGCGGCGCAGCACTCGCAGTGCCTGTACCCGATCTTCACGCACATCCCCGGGCTGAAGGTCGTCGTGCCGTCGAGCCCGTACGAGGCGAAAGGCCTGCTCATCCAGTCGATCCGGGACGACGACCCGGTGGTCTTCTGCGAGCACAAGGCGCTCTACGACACCAGCGGCGAGGTGCCGGAGGACAGCTACACGATCCCGTTCGGCCAGGCGAACGTGGTCCGCGACGGCGACGACGTCACGATCGTCGCGATCGGCCGCATGGTCGCGATGGCTCGGCAGGCGGCGGACGAGCTGGCCGCGACCGGCATCGAGGCCGAGGTCATCGACCCGCGCACCACCAGCCCGCTCGACACCCGCACGATCCTGGAGAGCGTCGAGAACACCGGGCGCCTGGTCGTCGTCGACGAGGCTTCGCCGCGCTGCAACCTAGCGACGGACATCTCCGCGCTCGTCGCGAAGGAGGCGTTCGGCTCGCTGCGGGCGCCGATCGAGATGGTGACGCCGCCGCACACCCCCGTGCCGTTCTCCGACGCGCTCGAGGACCTCTACATCCCGGACGCGCAGAAGGTCCTCAACGCCGCGAAGGCGGTCGTGGACTACAAAAGATGATCCGGTCCTTGTCCGCTTCCGGACAACTTGGCGAGATTGTCCCCACCTACCG
Source organism: Amycolatopsis sp. NPDC049252 (assembly GCF_043197175.1). Taxonomy (NCBI): domain Bacteria; kingdom Bacillati; phylum Actinomycetota; class Actinomycetes; order Pseudonocardiales; family Pseudonocardiaceae; genus Amycolatopsis; species Amycolatopsis sp. NPDC049252. Next base: position 137,962 of record NZ_JBICSQ010000002.1, read on the forward strand.
ATCACCCGGCCGAAAAGGCAGACTGGGGGCGTCGAGCGCGAGGAGCGGCGGTTGGGTCAGCGGGACCTCGAGGCAGCGTTGCCGGCCGGGGCCGACCCCCGGCAGCACGCGCGCGTCCTCACGCGGGTGCACGAAGCGGCGGTGGCCGGCCGGGAGCTGCCCACCAGGCCACGGCCGGTGATCAGCGCGTCCTGGGAACGGATGCGCCGGCTCGGCATCGACCCGGACGGCTCGCCCACCGCGCCCGTCCTGACCTTGGAACAGCTCGAAGGGCGCCGCCGCGCCAGCGGGCTGGCCGAAGCGCTGCCGACGTTGCGCGGTGGCCTGACCAGCCTCGCCGAGCAGGCCGCGCACATCATGGTGATCGTCGACGCGGGCGGGCACGTGCTCTGGCGCGACGGCAGTGCCGCGGTCAGCCGCCGGGCCGACCGGGTCGGGTTCGTCGAAGGCGCCGACTGGCAGGAGGAAGCCGTCGGCACCAACGCGATCGGCACCACGCTGGTCACGCGCCGCGCGATGCAGGTCTACTCCGCCGAGCACTACGTCCGGGTCCAGCACTACTGGACGTGCGCCGCCGCGCCGCTGCACGACCCGCGCGACGGCCGCCTGCTCGGGGTCGTCGATCTCTCCGGTCCGGCGTCGACCGTCCACGCGTCGACGTTGGCGCTGGTCGACGCCGTGACGCGGCTGGCGGAAACCCAGCTGCGCACCACCCACCTCACCGAGCTGGAACGCCTTCGCGGCTTCGCCGTCCCGGTGCTCGCGAAGGTCGGCGGGCCGGCCGTCGTGGCCGACGAGCACGGCTGGGTCGCCGCGGCCTCCGGGCTCGCGCCGGTCGACCGGATCGCCCTGCCCTCGGGGCTCACGCCGGGCCGGGCGTGGCTGCCGGCGTACGGCAGCGTCGCGGTGGAACCGGTGCCGGGCGGCTGGCTGATCCGGCTGACCGAAGAGGAAGCCGCCCCGCTCACCCGGGTCGTCCTGGACGTCCGGTCACCCCGCGAACCCGACCTGACGGTGACGAGCGGTGCCGGGACCTGGACGCACCGGCTCAGCCCGCGCCACGCCGAGATGCTGTACGTGCTGGCCAGCCACCGCGACGGCCGCTCGGCGTCCGAGCTGTCGCTCGACCTGTTCGGCGACGCCGGCCGCACGGTCACCGTCCGCGCCGAGATGTCCCGGCTCCGGCGGCACTTCGGCGGCATCCTCGGCGCGAAGCCGTACCGGTTCGCCGACGACGTCGAAGTGCTGGTCCAGCGGCCGGAGAACGCCGAAGCCGTGCTGCCGCACTCGCTCGCCCCGGCCATCCGCGGCTGAACTCCACCCCCGGCTCCACCCGCCGACGGTCCCGGTCCACCCCGCTTCGTTCGTAGCGTCGTCGCCATGAACAAGTCGGATCTCATCCGCCTGGCCATCGCCAAGGCGACGGAACACAACCGTGGGGGAAAGATGACCGGGAAGACCGTGCTCGGGCTCGCTGTGGTCGGCGTGGTGGTGCTGGTGGCGTTCATCGCCTACCGGCTGATCCTCGTCGAGCTGATCACCAGCCTGACCCACAAGTAGGGGGAGCGTTGCCGAAGCGTCCGTTGCTGCCGGACACCATCGCGCCGTCGTGGCTGGTGGTGCAGGCGCTCGGCACGCTCTTCGTCGCGGCGACGCTGCTGACGGCGCGCGAACCGGATCCCCGGATCTGGGCCTGTTACGGCGTTTCCGCGGCGTGCTGGCTCGGGTTCGTCGTGCTGGCCTACCGGCTGCCGAGGACGGCGGCGGCGTTGCTCGCGGTGGCCGGCGCGGTGCCGGCGGCCGTACTCGGCTGGGCCGGGGACTCGTCGGCGATCGTGCTGTCCGTCGTCGCGCTGGGCCGGCTCGCGACGCTGGTCACCGTGGGCGTCGCGGCGATCGTCGCCGTCGGCGTGGCCGACGTCCTGCTGGCGCTGACGTCGTACGCCGTCGCCGGGAGGGCGCTCGGGCTCGTCGACCTCGGCGTGATGCTGCTGCTCGTGCTGCTCGGGCTCAACCGGCGGCAGTACGAGGTGCAGGCGAGACAGGCGGAGGCGCTGCTGGAGCAGACGCGGCTCGCGCAGGCCGAGCACGCGCGGGCCGCCGCGCTCGACGAGCGCACCCGCATCGCGCGCGAGCTGCACGACGTCCTCGCGCATTCGCTGGGGGCGCTGGGGGTCCAGCTCGAGCTGGCCGAGGCGCTGCTGGCCGAGAAGTCCGATGTGGACGGTGCGCTCGCGACCGTCCGGCGGTCCCGGCGGCTCGCCAACGACGGCTTGGCCGAAGCCCGTGACGCCGTCGCCGCGCTCCGCCGGGACGTCCTGCCGCTGGCCGACGCGCTCGCCGCGGTGGCCGCCGCGCACGCCCGTGACCACGGGGTTTCCGTGGCCTTCGACGCCGACGGCGCGTCTCGGCCCTTGCCGTCGGCGGCTGTCGTCGCGCTGGTCGGCATCGCGCGCGAAGCGCTGACGAACGCGGGCAAGCACGCGCCGGGTGCGGACGTCCGGATGCGGTTGGCCTACACGGACGACGTCGTCCGGCTCGACGTCACCAACCACCTCGGGGAGTTCACTCGAACAGGTGAAGGTTTCGGCCTGGCCGGGATGCGCGAGCGGCTCGCACTCGCCGGTGGCACCCTGGCGTCGGGCCCGGACGACGGCCGGTGGCGCGTGCTCGCGGAGGTGCGGAGTTGATCAGGGTGGTCGTGGCGGACGACCAGCAGGCGGTCCGCGAGGGCCTGGTCGCGCTGCTCGGCCTGCTCGACGACATCACGGTCGTGGCTTCCGCGGGCAACGGCCGTGAAGCCGTCGAGGCGCTGGCCACACACCCCGCCGACGTCGTCCTGATGGACCTGCGGATGCCGGAGCTGGACGGCGTCGCCGCGACCCGGCTGATCCGGCGCGACCACCCCGGCACCGCCGTCGTCGTGCTGACCACCTACGCCGACGACACGTCGATCGCGGACGCCCTGCGTGCCGGCGCCCGCGGCTACCTGACCAAGGACGCCGGCCGCGCCGAGATCGCCGCCGCGCTGAGATCCGCCGCCACCGGCCAGGCGATCTTCACCGCCGCGGTCTCCGACCGGCTCGTCGCCGCGCTCGACGGCCGGCCCGCGTCGCGCGCCAAGACCGAGCTGCCGGACGGCTTGACCACCCGGGAGGCCGAAGTCCTCGGCCTGATCGCGCGCGGCCTGACCAACGCGGAGATCGCCAAGGAGCTCTTCATCGGCGAAACGACGGTCAAAACCCACATCAACAACGCCTTCGCGAAGATCGGCGCCCGCCACCGCGCGGAGGCCGTCCGCTATGCGCTCGCTCATCACCTCTGAGAGCCTTGTTCAGCCGTCGCCCGCCGCATGACTTTCGTCCGGACGCGCGGCCTCGCGTGTGCGGCGCGGCGGGCTGACCAGAACAAGGCTCTGAGATCACGTGCTGATGACAGCGGGCGGTGCCGGTGCCCGCGCGCGGGGCGACTCGGCTACCTTTCTGCGGGTAGCGTTCATGGGGAGGAATCGGGGATGACCAGCACTGCGACGGCGCCGGGTCCCCCGGCGCCCGCACCGGGACCCGCACCGCCGTCGCCGCCGGACGGCCGCGACCGGGCCGGGGGCCGCAGCGGCTTGCTGGGCCTGCTCGACCTTCCTGGCCAGGGGATACGCGCGATCGTCCGGTCCGCCGCGACCACCCCGGGCCGGCTCACCGTGATCGCCGTCGGGCTGGTGCTGCTGGCCCTCGTCGCCGGGCTCGTCGCGACGCTGTCGGTGCAGAACCGCGACAACACGATCAGCGGGGTCATCGACCACCGCGAACCCCTCGCCGCCGCGTCCCAGCAGGTCTACCGGTCGCTGTCGGACGCGGACGCGACCGCGGCGAGCGCCTTCCTTTCGATCGGCACCGAACCGCCCGAACTCCGCCAGCGCTACGAGCGTGACATCGCCGAAGCCGGCGCGGCGCTCGCGAAGGCGGCTTCCGACTCCGGTGACGTCGCCGACGCCGCCGGCCCGGTCGACGTGCTGAACCAGTCGCTGCCGGTCTACACCGGCCTGGTCGAGACGGCGCGGTCGAACAACCGGCTCGGCTACCCGGTCGGCGCGTCCTACCTGCGCGAGGCGTCCGAGCTGATGCGGGCGAAGATCCTGCCCGCCGCCCAGGACCTCTACCGCGTCGACACCGAGAAGCTGATCGAGGAGCAGGACAGCGCCACCGGCTTCCCGTGGCTCGCCGTGATCCTGGTGGTCGCGCTGCTGGCCGCGCTCGTCGTCGCCCAGGTCTACCTGACCCGCCGGACCAACCGGCTGCTGAACGTCGGGCTCGTCGTCGCGACGGCCGCCGTCGTGGTGTCGCTGCTGTGGGGCTCGGTCGCGCTGATCGTGCAGGGCAGCCTGGTCGGCGGCGGCCAGGACGACGGCTCGCACCGCGTCGACGTCCTCGTGCGCGCGCGGATCGCGGCGCTGCAGGCCCGCGCCGACGAAACGCTGACGCTGGTCGCCCGCGGCGACGGCGCCGCCTACGAAAAGGACTTCGGCACCAACGCCGTCCAGCTGGCCGGAGCCGACGGTCAGGGCGGCCTGCTCGCCGAAGCCCGCGGCCTGATCCCGGACGGTGACGGCGCCAAGAAGGTCGCCGACGCGACCAAGGCCGCGAACGACTGGTTCCAGGCGCACAAGCAGGTCCGCTCCCGTGACGACTCCGGGCAGTACCAGGAAGCCGTCGACCTCGCCGTGCTGGAGGACAAGACCGACGGCTCGGCGCCGGCGTTCCGGCGGCTCGACGACAGCCTCCAGGACGCGATCGACGTCGGGCGGCAGGAGTTCCTCGACAGCACCCACAACGGCGACCGCGCGCTGACGCTCCTCGCGCCCGGCTTGGCCGTTCTCGCGGTCGTCGCCGCGGCGGGTGTCACCATGGGAATCCGGGAGCGACTGAGGGAGTACCGGTGAGCAGGCGGGGTTACGCGGTCCGGACGGGCGTGCTGGTCGTCGTCGCGGCACTGGCGGCGGCCTGCGGGAGTCCCGGGAAACCGGTCGACCCGGCACCGGTGAGCAACGCCGCGTGGCCGCAGCCCGCTCACGTCGGCGGCCCGGACTCGACCGCCGGTGGCGGCGCCGACACCAGCTGCAACCCGCTGGCCAGCCTCGCGCCGAGCGGGACGTCGATCCCCTCCGGCTCGACCATGGCGAAGATCAAGGAACGCGGGAAGCTGATCGCCGGGGTCGACCAGACGACCTACCTGTTCGGGTTCCGCAACCCCACCACGGGCAACCTCGAGGGCTTCGACATCGACATGGTCAACCAGATCGCCAAGGCGATCTTCGGCTCGGCGGACGGGCACGTCCAGTTCCGCGCGATCCCGTCGTCGCAGCGCGAGAACGTCCTGAAGGACCACCAGGTCGACGTCGTGGTCCGGACCTACAGCATCACGTGCGACCGCCGGAAGGTCGTCCAGTTCTCCTCCGTCTACTACAAGGCGGGGCAGCGGATCCTGGTCACCAAGGAGTCCCCGGTCCGGAAGCTGACCGACCTCACCGGCAAGCGGGTGTGCGCGGCGAAGAAGTCGACGTCGCTGGCGAAGATCGCGACGGACCCGGCCAAGCCGGTGCCGGTCTCGGTCGACAACTGGTCGGACTGCCTGGTGATGCTCCAGCAGGGTCAGGTCGAGGCGGTGTCGACCGACGACACCATCCTCGCCGGGATGGCCGCGCAGGACCCGACGCTGCAGGTCGTCGGCGACCAGTTCACCGAGGAGAACTACGGCATCGGCGTGCCGAAGGACAACGAGGACATGGTCAAGTACGTCAACGCCGTCCTGGACCAGGTCCGCGGCAACGGCGCCTGGCAGGACAGTTACCACAAGTGGGTGGAGTCCTCGCTGGGCCCGGCGTCCCCGCCGTCACCGCAGTACCAGTGAGTGGCTCGCGACTAGAATCGGTCCTCGTACGTCGTCGGGGATCTGGGAGGTAGCAGTGTCGGAGGAGCCGCGCCGTCCTCGGCACGCCGCACCGGACGACGAGCAGCAGGTGGCCCCGCCGAGCTGGCAGCCGCCGCCACCGGTGCGCTGGGAGACGCCCGAGCCGTCGATCTCCGGCCGGCTCGACGACACCGAGCCGCCCGCCGCCGAGAAGACCGTCTTCCACACGCCGGTCCGGCGTCCGCCGACACCGCCGCGGGGTGAGCGGACCTTCGTGCGCGGGCAGATCCCCGGTGCGAACGACCCGACCCGGCCGCCGGGGCGGATGACCCCGGTCGCGCCCCCGGTCGCGCCGTCGGTGGAACCGACCCAGGCGGTCCGGCCGGACCCGAACGCGCCGCAGCCGACGAGCGTGCTCGCGGCGCCGGCGCCGGAGACCCAGAGCATCATGCCGCCGGTGCCGCGGCCGGAGACCGGGCCCGGGATGCTGCCGGACCCGGGCACCGAGAGCGTGCTGCCCGAGCGCAGCAGCGACGGCAGGCACACCGGCACGGGTACGGGTACGGGCGCCGGGACGGGCAGTGGTTCGGGGTCCGGCTCCGGCTCGTTCCCCGGCACGTCGCGGCGGACGTCGTCCCGGACGTCGCGCTCGCGCCGCGGCCGGCTCGGCGCCGGGCTGGTCGAGGTCCCACCGGTTCCCGCGCGCGACCCGGCGTCGGCGGTGCTGACGAACCCGGTGGTGTCGGAGGAAAAGCGCTTCTGCGGCAGCTGCAGTGCGAAGGTCGGCCGCGGTGCCGACGGGAAACCCGGTTCGCCGGAAGGAAAGTGCGAAAACTGCGGTGCGCCGTTTTCGTTCCTGCCGAAGCTGCAGCCGCACGAGCTGGTCGGTGGCCAGTACGAGGTGCTCGGCGCGATCGCGTACGGCGGCCTGGGCTGGATCTACCTGGCGCAGGACCACAACGTCAGTGACCGCTGGGTCGTCCTCAAAGGACTGATCGACACCGGTGACGCGACGGCGATGGCGGCCGCGGCCAACGAACAGCGCTTCCTGGCCGAGGTCGAGCACCCGAACATCGTCAAGATCCACAACTTTGTGCAGCACCCGGACGCGCACAGCGGCACGACCGTCGGCTACATCGTCATGGAGTACGTCGGCGGCCAGTCGCTGCGGCAGCTCGCGCTGGCGCACCACCGGGAGAGCCGGCGTCCGGAGCCGCTGCCGATCGGCCAGGTCATCGCGTACGGGCTGGAGATCCTGCCCGCCATGGGCTACCTGCACAGCCAGGGCCTGCTCTACTGCGACCTCAAGCCGGACAACGTGATCCAGACCAACGAGCAGCTGAAGCTGATCGACCTGGGCGCGGTCCGGCGGACCGACGACTACGAGAGCCCGCTGTTCTTCACCACCGGCTACAGCGCGCCGGAACTGGCGACGCAGGGCGCGTCGATCGCGTCGGACCTGTTCACCGTCGGGCGCACGCTCGCCGTGCTGAGCTTCGAGTTCACCGGCTACACCACGAAGTTCAAGTCGACCCTGCCGGGCCCGGACGCGGTCCCGCTGTTCGCGCTCTTCGGTTCGTACCACCGGTTCCTGAAGCGCGCGACGCACGCCGACCCGGACCGGCGGTTCCTCTCCGCCGAGGAGATGGCCGACCAGCTCACCGGGGTGCTGCGCGAGATCATGGCGCTGGGCACCGGAAAGCCGCGGCCCGGCGCGTCCACGGTGTTCGGCCCGGAGAGCCGCACGTTCGGCGTGCAGCTCGTGGTGCCGGAGGCCGGTGGCAGCGTGCCGCTGCCCGGCGCGGCCGAGGTCGTCGCCGGCCTGCCGATCCCGCAGGTCGACACGGACGACCCGGCGGCGGGCGTGCTCGCCACGACGACCTCGCTCGAATCGCGCGGCGCGATCGAGGCACTGGCCGGCGCGCCCCGCGAGTCGATCGAGGTGCGGCTGCGGATCGTCCGCGCCCGGATCGAGCTGGGTGAGCTGTCGGAGGCGCAGCGCCAGCTGCAGGCGGCGCAGTACCTGGCGATCAAGAACGGCTTCCCGCACGACTGGCGGATCGACTGGTACCGCGGCCTGATCGAGCTGGCGGGCGGCCGTTCGCGCGTCGCGCACGTCGCGTTCGAGGCGGTGTACGACGACCTGCCCGGCGAGATCGCGCCGAAGCTGGCGCTGGGGGTCAGCGCCGAGGGCGTCGGCGACTACTTCGCGGCCGCGCGGTTCTACGAGCTGGTCTGGCGGACCGACCGCAACTACGTCAGCGCCGCCTTCGGCCTCGCCCGCGTCTACCTGGCGCAGGGGGCCCGGACCAGCGCGGTCGAGGTGCTCGAGACGGTGCCACCGTCGTCGACGCACTACGTCGACGCGCAGGTCGCCGCGATCAAGATCAAGACGACCGCGACCCGGGCGGCGGGCAAGGAAGCCCTGGTCAGCGAGCACGACCTGCTCGACGCGTCGGCCCGGCTCGAGCGTCTCCGCCTGGACGCCGAGCGTCGCACGAAGCTCTCGGCCGGGGTGCTCGAAGCCGCGTACGAGTGGCTTCGCGGCCCTCGGCAGGGCCCGCCGTCACCGGGTGGGCGGGTGCTGGGCTGCGAGCTGGACGAGCGTGAGCTGCGGTTCGGCCTGGAGCGCTGCTACCGCGCGCTGGCCCGCCTGGCGGCGACGGTCGAGCAGCGGGTGGAGCTGGTCGACAAGGCGAACGCCATCCGCCCCCGCACGCTCACCTGACCACCAAAAAGCGGCACTTTCACGTGAAAGTGCCGGTCAGGGGTTGATCTCCCAGTCGCCGCGTTCGCGCTGGTTCTTCTCGTGCTGCGCGGCCAGCTTCTCCAGCGCCTGCGGGTCGCCGTGGTTCGAGAAGTGGTCGAAGCCCACCACGATGAACAGGGCGCGGGCGCTCACCGCGATCGGGCCGTCCTCCGCGTCGAGGCGGCCGTCCGCGCTGACGTAGATCTTGCGGCCGGCGATGCCGTCGAGGCGTGCGGTGATGAACAGCGTCGAGCCGACCGGCACCGGACGGCGGAAGTCCGTCTCCAGCTTCCCGGTGACCGCCGGGCGGCGCATCAGGTTGCCGACCGTCGAGCCGAGCGCCTCGTCGAACGCGCAGGCCAGGAGGCCGCCGTGGGCGAGCCCGGGGGCACCCTGGTGGGCCGCGGTGACGGTGAACCGCGAGTGCACGACCTGGCCCTCACCGACGGTCGAGCGCAGGTGCAGCCCGGCGTCGGCCTCGTCGCCGCAGCCGAAGCACTCGCCGAAGTGCACCCCGAGCTCGGTGCCGGCCGCGGGGGCCTTCGGGTGCGGGACCGCCGGCTCCACCGGTGCCGGCGGCCAGGGTTGAGAAACACGACTCATGCGCTGACGTTAACTCGCCGGTAGTCGTCCGCTTCGTCCGGCCCGCGGCGTGACCGGGCAACGCCTACCTCTCGGTAGCCGGAAAATTCCACACCGTAGAGATTCTCCGGCTCAGACTGCCGACCTGCGACGACCGGGCAAGACTGGGGTGATGAGCTCGAATGGCCCAGTGGGCACCGCACGGAGGAGGTCGTCGTCGGCATGAGCGAACCAGCAGCAACGACGGGCAAACCGGCGGTGGACGAGAGAACCGTCAAGCGGGCCGTGTGGGCGTCCGCGATGGGCAACGCCACCGAGTGGTACGACTACGGCGTCTTCACCTCGGGCGCCATCGCCGTCAGCATCGGCTCGGAGTTCTTCCCCGGTGAGGGCAACGCCGTGCTCAAGTCGCTGGCGCTGCTCGCGGTCGGGTTCATCGTGCGGCCGTTCGGTGGCGCGTTCTTCGGCCCGCTCGGGGACAAGATCGGCCGCCAGAAGGTCCTGGCCATCACGATCCTGCTGATGTCGGGCTGCACCTTCCTGGTGGGCGTCCTGCCGACGTACTCCGGCGGTTACAGCATGGGCATCGCGGCCCCGATCGCGATCCTGCTCCTGCGCATCATCCAGGGTTTCTCCACCGGCGGTGAGTACGGCGGCGCGGCGACGTTCATCGCCGAGTACTCGCCGACCAAGCGCCGTGGCTTCTTCGGCAGCTTCCTCGAACTGGGGACGCTCGCCGGGTACGTGCTCGGCAACCTCGTGGTGCTGGCCGTGACGCTCTCGCTGTCCGCCGACCAGGTCGACGCCTGGGGCTGGCGGATCCCGTTCTTCGTCGCGCTGCCGCTGGGCCTGGTCGGGCTCTACCTGCGGAACAAGCTCGAGGACACCCCAGAGTTCCGCCGGCTGGAGGCCTCGGGTGAGAAGCCGCGGAAGGCGCCGCTCAAGGAGATCTTCACCCGCAACTGGCGGATGATCCTCAACCTGATCGGCATCGTGCTGCTGCTGAACGTCGCGGACTACCTGCTGCTGACCACGATGCCGACGTACTTCACCGAGACGTTGAAGATCAACGACAACACGTCGACGCTGATCATCATCGCGGTCGAGGTCCTCCAGATGGCGATCATCATCCCGCTGGGTGCGCTCTCCGACCGGATCGGCCGGAAACCGCTGCTGCTCACCGCGGCCATCGGGTTCCTGGTGCTGAGCTGGCCGTCGCTGAAGCTGATGCAGTCCGGCAGCATCCTGTGGCTGTTCGTCGGGTTCCTGATCGTGGCGATCCTGCTGGTGCTGATGCTCGCGGTGATCGGCTCGACGTTCCCGGCGATGTTCCCGACCCGCGTCCGGTACGGCTCGTTCGCGATCGGCTACAACATCTCGACGTCGCTGTTCGGTGGTACCTGCGGTGTCATCGTGACGGCGCTGATCCAGAGCACCGGAAACCCGGACTGGCCGGCGTACTACCTGATGGCGGCGGCCCTGATCGCGATCATCCCGATCATCAAGATCCCGGAGACGTCGCAGGTGCCGATCGAGCAGATCGACACCGAGGACAGTGGGGGCGGCAAGTCCCTGACCGGCGCGTCCGCTCAGCGTTGAGCGCAGCGCGCCTCGCAAAAACGTGTGCCCCGTCCGGATCACCGGGCGGGGCACACGTGCGTCGTGGGTCAGCTGGCGTCGTTCCGAGGAGCGAAGCGCTTGCGGGACCAGGCAGCGAGCGCGCTCGCTACGACGACAGCGACTCCGGTTTCGACGATCAGTGCGGCGAACACCATGTGCTTCCTCCTCGGGTTCTCGGGCCGGCGAACAGCGCCGGCTGAGCAGTCGGGCGGCGTCCGATCGGAACACCACAGGTGTATCGCCACGAACCAGCTCGGTATTTCGTCGGAAACCCACCTCGAAACGGTGATCTACGCCATGTCGCCGACCTGCGGAAGCGGTCAGCGAGACGTCGTCGGCGTTGGTCTCGTGCTCGTCTCGGTCGGGTTGGCCGACGGTGGCGACGTCACCGACGAGGGTTGCCTCGACTTCCGGGAGGTCGCGGCAACCGGCGGGCTCGACGGCCGTTGGGTGCTCGGCACCGCGCGGCCCGGCTGGGCCGCCGGCGGTGCGATCGACGTCGCCGGGACCTCCTTCTGGGACGGGGTCGGCATCGGCGACGGGGGAGCGGTGGTGCCGATCGTGGACAGGCCGGGGTTCGCGGGCTGCACCGGGTCCGGCGGCCCGAGGCGGTGGCCGGCCAGGAAACCGGCCACCGCGAGGATCACCGCCGTCGCCGTCGAGGTGCCTGCGACGGCCATTCGCTTGCGCCGCCGCCGGATCCGGCCACCACGCTCGATCACGTCGGCGGCCTCGAGCCGCATCGGCGGCGTTTCGGCGGCCGCGCCGGTCAGGATCACGCGGACGTCGTCTTCGGGGTCCATGTTCGTCACCTCCCCTCCGTGGGTGCGCTGAACGACAGCGCGCTGTAGTGCGGGCCGAGCCGGTTGCGCAGCGTGGCCAGGCCCCGGGAGGCCTGGCTCTTCACCGTGCCGGTGCTGCAGCCGAGGGCCTGCGCCGTCTCCTCGACGCTCAGGTCCTCGAAGTACCGCAGCACCAGCACGGCGCGCTGCTTGGGGGCCAGTACGGCCAGTGCCTGCCGGACCAGCATGTCCTGGTCGCTCCCGGCGGGTTCCGCCGGGAGCTCCGGCAGGGTGTCGGTGAGCCGCTCCCGTTTCCACCTGCTGCGCCGGTGCTCGGCGAGGAACGTGCGGAGCACGACCTTGCGGGCGTAGGCGTCCAGGGTGTCGTGGCGCGACAGCCTCGGCCAGGCGAGGTACAGCTTGATCAGGGCCGCCTGCGTGAGGTCTTCGGCTTGGTGCCAGTCGCCGCAGAGCAGGTACGCCGTGGACCGGAGGCTGTGCGCGCGCTCGCCGAAGTACCGGGCGAACTCGCCGTCCCACGGCGAGCCCGGCCCGGTCGACGGACGGGAGCGGGAGATCACCTGACTACCGGGTCTCCCGGATCGCCGGGAGGTGCAGGTCGCCGGTCGGGCCGGCCGGGACGGCGCGGGGGACACGCGGAGCCTGCTCGGCGCGCGGGGCCTTCGACGTCGCCGGGACGGCGCTCGGCGCCGACACGGGCTTGCGGGTGGTCTGGGCCGGGGCCGGAGCCTGGGTGGGCGGCTCGGCCGGCCGGGTCGTCGTCGCCTGGGGCGGCGCCGTCGGCGACGGGGCGGCCATGGCGATGCCACCGGTCAGGGCGCCACCGGCGAGCACGAGCGCGCCGAGGGACAAGGCGATGCGGATACGCAAGACAGCTCCTCATTCTCGCGGGCGCGGCCGTCGATCGCCGCGCCTCTGCCCGTAGTCATGCGGTGGGGGATCGCCGGGGTTGCATCGGATTTCCCGGGTTTCGCGGAAAGCACGAACGGCCGGGAAGTCCGTGCTGGACTTCCCGGCCGCCCGGTGTTCCTCGAAGGTCTTTCTCAGCCGGCGAGCGCCGACAGCTTCTGCCAGCTCGCCCAGTCGTAGGTCCAGTCGCTGTAGTCGCCGTCCTTGGCGGTCAGCGTCTGCGTGCTGCCGGTGATCTCGACCGGGTCGCCGGTGAGCACGCCGTCGTAGTACTCCTTGGCGCGCGCGGGCGAGAGGTTCAGGCAGCCGTGCGAGATGTTCTTCTTGCCCTGCGCCCAGACCGACGCGGCCAGGCCGTGGATGAACTCGCCGTTGTTCGAGATCCGGACCGCCCACGGCACCACGACGTTCTCGTAGTGGTACTTCGGGTTGCTCATCGAGTACGTGGCCTGCTTGCCCATCACGACGTGCGTGCCGCTGTGGGTGACGCGGCCCGGGTCGGAGTCGAGGCCGTAGCTCACCGGGTAGTCGGCGATCTGCTGGCCGTCACGGATCACCTGCATGGTGTGCTGCGTGGTGTTGCCCTTGACGATCTGCGAGCGCCCGATGGCGAAGCTGGCCGAGACGTCCTGCTTGCCGTACACGCCTTCGCCGATCTTGACGCCGTAGATCTTGGCGTTGACCTTCACCTGCGTGTTGGGCTTGAAGTACTCCTTCGGCCGCCAGTGCACCGAGGTGTCGCCGTCCAGCCAGGCCCAGGAGCCCTCGGTCTTCGGCGTGGTCTCAACGGAAAGCGCCTTCTCGACGGAGGCCTTGTCGGTGACGCGGCTCGGGAAGGTCAGGGCGATGGGCATCGCGATGCCGTACGTCTGGCCGTCACCGACGTTCAGGCTGGCCTGCATCTGCCGCCTCGGCTTGACGGTGGTGAACGTGCCGCCGATGGGCACGTTCTTGCCGTCGGAGCCCTGCGCCTGGCCGGACCAGGTGTAGGTCTTGCCGTAACCGAGCTGCTCGGTGGTGTTCCAGCTCTTCTTGTCCGCCGACGTCTGGCCCTGGACCTGCTTGCCGTCCGGGTTGGTCAGCGTGACCGAGACGATCGTGCCGCTGTCGACCTTGACGCCGACCGGCTCGCCGGGCGCGACGTCCTGCGCGCCCGCGGCCGGGGTCACCGCCAGTTTCGCGGGCTGTGCGGTGGGAGCCGGCGCCTGCGTCGGGCCCCCGCCCGACGTGCCGCTCGCCGACACCGTCGGTTCACTGCTGCACGCCCCCAGCGTCAGCACGGCGACCAAGCCCAGTGCCACAGCCGCGCCCCGGCGCCGCGTGGAGTTCCTCACCGTCACACCCATTCCCCTTTGCCCCTTTGGTGCTTCCCCTCTTCGAGACGTGTCGCGGACCCCGGACGTTGAGCACTGTCCGAGTGACGAACGTCACAGCTGGTCCGGTGGGCCTTCACGGAGGGGGCACGACCGGCTCCGAGCCGTATCCGGTGATCACGGAGCCGATGTGCTGCGCAAGACTAACCGGTGGGTCCGACAGAAGCGGGTGGGGAGCCCTACGACGTTCCGGTGACCTTGGCCGTGACAGGCGTTTTTCGCCTCGATCACGGGGTTCAACTTTGGCCAGATCCCGGTAGTCTGCTTGCAGGCCGTCGTTTTGCGTGTTCGTGGCTTCACACTCGCGGAACTTCTGACGCGAGCCATGGAGCCGACACGCTCTTGACTCGACTCGTTGGAACCGCCCGGGACGGTCGGGGTGCCGCTTCGGTGGCATTCGAAGCGGATCTGTGTAACGAGGAGAACAGCGGTGGCGCAAGGCACTGTGAAGTGGTTCAACGCGGAGAAGGGCTTCGGCTTCATCGCGCAGGACGGCGGCGAAGGCGACGTGTTCGTGCACTACTCGGAGATCGAGGGGCGTGGCTTCCGCACTCTCGAGGAGAACCAGCGAGTGGAGTTCGAGGTCGGCCAGGGCCAGAAGGGCCCGCAGGCCCAGAAGGTCCGCGCGATCTGAGACAGGCCCTTTGCGCGTCTTAAGGCCTGAGTGAAGGGCCCCCAGCCTTGCTACGGCTGGGGGCCCTTTCTCATGTGTTCAGCGACGTCCCGCGGCCGGCGCGTCGAACGCGTCGGCGGGGAAGTGGAACTCGTCGGTGAGGTCGGTCAGCTCTTCGTCCTGGCTCTGGACCTGGCGCTGGCTCTGGACCTGGCGCTGGTCCTGGAGAGAGGCGGCCTGCCCCTCCCAGTTGAGCCGCTCGAGGATCCACTCCTGCGCCAGGGCCTGCGGAGAGATCCCCCGCGCTTCGGCGACGTCGGAGAGCTGCTTGCTGGCGATGAGGCTCATCCGAAGCTGAAAGACCTGAGCTTCCCCGAACCGCTTGCCGGTCCCGGTGCTCTCGTTGTCGGCATCGGGCGCCAGAGCGGCCAGGTAGCTGGTGAGTTCCTTGTCCTCGACAACACCGTCGTCGGCGGTCTTGGCGGCACCGCGGTGACGCCCGGAGGACACTGCCTTGAGGTTCGTGCGGCTGCTCAAGCGGCCGAGTGAGGGAAGGGGCACGGACCACACGATAACGGTTAGGTCTCACACCACAAACCACTGTGAGCCACGACACGCCCCTTTATTTACCCGATCAGCCCAACCCCCACCCATTAAGCCCAATCAACAGTAAACACAATGCAACCAGTCACTAACAGTACGAGTCGATCACACAAAGAAACTGGCTCAGGAAACGCCGAAAGTCTGGCAACCGCACCGTGGGGGTCCGGGGGCTCGGCCCCCGGGCAAAACACCGAAATGATCGGGGTCCGAAGGGCGAAGCC
>NZ_JBICSQ010000002.1:153348-508191 GCF_043197175.1 Amycolatopsis sp. NPDC049252
AAAAAACCAACACTCCGGCCCACCCAACCCCCCCCCGGGCGCGCCCGGGGGGGGGGGGGGGGGGGGGCCCCCCCCCCCCCCGCAAAACACCGAAATGATCGGGGTCCGAAGGGCGAAGCCCGAAGGCCCCCGAGAAATGGAGGACCCCCGCGCCAGGGGGAGGAACGCGGGGGTCGGAGGGGATCTCCACAGGCGCTGACCGGGGGTGTGTCAGCACTTCGATTGTTGCACGTCTTGCGTGGTTGGGCGAGTGGAGAGCGGGAAATTTCCGCGTGTGGTGTCACTTCGCGTCCGGGGTGACGTTCGTTCGGGTGGAGTTGTTCTCCGGGTGTGCTGATTGCGCTGCGTTGAGCGGAGCGTGGCCTCAGGTTCACTCTCCGGGGGGCTGTGTGTGGCGGCTCGCGCTGGTTAGCCTCGCGGCCAAGTTGTTGTGAGCCGTATGGAGGGGCTATGAGCGGGTCTGTTGAAGTGCGGCAGTTCCTCCTTCGGTACGAAGGTGCCGATGGGGGTGCTGCTCCGTTCGCCGGAGGGTTGCCGGCGCAGCGGACCGGTGCCGCGGATGCGCAGCGGGTTTCGGACGATCAGGTCCGGCGGGCTCGGCTGGCGGTGGCGAACGGTGCGCTGGGGGTCGAGGACTGCGTCCAGTTGCTGGAGATGCTGGGCTTGAACCTGGACGAGGACGGGCAGGCGCCGGTCCAGCGTTGAGCGGGTGGTCGGCCGGGGGTCCGGTGGGCGGTGCGGGTGCCGCCGGGCCTGTCCGGTGATGTTCGTGCAGGTTGTCGCCCTTTTTCGGGGGTAATTTCCGAGTGGTCGCCGGTTTCTTGACGCCCGTTTCGTAACAGTGTTACGTTTGCCGCGTCGAAAGGGTGGACATGACGGCGATCGAGGACGCGGCCGGGGTGGCGAACCGGATCCGGTCGGTGGTGCAGGTGCTGGGCGGCAGGTTCATGACGTCGCCGGAGCTCGCGGCGGTCGAGAGTGAGGTGGGGCTCCCGCCGCGTTCGCTGTACATGCGGGGCCGGTCGGCGGTGCTCGGCGACGTGCCGCCGCACGTGGCCGCGGAGCTGTTCGGCATCTTCCCGCACTGGCTGTTCGACTACGTCCTGCCGCCGGCGACGGAGATCTTGGATTCGGCCGCCGCGGTGCGTGCCTACGCGGAGTCATCGGCGCGCTGGTCCCGCGTCAACCTTTCGGCCGTACCGGAGCCGGGTCGCGTGGCGGACCTGCTGTTCCGCGTGGTCGACGCAGCGGACGCGAGCGGCCTCGCACTCTTCGCTGGCTGGCAGCGCGCTCAACGTCCCGAGGGTGACGTCGAGCGCCTCGGGTTCGCGTTGATGGTCTTCCGCGAGCTGCGCGGCGGTCTGCACTTCGCGGCGCTACGCGCGGTGGGCCTGTCGGTGCCGGAGGCGGTGGTGGCCGACCCGGAGGGTGGTCGCGAGCGCCTGCTGCGCACGGCGTGGCCCGAGGACGCGGCGGACGAGCTGGTGGCGGTGGCGGAGCGCAAGCCGGACCTGCGCGACCGCTGGCACCGTGCGGAGTCCCTGACCGACGATCGGATCGGCGAGCTGCTGGCGACGGCGCTGACGGCGGAGGAGATGGCCGGGCTGGAGCACTGTCTGCTGACGTTTGCGCAGGTCCCGGCGCCGGTGCGGGGTTAAGGAACCCCCGGTGCAAAGGGGTGGCGGCGTGCCCTATGCTTGTAATCGCTCCCGGGGGACAACCTGAGAGCGCGGTCGGTCGGTTAGCCGAAACTGATCGGGCTCCCATCGTCCAGCGGCCTAGGACTCCGCCCTTTCAAGGCGGCAACGCGGGTTCGAATCCCGTTGGGAGTACGTAGTACCGTAGTAAAGCAGTACGCAAGGCCCTGTGGCGCAGTTGGTTAGCGCGTCGCCCTGTCACGGCGAAGGTCGCGGGTTCGAGTCCCGTCAGGGTCGCAAGATCGTTCGGCTCCAGGCCGGCGTTCCCGGCCAGGTAGCTCAGTTGGTACGAGCGTCCGCCTGAAAAGCGGAAGGTCGCCGGTTCGACCCCGGCCCTGGCCACCGCTCACGAAAACCGTCTCGACTCAGTCGAGGCGGTTTTTTCGTTACCCGGCTTCCACCGTGCCCGGCTGGATTCGCTGGGGCCGGTGTTCTCCACGATCAGCCGGCGCCTTCGGCCGCCCAGCTCAGCTCGCCGGAGGGGACACCTCGCACCACGAACGACGCGAGCCCGGTGTCGGCGGTTTCCGGTGGCACGAAGGCGTCAGTCACACGACGCGACCGCGGAACGGGAACGGGGTGGCGTCCATGGGCCCGATTCTGCCGGGGGGACAGCGCGAGCACCGGCAGAATGAGCGCATGTACTGCCTGGAAGCGGTCATCGCGAGGGAAGCGGTGCTTCGGCGGGTTGCCGGTTCCGTTGACGCCGCCCGTGTTGTTCCCCTCGGTCAGGGTCTCTCCCTGTTGCCGATGACGGACGAGTTCTTCGACGCGGTGACCGTCGCGGGCGCGGGCGAGCTGGACGGGTTCTGGAAGGCGCCCGCGGGGTTCGGCGACACCTTGGCGATCAGCTCGCGACACGGCCCCTTTGCCTACGTCGAAGCGGACTACTTCGGCGGCGAGGGCATGCAGTGTGCGCAAGTCTGGAGCGGCGGGGCGGTGACCCTCGGGCCGGTGCGGACGGGGCTAGGTGAACGGCCGCCAGCGAGCGGGAGTCCGATCTCGCAAGCTCTTCGGGCGATCGGTGTTCTTCGTGGCGCTCACTTCGACGAGTTCGACGCCGTCGGTCTCGGGCGGCATCGGGAGACGGTGGGGTGGCTGTGACGCAGAACCCTTGGGACGCCGAAGCCGCCACCTTCGACGAGCAGCCCGACCACGGGCTGCGTGACCCCGACGTCCGGGTGGCCTGGGCCGAGCTTCTCCTCCCGCTTCTGCCACCCGAGGCCGTCGTGGCGGATCTTGGTTGTGGGACCGGCACTCTTGCCGTTCTCCTTGCTGAAGCCGGGCATCGTGTCGTCGGCGTCGACCTGTCCGAGCGGATGCTTGACCGGGCAAGGCAAAAGGCCGGGGCGCGGGTCGAGGTGAAGCAGGGTGACGCCGCCGATCCGCCGCTGGACGACCACTCCTTCGACGTCGTCCTCGTCCGGCATGTCCTGTGGGCCTTGCCGGACCAAGAAGCCGCTGTGGGGCGGTGGTTCACCGGGGCCGGGATCGGCGCCGACGAGTGCCGGGCGTTGTTCGACGCGCACCACGTCGGGACGCGGGTCCGCGTGCTCGACGATCCCGCGCTCTGGGGTGCCGCGATCGAGGACGAGCGGTACCTCGTCGTCGCCGAACCCCGGGTGGGTGCATCGGGCGACGTTGCTTAGGGGGCGGGTGGTCACCGGGGGTACGCCGAAGCGAAGGCAGCGCTCGTTGATCCGCGGCTGCGGAAGGCGGGGGAGTCACATGCTCGACGCCGATCCGCCCGATCACACCTGGCGTGGAACCCTGACGCGCGGGCCGAATTCCACCGCCGCAGCCGGGATCTCACCGATCCCGGGCTCAGGACGTTCCTCGGCGAACTACCGTCCACCTCATCGGCAACGGCGCGTACGCCCTCCTGCGGAACCCGGACCAGTTCGACGCCCTGCGCGTGGACCCGGCGCTGGTGCCCGCCGTCGCGCGGCACCCCGCCGGGCACGTCGCCTTCGGGCACGGCCTCCGCCACTGCGTCGGCGTCCCGCCGGCTCGGCTGGAGGCGCAGATCGCCTTCACCCAGCTGGTCCGGCGCTTCCTGCGGTCAAGCCTGGCCGGTGACGTCCGATGGCGGGACGGCATCCGGAGCCACGGGCTGGTCGAGCTGCCCGTTAGGCCGAACGAGTGAACCCCGAATCGCCGTGTCCGAACCCGGCGAGTGGTTCCGACCCCACGGCGAAGGCAGCCCGAGAACGGGCCGCCACCCACCACGGGGAGCCGAGATGCGATACCTGCTCACGCTGCACATGAACCCGACCCTCTGGGCCACCTTGTCCGACGACCAGAAGAACGAGGTCTACGAAGGCCACGGCACCTTCACCAAGCTGATCACCGACTCCGGCGAGATGGTCGAGACCAAGGCGCTCGTCGATCCCGCCGGGACCAGGACCGTCCGCGTCAAGGACGGCGTGGCGCACACGGAAAGCGGCACCTTCGTCGAGTCCGACTCCTTCCTCTGCGGCTACTACGTCGTCGACGTCGAGAGTGTGGAGCGGGCCGTCGAGCTGGCCGCGGAGATCCCGGACGCGCGGTACACCGCCGTCGAGGTGCGCCGGGTGATCCACGAAGCTTGACCGATGCCACTGCTGGTGGACGATGGCCCGGCTGTTCGTGGTTACCGGGGCCCGAACAGCTCGGCCGCCGGCACCGGCCGGCCCAGGTGGTAACCCTGCGCCTGGTCGCAGTCGAGCTTGCGGAGCAGGTCCAGCTGCTCCGCGGTCTCGACGCCTTCGGCGATCACGGTCAGGTCCACCGCGTGGGCCATCGCGATGATGCTCGTGACGATCGCTTCGGCGTCGCGTGATTCGGCGATGCCGGTGATGAACGAGCGGTCGATCTTGAGCGTGTCCAGGGTCAGCCGGCGCAGCTGCGCTAGCGACGAATAGCCGGTGCCGAAGTCGTCGATGGCCAGCAGCACGCCCAGGGATCGCAGCGCGGCCAGCACTTCCCCGGCCGCTTCCTGGTCGCGCATCAACGCGCTTTCGGTGACCTCCAGGCAGAGCGCGCCGGCCGGCAGCCCGGTGCTGGTGAGCGCGTCCTGGACCGCGGGCACCAGGTGCGGGTCGTCGAGCTGACGCGTGGAGATGTTGACCTTCAGCGTCAGGTCCAGCCCCTGGTTCGCGCGGCGCGAGGCGAGCTCGCGGGTGGTCGCGCGGAGCATCTCCTTGCCGATCACGTTGATCAGGTCGCTCTCCTCGGCCAGCGGGATGAACTCCGCCGGGGAGATCGCGCCGTGCCGGGGGTGCGTCCAGCGCAGCAGCGCCTCGACGGCGACCATCTCGCCGGTCTTCAGGTCGACCACCGGCTGGTAGGCGGGCCAGAGCTGGCCGTCGTGGACGGCGTCCCGCAGGTCCTGCTCCATCCGCAGCCGCCGCTGCATCCGCTCGCGCAGGCCGACGTCGAAGAAGTGGTGACGGCCGCGCCCGAGCGTCTTCGCCTGGTACATCGCGACGTCCGCGTCGCGCAGCAGGTCTTCGGCGCTGCGGCGGTCCGCGCCGTCGACGAGCACGACGCCGATGCTGGCGTCGAGGTGCAGCTGCCGGCCGAGCACGCCGATCGGCTCGGCCAGCGCGGCCCGCAGGTGCTCGGCCAGCGCGCGGACCTCGCCGGGCGCGGTGACCTCGTTGGTGACGACGACGAACTCGTCACCGCCCAGCCGGCCGACCAGGTCGGCGCGGCCCGAGCAGCGCCGCAGCCGCTCGCCGACGATCCGCAGCACCTGGTCGCCGACCGAGTGGCCCAGCGAGTCGTTGATGACCTTGAACTTGTCCAGGTCGAGGAACAGCACCGTCGCCGCGCTCCGGCGGGCCCGGACGTCGAGGCGGTCCAGGACCAGGGTCCGGTTCGCCAGCCGGGTCAGCGGGTCGTGGGTGGCGTCGTGCGCGAGCCGGGCGCTGATCGCGCGGGTCTCGCTGATGTCGGTGAACGACGTGACGACGGTTGCCGCCGTCGGGTCGTCCGGGTCGAGGAGCCGGGAGGTCAGCGACACCCAGACGTCGCGGCCGTCCGGCCGGCGCAGGCGCACGACCAGGCCGTTGTGCGTGACGCCGGTCCGCCGTGTCTGCACCGACGGCATCTCGTCCGGCGGGATCCACTGCCCGCCCTCGGTGAACAGCACCAGCGTGTGGCACGGGACGCCGACGAGGTCGGTCTCGGCGACGCCGAGGATCCGGCACGCGGCCGGGTTCGCCGCCTCGATGAGCCCGCCCGGACCCATCACCAGCACGCCTTCGTCGAGCGAGGCGACGACCGTGCGGTAGTTCTGCTCGGCTCGCCGTCGCGCGGTTTCGTCGGCGCAGACGAGCACCCAGCCGTCGTTCATCTCAGCTGCCGAAACGCGGACGGTGAGCGGTGCGCCGTCCCGGCTGCGGTGCACGGCTTCGACGACGCCACCGCGGCGCAGCTCCAGCGGCGCGCCGACCAGCTCGCTCGCCCGGCGCCCGACGGCTTCGGCGGCGGTCCACCCGTACACCGTCTCGGCGGCCGGGTTCCAGCTGGTCACGACCCCTTCGCCGGTGGTCGCGATCAAGGCGTCGCTGACGTGGGCCACGAGCGCGGCCTGGTAGCGGAGGGCGTCGGCGGCCGCCTTCTTCGCGGTGATGTCCCGCATGACGACCTGGTAGGCGTCCCCGGCCACGCGCACGGTCTGCGTCTCGACGGCGAACTTGCTGCCGTCCAGCCGGGTCATCAGGGCTTCGACGGGCTCGGTGGTGGCGCCCGGCTCGGTCAGCAGCGCGAGTTTCTCCAGCAGCACGGGCCGGGAGTCCTCGGTGACGAAGTCCGTGAACCGGCGGCCGACGACCTCGCCGGCGGAGCAGGCGGCGAACGCGTCCAGGGCGGCGCGGTTGGCGTAGGTGACGACGCCGTTCTCGTGGACGCAGACCGCGTCCGGGCTCAGCTCGACCAGCGTGGCGAGGGAGTCTGCCTCCATGAGCGTCCGTCCCCCAAGCAATCGGCGTGTGGCCCGTCGATTACACCACCGACTCCGGCCGCTGCATACCCGGCGGAATCAGCGTCCGGCCTGCGGATGCGCGGCGCAGCCGCGGTCCCCAGAACAGCAGGCCGAAGTGCGCGGCGGCCGCGTGGCCGAGCAGCGTGACGACCGAGTCGAGGGTCGTGGGGTCGTCGCTGACGTAGATCACGGCGATGAACGCCTCCGTCGCGGCCAGCGCGAGGAGCCGTGCCCGGCCGCGGCACAGGAACACCAGCGCGCCCGCCGTGGTGAAGAAGCCGTAGCTGACCCCGATGTCGAGCCAGTGCCCGGCCGAGTTCGGCAGGACGTGCGCGCTGATCAGGCCCATCACGGGCAGCTCGGTGACGAGCGTCGCCAGCACGTGGCCGGAGAAGAACACGACCACCGCGCGGCGGGCGCCGAACCGGCGTTCCAGCGGCGCGACGGCGATCGCGAAGATCACGACGTAGACGAGCCAGCCTTCGTCCGCCAGCCAGAGCGCGCTGGTCAGCAGCGAGGTCAGCGGCCGCCGCCACAGGTTGTGGGCGTCGGTGCTCGACAGCTGGAGGAGACGGTTGGTCAGCGACTCGTCGGCGAACCGGAGCAGCAGGGTGGTGCCGAGCAGGAGGACGAGGTAGCCGAAGGTGAACGGAGTCGTCTTCGGATTCGGGAGGAACCGGACGAACTGCCGCCAACTTCGCCGCACCGGACCGGCGAGGTCGAGGACCCGCGGTTCGGCTTTCAGCAGCATGGTCTCAGCTTCGCCGCTCATTCTGGGAGTATCACGAAAGCCAGCTGTGAAACCCCTGTGGATAGTCACTGACTGTCAGCTTGCACAGCACGTAACGAATTTTTGCCCCTACCTCACCCATTCGGGTGCTTTGTGCGGTAAAAATACCGCCGTGAACGACGAGGTATCGGTTGCCGAGCTGCTCGTGCGCGAGGGCTGGGCCGACCGTCCGGTGCAGTCGCGGTGGCGGGTGGTCGCCGTGATGCTCGCCGTCGTCATCGGCTGCGGGGCCGCCGCGGTGCTGGTCGCGTTCAGCAGCGGCCAGGTGCGCCAGGACGCCGCCCCGGTCGACCGGATCCAGGTCGTCCCGATGCCGCAGCGCACCACCGGCCTCGGTGGTGCGGACCAGGCGACGGACTCCCCGCCCGACGGCGGGATCGGCGGGGGCACCGGCGGCGACGTCGTCGTCCAGGGGACTGGGACGCACGAAGGCACCGTCACCGAGGTGCCGGGCCGCACGTCGGACACGCCGAGCAGCACCGAATCCTCGACGTCGGTCACGCCGACCAGCGCGACGGCCTCGAGCTCGAGCCCCCAGACGACCGGGGCGATCGCTCCGCCCGCGCACCAGGCGCCGTCCACCACGCCGACGCCGCGCCAGACCTGCACGATCTGGCTTCTGATCTGCCTGGGCTGATCAGCCTTCGCCGAGGTCGCTGAAGTCGGACGTGTTCCAGCGGTCCGGACGCATCACGATGGCGATGTCGTTCCCGTGCACCTCGTCGGTCGCGTCCGTGCAGGCCTCGCTGAAGCGCGTGCTGTTCCGGCTCGTCGACCGGTTGCTCAAGACGCTTCGAGCAG
The DNA here is from genome assembly GCF_043197175.1 of Amycolatopsis sp. NPDC049252. Classification (NCBI taxonomy): domain Bacteria; kingdom Bacillati; phylum Actinomycetota; class Actinomycetes; order Pseudonocardiales; family Pseudonocardiaceae; genus Amycolatopsis; species Amycolatopsis sp. NPDC049252. Next base: position 161,606 of record NZ_JBICSQ010000002.1, read on the forward strand.
GTCCGGTTCCGCACGCCGGCCGAGGTGGTTGAACAGCAGGTTCAGCGCGAACGCCAGGATCGCCGTCACCGTGATCGAGCTGCCGCAGATCGTCTGCAGCCAGGCCGGGAAGTGCTGGAAGATGTCCGGCGCGAACGCCGGCAGCAGGCCGACGCCCAACGCCACCGCCACGACGAAGGTGTTGTGGTTGCCCGAAAACTCCACCGTGCGAAGGTTCTGCGCGCCGACCGCGGCGACCATCGCGAACATCACCACCGCGACCCCGCCGACCACCGGCTGCGGGATCGCCGCGATGAACGCGCCGATCTTCGGGACCAGGCCCATCAGCACCAGGATCCCGCCGGTCACCGCGACCACCCAGCGGCTGCGGACGCCGGTCATCCGCACCAGCCCGACGTTCTGCGCGAAAGCCGTGTCGGGGAAGGAGTTCAGCACACCGCCGAGCACGGCCGAGAAGCCGTCGGTGGCCAGGCCGCGGGCCAGGTCGGAGTCGGTCGGCGGCCGCCCGGTGATCTCGCCGACGGCGATCATGTCGGCGGTCGACTCGGTGAACGTCACCAGCATGACCACGCACATCGACAGGACCGCGGCGACCGGGAACGTCGGCGCGCCGAAGTGGAACGGCGACGCGAGGCCGAACCAGCCGGCCGTGCTCAGGCCGTCCCAGTGCACCAGCCCCAGCGGGATCGCGGCCACCAGCCCGATCGCCAGGGCCAGCAGCGGCCCGATCTGGTTGGCGAACCCGCGCAGCACACGCGTGAACAGCACCAGCAGCGCGAGCACGCCGAACGCGAGCAGGATGTGCGACAGGGCCGCGTAGTCCGGCGCCGTCGGGTCGTTGCCCGCGATCAGTCCCGCGCCCGGGCCGAGCAGTGAGACGCCGATGACGAGCAGCAGCGTCCCGGTGACCAGCGGTGGGAAGAACCGGATCAGCCGCGCAAAGGGTCTGGCGATGAGCAGCCCGAAAACGCCGGACGCCAGCATCGCGCCGTAGACCGCGGTCAGTCCGTACTGCGACGCGATGAGGATCATCGGGTTGACGACGCTGAACGTCGCACCCGCCACCACCGGCAGCCGGATACCCAGCAGCTTCCCGATGCCGATCGACTGGATCAGGGTGGCGATGCCGGCGACCAGCAGGTCGGCGTTCACGAGCAGGCCGATCGTCGCCGCGTCGAGCTTGAGCGCGCTGCCGACGATCAGCGGCACCGCGACGGCGCCGGCGTACATGATCGACATGTGCTGCAGGCCGAGCAGCGCCAGCCGCCCGGCGGGCAGGCCCTGGTCTACCGGGTGGACCTCGGGTTTCGTCATCAACAGCCCCCCGTCTTAGCTGACACAGCCGGGCATAGCCAACGCGGTGCGGATGACGGTAGCAAGACGCCGCCGTGATGATCGTGTTTCCGGGGTGCGGCGGATCGGGCCGTGATGTGTGACCATCGGTGCATGACTTCGGGTGGTATTTCCCAGGTGGGCCCGCCGTTTCGCGCCGATCACGTCGGGAGCCTCCTGCGGCCCCCGGTGCTGCGCGACGCGCGACGGCGGCACGAAAGCGGTGAGATCGGCGCGGAGCAGCTCCGCGCGGTCGAGGACGACGCGATCCGTGACGTGATCAAGATGCAACGGGCGGCCGGGCTGAGCTCGGCCACCGACGGCGAGTTCCGGCGCGCGTCGTGGCACATGGACTTCATCTACGCGCTCGGCGGCGTCTCCCAGAGCGACGAGCGGCTGCACGTCAAGTTCCACAACCTGGCGGGTGATCTCGAGTTCAGCCCGCCGGGCCTGCAGGTCGACGGCAAGGTGCGGCTCGAGGAGCCGATCTTCGCCGACCACTTCCGGTTCCTGCAGTCCCATGTGGACCCCGGCGTGACGCCGAAGCTGACCATCCCGTCGCCGAGCATGGTCTACTATCGCGGCGGCCGGGCGGCGGTCAGCGAGACCGTCTACCCGGAGCTGGAAGAGTTCTTCGACGACCTCAGCGCGGCGTACAAAGCACAGGTCACCGCGATGGCCGGCCTCGGCTGCCGCTACCTGCAGCTCGACGACACGAGCCTCGCGTACCTGAACGACCCGGCGCAGCGGGAGCTCGTCGCGCGGATGGGCGGCGACCCGGACACCCAGCACCTGCGCAACATCGCGACGATCAACGCGGCGCTGGCCGGCCGTCCGGACGGGCTGACCGTGACGACCCACTTGTGCCGTGGGAACTTCCGGTCGTCGTGGGCCGCGGAGGGCAGCTACGAGTTCGTCGCCGAGGCGGTGTTCGGTGAGCTGGCCGTCGACGGGTTCTTCCTGGAGTACGACGACGAACGCTCCGGCGGTTTCGAGCCGCTTCGGTTCGTGCCCAAGGACAAGAAGGTCGTGCTCGGCCTGGTCACGACCAAGCGGCCGGAGCTGGAGGACCCGGACGTCCTGGTGCGGCGGATCGAGGAGGCGTCGCGGTACGTCGACATCGACCGGCTCTGCCTGTCGGGGCAGTGCGGGTTCTCCTCGACCGAGGAGGGCAACGACCTCACCGTGGACGACCAGCTGCGGAAGCTGGAACTGATCGTGAAGACGGCCGACCGCGTCTGGGGCGGCCACTGATGATCACCTGCGTCGTCGACTACGTCATCGACCCCGCGAAACTGCCCGACTTCGAACGGTTCGCCGCCGCGTGGATGCGCTTGGTGCACCGGGAAGGCGGTATCCACCACGGTTACTTCCTGCCCTCCGAAGGCGCGAGCGACGAGGCTCGGGCGTTGTTCAGCTTCGAGAGCCTCGCGGCGTACGAGCGCTACCGGACGCTGTTCGGCGTCGACCCGGACTTCATCGAGGCCGACAAGATCCGCGACGAGAGCGGCTGCGTGATCCGGTTCCGGCGGACGTTCATGCGCCCGCTGCTGCCGGACGACGACCTCTGACGAGCGCGCCGCCCCGGGCGAGTCCCGGGGCGGCGCGGGTTGCGGCGATTCCCGCCGATGCGAAGACTGATCCCCATGCGACACAGCGCGCAGCGGCCACCGTCGGTCGTCGACCGGGTGCTCGACCTGCTCGGCGCGTTTTCCGCCGAGCGGCCTCGGCTCACGTTGTCCGAGCTGAGCCGGCGCGTTGATCTGCCGCTGTCGACCACGCACCGGCTCGCCGGGGAGCTGACCCGCCGCGGCGCGCTCGTCCGCGACGAGGCGGGCGCGTACCGCGTCGGGCTTTGGCTGTGGGAGGTCGCTTCGCTCGCGCCGCACGGGGCCGAACTCCGTGAGAGCGCGATGCCGTTCCTCGAGGACCTTTACGAGGCCACGCACCAGAACGTGCAGCTCGCGGTGCTCGACGGGCCGGAGGTCGTCTACGTCGAGCGCATCTCTGGGCGTGGCGCGGTCAACGTCCTGACCCGGGTCGGCGGCCGGTTGCCGGCGCACGCCACCGGTGTCGGCCAGGTGCTGCTGGCGCACGCTCCGGCCGACGTCCAAGCCGACGTCGTCGAGAGCCCGCTGAAGGTGTTCACGCCCAAGACGATCAGCTCGGAAGGTGCGCTGCGGCGCGTGCTGGCCGACGTCCGGCGCAACGGGTACGCGATCAGCGACGGCCAGATCGAGCTGATCGCCCTCTCCGTGGCGGCCCCGGTCTACGGCGCCGACGACGAGGTGGCGGCGGCGATCTCGGTCGTCGTCCCGGCGGAGGGCACCGACCCGCGGACGCTGGTCCCGGCGGTGCGGGCGGCGGCGCGGGGGATCTCGCGCGTGCTGGGCGCGCCGCGGGCGCTCAAGACGAGCGGTGAACCCCACTGATCCACTCCTCGACGCGCCGAGCGGGTTGTGCTCAGATGAAGTCATGGGTGAGCAGGGAGTGACCACGGTTCTGGTCGTCGGAGCCGGGCAGAGCGGGTTCCAGGCCGCGGCGTCGTTGCGCGACCGGGGTTTCGACGGCCGGGTCGTGCTGGTCGGGGACGAACCCGGCGTGCCGTACCAGCGGCCGCCGCTGTCGAAGGCCTACCTCGCCGGGACCGCCGGGCTCGAACAGCTGCACCTGCGCGGCGAGGACTTCTTCGCCGAGAAGGACATCGAACTCGTCGACGCGCGGGTCAAGTCGATCGACCGCGCGGCGAACCGCATCCACCTCGAAGACGACCAGGAGCTGGCCTACGACCACCTCGTCGTGGCCACCGGCGCGCGCAACCGGGCGCTGCCGGTGCCGGGCGCGGACCTGCCCGGTGTGCTGACCCTGCGCACCCTCGGCGACGCCGACCAGCTCCGCGCGTCCCTGGCGGAGGCCGGGAACGTCGTCGTGGTCGGCGGCGGTTTCATCGGGCTCGAGTTCGCCTCGCACGCCGGCCGTCCGGTGACGGTCGTCGAGGCGCAGGACCGGCTGCTCAACCGGGTCGCGTCGCCCGAGATCTCGGAGTACTTCGCCGACCTGCACCGCGAGGCCGGGCACACCGTGCTGCTGGGCCAGGGCGTTTCCGCGCTGCACGGCGACTCGCAGGTGCGCGAGGTCGAGCTGTCCGACGGCACCCGGCTGCCCGCCGACCTCGTCGTGATCGCCGTCGGCGTCGTGCCGGAGACGTCGCTGGCCGAGGCCGCCGGTCTCGACGTCGCGAACGGCGTGGTCGTCGACGAGCACCTCCGGACGTCCGACCCGCGGATCTTCGCCATCGGCGACTGCGCGAACTTCCCGTGTGTGCAGGCGGGGGCGGCGACCCGGCTGGAGTCGGTGCAGAACGCCGTCGACCAGGCCCGGTGCGTGGCCGCGGCGCTGACCGGCACCGAAGAGCCCTACGCGAGCTTGCCGTGGTTCTGGACCGACCAGTCGGGCGCGAAGCTGCAGATCGCCGGAATCCTGGCCGACGCGGACCGGACGGTCGTCGCGGGCGACCGCGAGGCGGGGAAGTTCTCGGTGCTGTCCTTCCGAGACGACGTCCTCATCGCGGTCGAGTCGGTGAACCGCCCGGCCGACCACATCGCGGCCCGGCGCCTGTTCACCGCCGACCCGCACCCGCGGTACGCGGACCTCGAAGCGAGCGGGTTCGACCTGAAGGCGCACCTGAAGGCGCGCGCCGCCTGAGATCGTCAACTCGTGGTTGACGCACCGAGTGCGTCAACCTAAAGTTGACGCCATGAACCTGCCCGACTACACCGTCAAACTCGACGACCTCATCACCGCCATCAAGAGCAACAACGACAAGGACGCCCTCGCCCAGCTCTCCGACGCCGTCTACATGGGCGAGCACCTCGGCGACGTCGCCGACCACCTCATCGGCCACTTCGTCGACCAGGCCCGCCGCTCCGGCGCGTCCTGGACCGAGATCGGCAAGAGCATGGGCGTCACCAAGCAGGCCGCGCAGAAGCGGTTCGTGCCGAAGGTGGACCCGGGCGGTGACGCCTCCGGCGCGATCGAGCGCGTCTACGGCCGCTACACCGACCGCGCGCGGCACGTGATCGTCGCCGCGCAGAAGGCGGCCATCGACCACGCCAGCCCCACCATCGACACCGTGCACCTCGTGCTGGGCCTGCTCACCGAACCCGCGGCCCTCGCGGCGGGCGCGATCCTGGCCCAGGGCGTGACGCTGGAAACCGTCCAGGAAGCCGCCGAAGCGCGGCTGCCCGAGCGGGCCGAGGAGGCGCCCAGCCCGATGCCGTTCAGCCCCGGCGGGAAGAAGGCCCTGGAGCTCACCCTGCGCGAAGGGCTGCGGCTGGGGCACAACTACATCGGCACCGAGCACATCCTGCTGGCGCTGCTGGAACAGCGTGAAGGCGCCGGCTTCGAGGTGCTCGACGGCCTGGGCATCAAGAAGGACAAGGCCGAGGAGAAGATCGTCGCGGTCCTGACGGAGATCCTCGCCGCGCGGGGCCAGTGAGGCCCCTCCTGCTGGCCGTGCTGCTCGCGCTGGCCTTGGTGACGCTGCTCTGATCGGGACGGACCAGGGGGTCTTCCCGCTCAGGCACCCCGAAAAGCCGTGAATGGCACATCGAGGGACTCAGAGTCCCTCGATGTGCCATTCACGGACTTGAACCTCAGGCGTCGGACTCCGGGCGGCCGTCCTCGGCCCAGGCCGTGTGGAACGAGCCGTCGCGGTCGACGCGGCGGTACGTGTGCGCCCCGAAGAAGTCGCGCTGGCCCTGGACCAGGGCCGCCGGGAGGCGGTCGGCGCGCAGGCCGTCGTAGTACGCCAGCGCCGTCGAGAAGCCCGGCGTCGGGATGCCCAGCCGCACCGCCGTCGAGATCACCGACCGCCACGAGTCCTGCGCGTCCTCGACGGCCTTGCGGAAGCCGCCCGAGGTGAGCAGGGTCGGCAGGCCCGGCTCGTCGGCGTAGGCCGCGGTGATGTCGTTGAGGAACTTCGCGCGGATGATGCAGCCGCCGCGCCAGATCGAGGCGACCTTGCCGAGGTCGATGTCCCAGCCGTACTCGGTCGCGCCGGCCTGGATCTGGTTGAAGCCCTGCGCGTACGCGACGACCTTCGACGCGTACAGCGCCTGCTCGACGTCGTCGGCGAAGCGCTCCAGCGACGAGCCGGTCAGCGGCGACCGGGCCGGGCCGCCCAGCCCGCGGGCGGCCGAGCGCAGCGACGTCGAGCCGGACAGCGAACGCGCGAAGACGGCTTCGGCGATGCCCGAGATCGGGACACCCAGGTCGAGGCCGATCTGCACGGTCCAGCGGCCGGTGCCCTTCTGCTCGGCGGCGTCCGCGACGACGTCGACGAACGGCTTGCCGGTCGCCTTGTCGACGTGCGCCAGCACCTCGGCGGTGATCTCGATCAGGTAGGAGTCGAGCCGCCCGGTGTTCCAGGTCCGGAACACGTCGGCGATCTCGGCGGGGGAGTAGCCACCCGCGCCGCGCAGCAGGTCGAACGACTCCGCGATGAGCTGCATGTCGGCGTACTCGATGCCGTTGTGCACCATCTTCACGAAGTGGCCGGCGCCGTCGGCGCCGATGTGCGTGCAGCACGGCTCGCCGTCGACCTTGGCCGAGATGTCCTCGAACAGCGGGCCGAGGGACTCGTAGGACTCCTTCGAGCCGCCGGGCATGATGCTCGGCCCGTGCAGCGCGCCTTCCTCGCCGCCGGAGACGCCGCTGCCGACGAAGTGCAGCCCGCGCTCGCGCAGGGCCTTCTCCCGGCGGCGGGTGTCGGCGAAGTGGGCGTTGCCGGCGTCGATGATCACGTCGCCGTCTTCCAGCAGCGGCGCGAACTCTTCGATGACGGCGTCCGTCGGGGCGCCCGCCTTGACCATGATCACGACCTGCCGGGGCCGCTCGAGCGCGTCGACGAACTCCTGCGCGGAGTACGCCGGGATGAAGTCGCCCTCGTCGCCGAACTGGTCCACCAGCGTGCGGGTCCGCTCCTCGGACCGGTTGTGCAGGGCCACCGTGTGCCCGTGCCGCGCCAGGTTCCGGGCCAGGTTGCGGCCCATGACCGCCAGGCCGGTGACCCCGATGCTCGCCTTCTTGCTCATCCGCATCCTTCCGAAGACTCTCTCGATTCAGACACTAGTCCGATCGACGCCTCAAGGGAGGTCACGGCGACGGGGGCCACTCAGTTCAGGAGAAGCAGCGGATCGGCTCGCCGTTGTAGGCGACCATGTCCGTGACGGCCGCGAGCAGGTCGATCTGCGCGCCCCATTCGGCACCGTCCAGCTCGGCGTACGCCCGGTGCAGGTTCCCCGGCAGCCGCTCCTGCTCGCTCAGCGACCCGAACTCACCCGGGTCGGTGTCCCTGGCCAGCTCCAGCGGAGCCAGCCCGGCCGCTTTCCCGCGTTCGGCCGTCTTCTGGACGAAGGCCAGGTACGCGTCCACCCGGTCGACGACGTCCAGGCCGCACGCCGGGCCGTGGCCGGGCAGGATGACCGCCGGCTCCAGCTCGCGGACGACGTCCAGCGCCTTCCGCCAGCCGGCCACCGAGCCCATCAGCGCGAACGGGCTGCCGCCGTTGAACACCAGGTCACCGGCGTAGAGGACCCGCTGCTCGGGCAGCCAGACGAGCACGTCGTTGGTCGTGTGGGCGGCGTGGCCGGGGTGGATCAGCTCGATCGTGACGTCGCCCGCGTGCACGGTCAGCCGGTCGTCGAACACGACCTCGGGCGGGCGCGACCGCAGCTCGCCCCAGTCGCTGCCGGTGAAGATCCCCTCGAACGTCTGGATGCCCTCGGCGACCATCAGCTCGCGGGTCTTGCGGTGCCCGATGATCGTGGCGCCCTCGACCAGGTAGTTGCCGTTGGTGTGGTCGCCGTGGTGGTGGGTGTTCACCAGCGTCGTCACCGGCCGGCCCGTGGTCTCCTCGACGGCGGCGAGCAGGGCCCGCGTCCGCCGCTCGGTCGAGCACGTGTCGACGAGCACCGTGTGATCACCGGCGTCGACGAAACCGCAGTTGTTGATGTACCAGGAGCCGTCCGGCTGGACGTACCCGTGGACCTGGTCGGCCAGCAGGGTGACGGCGGCAGCGGCGGGAGAACGATCGGTCACGCGCACCAGTCTGCCCGAGACCCGGCTCCGCCGGTTGGCGGAATAATTCGGAATTTCGCTGGTCCAGGCGAGTGACAACGCAGGTGACTGGCATTCCGCGACATTTCCTGGAACGCTGCGCGATGTCATCATCGAGATCCGCAAGGTCAAGCACTAGCCTGGGTGGGTTCGATAGTTCGCGCGCGACGGCGACCGGGAGGCCGCCGTCGCTTGGTAGTGGTCCGGGAGAGCAGGGCGATGGCCAGCACCGTCACCTCGCGCCGGAAGCAGCTCGGAAACGAGCTCCGGCACGCCCGCACCGCGGCGCGGATGACACAGCAACAGGTCGCCGAGGTCCTCGGCTGCACCCAGGGCAAGGTCAACAAGATCGAGTCCGGTGCCGTCGGGGTCAAACTCGGGGATGTGCGATCGATGCTGAACGCGTTCGGGATCAACGGTGAAGAGGCCGACACGCTGATGAACCTGGCGCGCGCGGCCGCCGGGCAGCGCGGCCACTGGTCCGGCTACCGCTCCGTGGTGCCGCACTGGTTCCGCACCTTCACGGACCTGGAGCCGGCCGCCGCGGAGATCCTCACCTGGCACGGCGAGCGCATCCCCGGCCCGCTGCAGTCCGAGCACTACATGCTCAAGCAGTTCACCGAGTTCGGCGCCACGGACGTGACGTCGCTGGTGCGCAACCGGCTCGACCGCAAGGCCGTGTTCGAGCAGCAGCAGCCGCCGTACTACCGGTTCATCATCAGCGAAGGCGCCCTGCGCCGGGCACCCGGCGGGTTCGCGCCCGCGGTGATGCTGGACCAGGTCGAGCACCTGCTCTCACTCGAGCGGCACCCGCGGGTGTACGTCCACGTCCTGCCGTTCGGCGCGCGCCTCGCCGCGGTGCCCAACGACTTCACGATCATGCGCTTCCCCGACCGCACCCGGGACTTCGTCTACATCGAGCACTCCGCGGGCGGGCTGTACCTCGACGACGTCAAGGACTTCAACATCTTCGTCGACTCCTGGGACAGGCTGCGCGGGGCCGCACTGGAGCGCCAGGAGACCCGGCAGTTCCTCAAGGAGCTCGCGGAGGGTTACCGCGCCCAGATGCAGCAGATCCAATAGGGCGAACGGCGGTGCGAGTCGTCCAAGTGGTGAACAACTTTCGGTAGAGTGCTGCTGTTGCGCCCCGACCCACCACCGGAAGCTGCGCCCGAAGGGGACATCGTGGACCCCGACTTCCTCCCCGACGCCGTCGATCTCGACCGGCCGAACGTGGCGAGGATCTACGACTGGGCCCTCGGCGGCACCGCGAACTGGGCGGTCGACCGGCAGTACGGCGAGCAGGCGCTGCAGGCGTTCCCGCTGGCGCGCGCCCTCGCCCGCGGCAACCGCGACTTCCTCGGCCGCGCCGTGCGCTACTGCCTTTCCCAGGGCATCCGGCAGTTCCTCGACCTCGGCTCCGGCATCCCGACCGCGGGCAACGTCCACGAGGTGGCCGACGACCACATCGACGACGGCCGCTGCGTCTACGTCGACAACGAGCCGGTCGCCGTCGCGCACGGGCGGATGCTGCTGGAGGAGGCCGGTGATCCCGCGCGCCACGCGGTCCTGTACGCGGACCTGCGGGACGCGGAGGAGGTCTGGGAAGCCGCGCTGGCCACCGGCGTGCTCGACCCGGACGAGCCGATCTGCCTGCTCAGCGTGGCCGTGCTGCACTTCCTGCCCGACGTCACCGGCGTGCGCGAGGCGATCCGCGACTACCGGACGCTGCTCGCGCCCGGGTCGGCCTACGTGCTCTCGCACGCGACCGAGTCGGGGGTCACGGGAACGGAGCTGGCGCAGATCCGGCGTCTGGTGAAGCTGTCCGAGCGATCGAGCTCGCCCGCGGTTTCCCGGTCGCTCGACGAGATCGCCGCGTTCTTCGGTACCTTCGACGTGGTCGAGCCGGGAATCGTGCCTGTGGGAGAGTGGCGCCCTGACCCCGGCGCCGCCACGGTCCCCCTCGCGAGCGTGGTCGGTGGTGTCGGCCGCAAGCCTGGAGGACGGAACGCATGACGACGCAGGATCCCGAGGCCCCCGAAGGCGTCGACCTGGAGCGGCCGAACGCGGCCCGCATCTACGACTGGTTCCTGGGCGGTGACGCCAACTGGGCCATCGACCGCCAGTTCGGCGAGCAGGCGGTCAAGACGTTCCCGATGATCAAGACGGTCGCCCGCGTCGGCCGGGACTTCCTCGGCCGTGGTGTGCGGTACCTGGCGCGCAACGGGATCGACCAGTTCCTCGACCTCGGCTCCGGCGTCCCGACGGTCGGCAACGTGCACGAGGTCGCGGCCGAGGTGAACCCGAACGCGCGGTGCGTGTACGTCGACAACGAGCCGGTCGCCGTGGCGCACTCCCAGATCCTGCTCGAGCAGGAGGGCGTCGCCGACCGGCACGCGGTGCTGCAGGGCGACCTGCGCGACCCGGCCGACATCTGGAAGCGCGCGCTCGACACCGGCGTCCTCGACCCGAACCGGCCGATCGGCCTGATCATCGTCGGCGTCCTGTACTTCCTCGGCAAGGACGAGCCGGTGGCCGAGACCATCCAGAAGTACCTGTCGCTGCTGCCTTCCGGCTCGTACTTCCTGTCCTCGCACCTGACCACCGAAGGCCTCGACGCGCTGGCCGACTCGGACAGCCGGGCGTCGATCGTGGAGCAGTACGAAAAGTCCAGCACCCCGCTGTACCTGCGCAGCAAGGCGGAGTTCTCGTCGTTCTTCGAAGGCCTGGAGCTCGTGGAGCCGGGCATCGTCTACCTGCCGGAGTGGCACCCGGAGGAGATCGAGTCCCGGGCCACGAGGAAGCTCGCGAACGACCCGGCGTTCAGCGGCCACATCTGCGGTCTCGGCCGCAAGCCGTGAGCGTGACGGCTGCCGCCTACGACGCGATGGCCGTCCGGTACGCCGAGTTCGCCCGCGAAGTCTGGGACGCTTCGCCGTTGGACAACGCCGCCCTGGCGGCGTTCGCGGACTGCGTGCGCGGCACCGCCGGGCCGGTGGCCGACCTCGGCTGCGGGCCCGGCTACGTCACGGCGCACCTGCGGGACATCGGCCTCGACGCGTTCGGCGTCGACCTGTCCCCGGCGATGATCGAGATCGCGCGCGCGGCCCGGCCGGGGATGCGCTTCGAGGTCGGGTCGATGGCGGCGCTGGACATCCCGGACGCCTCGCTCGCCGGGATCCTGTCGTGGTACTCGATGATCCACACGCCGCCGGAAGAGGTGCCGGGGTACTTCGCCGAATTCACCCGGACGTTGGCCTCGGGTGGTCACGTTCTGTTGGGCTGCTTCGAATCCGACGGCGAGCCGCTGACCGTGTTCGACCACGCGGTGACGCCGGCCTATCGGTGGCCGCTGGACGACCTGGCCAAGCTGGCCCGGGACGCGGGCCTCGTCGAGATGGGGCGCGTCTACCGCGTGCCTGGCGAAGGCGAACGCTTCCGCCGCGGGTGCCTCCTGCTGCGGAAACCGTAGCCTCGCAACGGCAAGAGCCCCGGTTCGTCGTGAACCGGGGCTCCTTCGTGGTGGTGGGGCTCAGTCAGGCGCGCGAACCGATGCGGCCGCGCAGCAGCGGGGCCAGGTCGATCGCGGTCTCCAGCGGCCGCGTCGTGCGGACGCCGTCGGAGTGGCGGGCCGGGACGTCGAGGTCCGTGGCCCAGGTGGTGGTCTTGCGCAGCGGTGCCTGGATCAGGCTGAAACCGAACCGGTTCCGCAGCTCGTCCGCGATGCCGAGGCGACCGTGGTGGTCTTCCTCACGGCGGAAGAGCGAATTCAAGCGGACGGCCATCGTCTACACCCCCAGCTCTCGTCGCGGTGACCGGGCGGGTTCGCCGGTGGTCAGTCCGAGACAGGGTTCACAAGGCATGCCGACCCCGGGGGCCAGCCATTCGACATCGGTGCGGGAAAGCGCTTCCCCGCACTTGGTACGGACCAGCTCACTCGTGGCCACGGCGGCCCCCACGCCGAAGACGTGGACCACCCGGCGGGCCTCACCGGCGGTTCCCCTGGCGAGCCTGCCCACGACGACGACGCCGGGTGGCGCACTGTCCTCGGTAATCACGCTGGTCCTCCCCCATGAGGTTCTGCGATGGTGGATGGTGCGCTGTGCGCGGCCGGCGCGGCGATCGTGCCGCCCGCCGCATGCGGGTTGTCGTTCACCGACAGCGCCGCCCCCGGCCGATGCGATTAATCCTACTCCTGGAATAATCTTCATGTCGAGGCCGGAGCTAGTTGATCACCCGCTTGGCCCTGCACTCTGCTCCATTGAGACACTGAGTAGCCGGGAGCGGGTACCTTCGACCAGGTCACGGCCGCGCCCCCCATCGATCCACGGAGGTACGACCCATGGCGGATTATCCGTCGTTCGCGGATTACGATCCGAGCACGGCCGTGTCCCTGTTCGAAGAGGCCGCGTGGGAGAAGTCGTTCGCCAGCGAGCCCAACGGAGGCAGCTGCGTCGAGGTCAACCTGGGTCGGGAAGGCCTGATCGGAGTTCGCGACACCAAGCTCGCGACCAGCCCCGTTTTCGTGTTCGACTCCGCCGAGTGGGAAGCGTTCCTGGTTGCCGTGAAGGCTGGGCAGTTCGATCTGCCCGCCTGACATGTCCCCTGCACGGGTGATCATGATCACCCGACCGTGTAAGAAAATCGCGAAGGCCCCCTTCCCTCTACGGTGAAGGAGGCCTTCGCGACAGCGTGGATACGTGCGACTGCCGTATGTGACAGATATCTCACCCGATTGCCGGGAGCTCCCCACCCCGCAGCCGGCCCCGCGTGCGACGCCACGCCAGCACGACGATCACCACGAGCCCGATCAACGGGAGCGTGCTGATCGCCCAGCTCAGCCCCATCGGCGGCCCCGGCTGTTCGAGCACCGGCAGCGCACGCAGTTCGCCGGTGCCGGACCCGGCCGGCCCGTTCACCACGAAGCGGAACGTCCAGTCACCCGGCCGCGGCATCGACCGGACGTCCAGGCCCCAGACCTCGCGCTTGCGCGGGTGCCGGACCAGCGGCTGGATCCGGTTCTTCCCGCCGTCGGGGTTGATCATCGTGAGCGTGCCGGACTTGTTCTCGATCCCGCCGTCGGGGATGAAGGTGAAGTCCAGCGACTGCTCCGCGCGCAGCGGCCAGGTGCTGAACCCGATGGTCATCGCGTACGGCCCGGCCTGCACGTGCTCGGTGTGCACGATGTTGACGGGCTCGTACGCGTTCGCCGGTGCCTCGGTGGCGAACAGCAGCCCGGCCACGGCGGCCAAGGCCAGAAGTGCCTTACGCATCAGCGGTTTCCCCCTTCTTCGCGGGCGCCAGCAGGCAGAGCATCCCGCCGAACCGCCACCCGGCGAACCCGCCGAGCAGCCCCAAAGCCGCGCTGAGCACGGCGGTCGTGGTCAGGTACCAGACCGGCGGCACGTGCGCGCCGGTGTAGAGCACGGCTCGCTGCAACGGCAGGCTCAGCCCGATCAGCAGCCCGGCGAACCCGCCCACGGCCACCGAAACGCGGCCCGCGCGCCAGCCGCGGCGACGGCCGAAGAGGTAGCCCAGCTCCATCAACGCGGCGACCGGCAGCAACGCCATCGGCGTCAGCGCCGGCATCTCCGGCACCCCGGAGATCGCGTCCCGCATCGGCAGGCCGACGAGGTCGGCGTAGGCCCGCGCGGCCCACGGCGAGAACCACCAGAAGACCGCCTGCACGGCCGCGACCATCGCCGCGGTGCCGAGCGCGCCGCCCGGGCGGCGGAAGAACCCGGCGCCGACCGCGACCAGCAGCACCGCCATCATCGAGCAGCCGACCGAGACGGCGTCGGCGTAGTCGTCCGGCACCTGCTGCAGGCCGAGCGCCAGCACCGGCCCGAAGGTGAGCAGCACGGTGAGCGACGCCAGCACGCCGATCCGGCCCCAGCGGTGTTCCCGGGCCGCGGCGAACACGGCGGTCGTGCCGATCAGCGAGATCGTGATCGACAGCAGCAGGCCGATGTGCGGCGGTGAGTCGATGACCGCGTCGAAGCCGTAGAGCCCGTGCCACCACTGGTCCCACAGGCCGTACAGCAGGAACGTCGCGGCGCCGACGCCCGAGACCAGGTAGCCGATCGGGGCCGCGAAGGTCTTGCCGAACACGTTGACCACGCGCCCGCCGACCCGCGGGTCGACCGGGCGGCCCGCGCGCCGCGCCGCCGTCGTCAGCAGCACGACGGCCAGGCTCGCCAGGCCGACGACCGCGCTGCCCGCGTACAGGAACAGGTGCGGCAGCGTGAAGAACGTGTCCGGCCCGACGTCGCTGTGCCACTGGATGTCCCAGGTCAGCCCGACGAGTGACAGCAGCGAACCGCCGAGCACGACGTTCGCCGGCAGCAACCCCGTTCGCGCCTGTTTCGCCACCGACGCGGTGTGCACGCCGGATGCGGTGAGATCCATTTCCCCCGACCTTTCTTTACTTGACGAGCAACGGAAAGACGACCTGCGCGGGCCCGCCCGGGCCGCGCAGTGAGACGGTGATCTCCCACTGCCCGGACATCGGCAGCCCGACGTCCGGGGCGCGGAAGTGGCCGGGCCCGTCCGGCCCGGCGGGGACCGGCGCCAGCGCGTGGCCCATCTGCGCCATCACGGGCGCGACGGTGACGGCGTCCGGGGCCGGCCCGGTGACGGCGACCGCGAACGTGTTGCCGCCGATGCGCGGCTGGTCCGCGGAGAACTGCACGGTGTACGGCCCGGAAGTCGCTTGCTGCGTGGTGGGTTTCGCGCCGCTGCCGCCCCAGAGCAGCCAGGCGGCACCGGCCGCGACGACCAGCACGACCACGGTGATCAGCAACGTCGGGCGTTTCATCGGCCGGCTCCTGTCGTCGGGACGTCGACCACGGCGGGAACGGTGACCACGCGGTAGTCGCGTTCGGCCTGCAGCCAGATCCGGTACCGGCCGGGCGTGGTGAAGGTGTAGGTGAAGCTGACGTCCGGGCCGTACGCGGCGACGGTCTCGTCGGGGCGGTCGAGCCGGCCGGCGACCGGCGGGATCATGGCGTGGACGTGCGCCCACGCCGGGGCCTTCGCGGCGGCCGCGCCGACGTCCGGCCCGGTGATCGGCCCGGCGACGATGAGGTGGCCGAGCATGCCCAGCCACGGCTGGAGATCGCCGGCCGGGAAGTGCGCGGTGACGGTGGTCGGCGTGCCGGGGGAGATGGTGAGGTCGACCGGGATGCCGTCGACCGTCCGCGGTCCGGCGCCGGCCGGCTGCGGCGCGGGTGCGGCGGTGCCGGTCAGGTCCACTGTGGACCGGGCGAGCTGGACCCCGCCGCCGCGCCGGACGAGCTCCGCGGCCACGGCGTACGTGCCCGCCTCCGGATCGGCGACGGTGACGCGGTAGTCGCCGGGACCGACGCGGACCGGGTGCAGGTGGCTCAGCCGCCCCGACGGCGACACGAGCACCAGGTGCACGAGGGCGTTGTCGTGGATGAGCAGGTCGTCGACCGGCAGGCCGGTGGCGCCGTCGGTGAGCGCCAGCCGCAGGCCGCCGGGCTCGGTGCGCACGGCCAGGTTCACCGGCGGCCGTGAGTAGTCCACTGTGGACAGCTGGGCGTTCGCGTACGGGTCGGTGACGTTGTCGAACGTCGGGTCGAGCTGGCTGCCGGGCGCGGGTGGCGGGGGCGTGCTGGCCGACAGCAGCGCGCCGGTGACCGCGACGGCGAGGGCGGCGACCAAGCCACCCGCGGGGATCAGCGCGAACGCCGTCCGCCGCGCCCGGATCCCGACGACCAGCGCGAGCAGCAGGAACACCCCCGCCGCGACGAACCCGCCGTAGGTCGCCCTCTCCCACGGCGGGACGACCCGCGCGGGCACCAGGAACGGGATCGTCGCGGCCGGCCCGGTCCCGTCGCCGAGCGAAAGCAGCCACGGCCCCGGCTTGTCGACCTGCAGTGTTCCCGGGTACATCCCGGGCGTGGCACCGAGGACGACGTCACCCCGCGACGTCACGACCCCGTCGGCCGCGGCGGTGAGGTGCAGCGTCCCGGGCGCGGTTCCCTGGTGCGTCACGACGTCGATCCGCAGCGGCGACGGTGTCGTGTCGACCCGCCGGATGATCACGGTCAGCTCGCGCGCGCCGAGCGTCTGCGCCACCTGGATGTCGGCGCCGGACGGTGCGCCGTCGGCGTGCGCGGTCCCCGTGCCGAGCGTGATCCCCAGCAAGGCCAGCAGGAGCAGCAAAGTGGCTTTCGGTGTGGTCCCCATCGTGGTCCGAACCTAGCGACGCCACGGGGTGGCGGGCGTCACGGCGGCGAGGGAACCTCGGTCCCCAGGCCGGGGGACTAGCACCCCCAGGAGTCTCAGGGGTTGAGGAATTTCCGCAGGTGGGAGACGACTTCGCCGGGCTGCTCCTCGGGCAGGAAGTGTCCGCATTCGGCCAGCGCGACGCCGGTGACGTCGTTCGCGTACTCCCGCCAGATGTCCAGCGTCGGCAGCGTGCCGAGCAGGCCGTTCGCGCCCCACAGTGCGAGCAGCGGCTGGGTGATCCGCTTGCCGGCGGCGAAATCGGCGTCATCGAGGTCGGCGTCGTCCGGGAAGGACGCGCGGTAGTCGTCGAACCCCGCCCGCAGCGCGCCGGGCTGCGAGAACGCGCGGACGTACTCGGCGACGGCGTCCGGGTCGAGGCTGTGGCGCTGGTAGGTCCAGCGCTCGTAGAAGTAACCGAGGTAGGCGGCGATGTTCTGGCCCGCCAGGATCTCCGGCAGGTCGGGCTGGAGGTGGAAGAGCCAGTGCCAGTAGGCCTTCGCGACGCCGGTGTCGAGCCGCTGCCACATCGCGCGGGTCGGCGCGATGTCGAGCACGGCGAGGCGTTCGACCTGGTCCGGGCGGTCCAGCGCCCAGCGGTGCGCGACGCGGCCGCCGCGGTCGTGCCCGGCGACGGCGACCTTTGCGAACCCCAGGTGCTCGGCCAGCGCCGCGACGTCGGCGGCCATGGTGCGCTTGTCGTAGCCCTGGCGCGGCTTGTCGGTACGGCCGTAACCACGCAGGTCGGGGGCGATCACGGTGTGCGTCTCGGCCAGCGGTTCGAGGACCTTGTGCCAGCAGTGGGACGTCTGGGGCCAGCCGTGCAGCAGGAACAGCGGCGGCCCGTCGCCGGCGCGCCGGTAGTGCATCCGCAGGTCGTTCACCGTAGCCATGCTTTCTAACCGATTCATAGGGTTAGACGGTACGCGGGGTTCTAACCGCATTCAAGGGTTAGGATGACGGCATGGAATGGGTCTTCGACGGCGGCCGCCCGTGCCTCGACCTGGTCAACACGCGCCGCGCCCGGCACGCCGAGGGTGTCGAGCTGCTGACCGGCCCGGATGCGCTGGCCGAGTGGCTCGGCCTGGCCGGCTTCACCGCCGGCTCGGTCACGGCCGGGAACGTCCTGGCCGCAAAGGCGTTACGGGAGGCGGTGGACCGCGTCCTGCTCGCCGAGCTGCCCAGGAGGAGGGACGTCGACCTGCTGAACACCGCGGCCGCCGCGGCCCCGGCCCCACCCGCGCGGCTGGCGTTCGGCGACGGTGGGCTGCGCCGCGAAGTCCCGGCGCCGCCGGACCCGGTGGCGACAGCCTTCGCGGCCCTGGCCGCGGATGCCATCGACCTGGTGACAAGCGACGCCTCGATCCGCATCTGCGCCGCCGACGACTGCGGTCTGCGCTTTTCCGACGCGTCCCCCCGGCGCAACCGCCAGTGGTGCTCGATGTCCCGCTGCGGAAACCGCGCCAAAGCCCGCGCCCACTACGCCCGGCTCCACCCCCACGCCCCCTGACGCATCTTTCCCTGCGAAAGCTCCACGGAGACCGAGAGCGTCACTTTCGCTATGAAAGATGCGTGTCGGGGCGTGCGCCGGGGCCGTTGTCGTGGCGGATCAGGAGGCGGTAGGCGCGCGGGTGGGCGCGGAACCAGACGTTGAGCTTGCCGATCCAGCGCATGTGGGCCGTCCGGAGGCCGGCCGGGATCGGCGTGCTCAGGAGTCGTACCCAGCGAGCGAACCGGGTGAAGCGGCGCTGGTCGGCGACCGTCCACTGTAGACCTAGGCGGGCGCGGAACTCCGGTGGCAGCGTGGCCCGGAGCAGGAACAGCTGGACCCGGGCGTGCAGCCGCCACCACGAGTCCGGCAGCCAGGAGACCGGCTTGTCCACGGTCCGGATCGTCTCGAAGAGCGTGGTGATCGCCGGGTTCAGGTCGAAGCCCGCGACCATCGCGTCGTGGTAGCGCTCGAACGCCGCCCAGTCCGGGGGCAGGTCCTGCTCGCGCACGCCCAGCATCCGGCCGACGTCCCGCATCTGCGCGTAGTACTCGTCCAGCTCCGAAGTGGACAGTGGGTGACCGAAGAACCGTTGCGCGTCAACGGGAACCTTCACCAAGGTCGCGTGCACCCAGGCGTACGCGGCGGGGTCCAGCGCGCTGTAGCGGCGTCCACCGGAGACGCCGGTGAAGGTGCGGTGCAACGAGCGCAACCGGGCGGCTTCGACGCGCGCGCCCGCGTCGCCGCCGTAGACGTAGATCGAGAGTGACGCGCCGGTGCGCATCAGCCGCGTCCACGGGTCCTCCGTGTAGTTCGAGTGGTCGCGCACGCCCGCCGTGACGACCGGGTGCGCCACCTGCAGCACCAGGACCTGCCCGGCCAGCAGCCCGTCGCGGAAGTCGCCGAAGTACTTCCACGCCGCCGTGCCCCGGACGATCGGCGGCGCCATCAAGCCCCGCGGATCAGCATCATCAGCGGCTCGGCGACCGGGGTCGCGGTGTCCCCGGTGGCCAGCCGCCGCAGCTGCAGCCCGGCGATCAGCGCGACGACCGGCCCGGCCAGCCGCCGCGGATCGGGCACGGCCAGCGCTTCGAGGATCGTCACGGCGAGTTCGTCGTACGCCGCGAAGCAGCGCGAAGACGCTTCGTGCAGCTTGGGGTCCCGCGCGGACTGGAGGTACAGCTCGTGCGCGCCGAGCTCGTCGGCGCCGAACGGCAGCTGCGCGATTACGTGCTCGACGATCGACGCCGCCTGCTCGAGGCTGAGGCCGTCGGAGCGGTAGCCGTCGACGATCGCGCCGAGCTTGGTCGTCTCCTCCTCGACGAACAGCAGCATCGCCTCACGCAGCAACGCCGTCTGGCTGGGGAAGTGGTAGGTGAGCGTGCCGAGCGAAACCCCGGCGGCCGCCACGATCCGGCGGTTCGTGAGGCCGCCGACGCCGTGTTCGCCGACGACGGTCAGCGCGCCGCGCAGGATGGCGTCCCGGGTGCTTACCAGCTTGTCTCGGGATGCCGCTCCGGCCACCGTTCGACCTCTTCCAGTTGCGCGGCAAGCGAAATCAGCCGCTCCTCGGCGTGTGACGGGCCGAGCAGCTGGGCCCCGAGCGGGAGCCCGCCGTCGGTGAGCCCGGCCGGGACGTTGACCCCCGGCCAGCCCAGCACGTTCCACGGCCAAGCGTACGGGCAGGCGGCGATCATGGCCTGGTCGGTCTCCCAGCCGGACAGGCCGTCGAACGTGCCGATCGGCGGCGGCGGGGTGGCGGTCGTCGGGGTCAGCAGGACGTCGACGCGGCCGAAGACCGAGCCGATCCGGCGGTGCAGCCCCGGCTCGAGCGCGCGGGCCAGGCGCAGCGCGGGCCCGGCCAGCAGCCGGCCCTGGCTGGCGTTGCTGCGGGTGCGCGGGTCGAGCCCGGCCCGGTCGGGCACCCGCAGCGTCCAGTCGCGGACGCCGGTGAGCGAGCGCGGCAGGAACGTCAGGCCGATCAGCCCGTAGTCCGGCTCGACCTCGACGATCTCGTGGCCCAGCCCGGCGAGCGACTCGGCGAGGCGGCGCACGGAGGCTTCGACGACCGGGTCGAGCCGGGTCTTGGTGGCGGTGAACGGGATCCGCGTCGACAGCCCGATCCGCAGCCGCCCCGGTTCGCGGGTAGCGGCCGCCTGGAACGTCCGGCCGATGCCCGCGGCCGCGTCCAGCAGCAGGGCGGCGTCCTCGACGGTGCGGGCGAGCGGGCCGAGCACGGTGAGGCCGTGGAACAGCTCGCCGTCGGTGGGGATGCGGCCGCGCTGGGTCTTGACGCCGACGAGCCCGGTCCACGCGGCCGGGATGCGCACCGAGCCGGCGCCGTCCGAGCCGAGCGCGGCCGCGATGACCCCCGACGCCACCGCGGCCGCGCTCCCGCCCGAGGAACCGCCGGGCGTGTGCCCGAGGTCCCACGGGTTGCGTGTGGTCCCGAAGGCCGGCCCTTCGGTGAACGGCCATTGGCCCAGCTCGGGCGTGTTGGTCTTGCCGATGATCACGGCCCCGGCCTCGCGCAGCAGGGCGATGGCGGGTGCGTCCCGCGTGGCGGCCGGGAACTCGCCGGCGCAGCCGAACGCGGTGGGCAGGCCGGTGAGGTCGACGTCGTCCTTGATCGCGACGGGCACCCCGAGCAGCGGGGAGCGTCGACCGGCGGCCAGCCGCCGGTCGGCTTCGGCCGCGTCGGCGAGGGCGTCGTCGTCGCGCAGGTACCGGAAGGCGTTGAGCGTGGCCTGGCTCGCGTGCGCCCGCCCGAGCGCGGCGGCCGTGAGCTCCGACGAGGTGACCGCGCCCGCGGCGAGCTGCCCGGCCTGCGCGGCGAGCCCGGTGAAGTCGAGGCCGGTCTTCGGTGTCGCGGTCATGGCAGCCCCCGGGAGTTCTCGTTCGTTCGAACGAACGTTACCGGAAACCGACGGTTTCTGAAACTCCCGATGAGTTTTCGCGGCTCGGGACGTCTACCCCGGAAACACCACAGGAGGAGCAACGATGGCCACGGTGCACGCGGGCATGACCATGTCGCTGGACGGTTTCGTCGCCGATCGGCAGGGCCGCACGGCGCGGCTGTCCGACCCGGTCGCGTCCCGCGGCGCGTTCATGGACGAGCTGATCCGGGAGACCGGCGCGGTCGTCCTGGGCCGCCGGACGTTCGCCATGGCCGAGGACCCGGACTGGTACGTCGGCAACTACGAGTTCCAGGTCCCGATCTTCGTGGTCACCCACACGCCGCCGCCCGTGCCGCCGAAGCAGGACGAGAACCTGACCTTCACGTTCGTCACGGACGGGATCGCGTCGGCGGTCGCCCAGGCGAAGGTGGCCGCCGGGTCGAAGGCCGTCAAGGTGATCGGCGCGAGCGTCGTCCGGCAGGCCCTGCGGGCCGGGCTCGCCGACGAACTGCACGTCGACGTGGCGCCGGTGCTGCTGGGCGCCGGGCTGCGGCTGTTCGACGACCCGGACCTGGACGGCGTCACCCTCGAGAAGATCGACGCGCGGGACGTGGGGACGTTCACGGCCCTTCGCTTCCGGTGCGCGGCCCCTATCGTGAGGGCATGACGTTCGACTTCGACGGATTCCCGGCCGCCGCGCTGGACGCCGTTCCCCGCGTCGACCTGGGCGGCTGGCCGACTCCGCTGCGCGCGGCGCCCCGGCTCGGCGAGGCGCTCGGGCTGCCGAACCTCCTGCTGAAGCGCGACGACGTCCACCCGCTCGGCGCGGGCGGCAACAAGCTCCGCAAGCTGGAGTACCACCTCGGTGCCGCCCTCGAAGCCGGCGCGGACACCGTCATCACCTTCGGCGCCCTGCAGACCAACCACGGCCGCCAGACCGCCGCGGCCTGCGCGAAACTCGGCCTGCGCTGCGAGCTCGTCCTCACCGCGAAGGTCCCGCGCGACGGCGACGCGTACGAGCACTCCGGCAACATCCCGCTCGACTGGCTCTTCGGCGCGACGGTCCACGTCTGCGCCGACGGCGAGGAGACCGGCCGGACCTACGACCGGCTCGTCGCCGAAGCTCGGCAAGAGGGCCGCAAGGTCGCCACGGTCCCGGTCGGCGGGTCCAACGAGCTGGGCGTGCTCGGGTACGTCCGCGCCACGCACGAGCTCGCGACCCAGCTCGCCGAACGTGGCGTCGACCGCGCCCACCTCGTCGTCCCGCACGCCAGCGGCGGCACCGCGGCCGGGGTGGCACTGGCCGCCGGGCTGCTCGGCGGCCTCGGGGTCGGCGTCGCCTGCGTCAGCCACCCGCTCGCCGAGGCCACGGAGAACCTGCGCGAACTCACCTCCGGCGCGGCGAAGCTGCTCGGCGTCGCACCGCCGTTGCTCGACCACGTCCGGCTGGGCGACTCCACGCTCGGCCCCGGCTACGGCATCCCGACCGACGCGGTCTGGGACGCGCTAAAGCTGTTCGGGCGCACGGAAGGCGTCGTGCTCGACCCGGTCTACAGCGGCAAGGTGGCCGCCGCGCTGATCGAGTGGGCCGGCCACTTCGCCCCGGACGACCACGTGGTGTTCCTGCACACCGGCGGGATGCCCGGCCTGTACGGCTACGCGCCCGAATTCGCGGCTGCCGTCGAAGGCTGATTCGAGCCGGGTCGCCACCCGGAGCAGGGTCAGCAGCAGCACGACGTCCGCGAGCAGCAGCACGCGCTGCGTCACGCCGATCGGGACCACGTCCGACAGGAACGGGAACGGCTCGACACCGGCCTCGCTCAGCCGCACGAACACGAAGCTCAACGCGAAGACCCCGAACGTCACCGCCGAGAGCCGCAGCGTGCGGACGACGAAGACGCGTTCCGGACGGCCCTTCAGCGGTTCCAGCAGCGTGAACGCCGCGCCGGGCAGGCTGCAGAACGCGACCAGGCACGCGTACAGGTGGATCTCGCCGCTCACCGGGTTCGGCGCGGCCGGGTAGCTCGCCGGGAACACCGCGGCGGCGGCCATGCCGAGCGACCAGAGCGCGAGCAGCAGCCGCGTCGTCCGCGACAGCGGCACGCCGGCGACGTGCAGCGCGCCGAGCACGGCCAGCGAGCCGATGGCGAGCGACAGCACGCTCGCCGCGAGCATGCCCTCACCTCGGTCGGTGACGGTGTAGCTCGACAACGTGTCGTACACCGGGTCGTGCGAGCTGATGATGTGCAGCACCACGGCCGTGAACAGGCCCCAGCCGATCGCGCCCAGCGCCACGAACGTCCACGGTCTCGTGCGCTTCCCCTGTTCCGTCCCCATGCCGTCCAGGTTCTCGAAGAACCGGACGGGCGTGATCGGGGAAGACCCTGATTCACACCCTGGAACAGGCCGCGAAGTCGACGAGGACGAGCGCCTGGTCGTCGTGGCGTTTCGGCCGCGGCCAGCGCTCGCCGTCCGGGTCCTGCTTCTCCGCGGTCCGGACGGCGTCCAGCACCGCGTCCGGGCCGTCGGCGCGGGTGGTCGCCAGTGCTTCGCCCCAGTCGAACAGCCGGTACTGGTCGACCCCGATGGACACGCCGTCGCTGGCGAGCAGGACGGCGTCGACATCGGCGCGCCGCCAGCTGCGCTTCACCGCGTGCGCGGCGGCACCCGGGTCGGCCTCGGCGACCCAGAACCCGTCGTGCGCGTTGCGCCGGCGGCGGACGTCCGCGCCGGTCTGGAGCATTCCGCGCCGCCGGAGCCCGGCGAGCCGGTCGTCCGAGACGACGTCGACGCCGTCGGTGCCGAAACCGCCGAAGCCGATCACCGGGCTGTCGGCCAGTACCAGCGCGTCGACGCGGTCGTCGAGCCAGCGCACGGCCGCGACGGTGCTCGACGGCGACCGCTGGGGGCGCAGCTCGTTCTCCGCCGTGACGACGGCGATCGCGCTGGTCAGGACGTCGGTCAGGTCGGCTTCGGGGGCGGTGCGCAGGTCGTCGGCCAGCCGCCGGGCCAGCCGTTCCGCGTACCAGCCACCCGGGGGCAGCGAGGGATCCGACGAGGTGGCGCCGTCGAGGAGCAGAACCGCGTTGTCCAGCACGACGACGTGGTCCTCGGTCGGGCGGGGGTGGCCGTCGGCGCCCACCCCGGCCCGCTCGGCGAACACGATCTCGGGCATGGCCCGACTGTACGTCGGCGGACCGGTCCTTTCGCGGTGAGCGCGTCAACCAAAGTTGACAGGTGCGAGATGTCAACGTAGGTTGACGGCATGACGGAAGCGACAGACCTGGCCGCCCGGGCCGGCGACCGCGATCCCCGGGTGGGACTGCGTGCGGTCGCCGCGCTCCGGCGGCTGTTGGAACAACTGGAGGCCGTGCAGGTCCGCAGCGCGCGGATGCACGGCTGGTCGTGGCAGGAGATCGCCGCCGAGCTGGGGGTCAGCCGGCAGGCCGTGCACAAGAAGTACGGGAGGCACTGATGTTCGAGAGGTTCACGGCCGACGCGCGGATGGCGGTCGTCGAGGCCCAGATCGTGGCGCGGGAGTCCGGTTCGACGGAGATCGCGCCGCCGCACCTGCTCGCCGGGCTGATGAAGACCGAAGTCCCGCTGCTCACCGAGCTGGGCGTCTCCGCCGAAGACATCGCCGCGGAGCTGGCCCGCACCCGGCGCCGCGGCGGGGTCAGCGACGCCGACGCCGAGGCGCTCACCGAGTTCGGTATCGACGTCGAGCAGATCGTGGAAGCCGTCGAGCAGACCCACGGCGAAGGTGCGCTGGCCGGCCGGCTCGGCCCGGCCAAGCGCGGGCACATCCCGTTCACCAGCCAGTCGAAGAAGACGCTGGAGCTGAGCCTCAAGGAAGCCGTCCGGCTGGGGGACAAGCACCTCGGGCAGGAGCACATCCTGCTGGCGCTGGCCCAGCAGCGCGGCACCGACGACGTCCTCGCCCGCCGCGGCGCCGACTACGTCACGCTGCGGCGGATCGTGCAGCAGCACAAGGCGGGTTAGTGAGCGCGCTCCTGCTCTTCGCTCTTCGCTTCGCGCCAGGTGACGAGGGGCAGCAGCGCCTGGGTGAGCGGGCCGATCGCCAGTGCGTAGAGCACGGTGCCGACCCCGACGGTCCCGCCGAGCAGCCAGCCGATGGCGACCACGGCGACCTCGATGCCGGTGCGCACCAGCCGGACCGACCAGCCGGTGCGCGCCGCGAGCCCGGTCATCAGGCCGTCACGGGCGCCCGGGCCGAGCCGGGCGCCGACGTAGGTCGCGGTGGCGACACCGTTCAGCGCGACGCCACCGACCAGGAACGTGACCTGCCAGGCGAGGTCGTGCTGGTCCGGGAGCACCGCCCGGACCAGGTCGACCACCACCGAGATGACCACGACGTTCGCGACCGTGCCGATCCCGGGCCGCTGGCGCAGCGGGATCCACAGCAGCAGCACGGCCACCGAGACGACGCCGGTCACGGTGCCGAAGGTCAGCCCGGTGTGCTTCATGACGCCTTCGGCCAGCACGCCCCAGGGTTCGAGCCCCAGGTGGGCGCGGGTCAGCATGGCCGCGCTGGTGCCGTAGAGGGCGAGGCCCGCGAGCAGCTGGACGCTGCGGCGGGCGGGGTCACGGGAGATCCGGACGGGCCGGAGATCGATCTGAGCCACGTCACCACTATCAGGGGTAAGTGGTCTGGTAAACCATAGCCAATTCTGGGATATTGGCCTGATGGAACCGGTACTCCCACTGGGTGGACGCATCTCTGGTCCGCGACTGGCCGTCATGCTGGGCTCGTGGCGTCAGGGCGGCTCCCGGCAGGGCGCGGCCGATCTCGCCGCGGCCATCGAGCTGCAGGTGCTCGACGGCCAGCTCCCGCTCGGCACCCGGCTGCCCGCCGAGCGCGAGCTGGCCGAGGCGCTCGGCGCCAGCCGGACCCTGATCGGCGGGGCACTGGACCGGCTGCGGGAGAACGGGTTCGTCGCCAGCCGCCGCGGCGCGGGGTCGTGGATCGCCGCGCCCGGCCGGCGGCGCCGCGAGCCGCTCGCCCCGGCCGGCGGCGAACTGATCGACTTCACGCACGCGTCCTCGCCGGCCATCCCGGGCATGATCGGCGCGGTCGACGTCGCCCGCCTCGAGCTCACCGGCTACCTCGGCGGCCACGGCTACCAGGAGCGTGGCCTGCCCGGCCTGCGCGAGCGGATCGCCCAGCGCTACACCGAGCGCGGGCTGCCGACGACACCCGCGCAGGTCATGGTCACCAACGGCGCGCACCACGCGTTCGTGCTGGCCCTGCGCATGCTCGCCGGCCCGGGGGACCGGGTGCTCGTCGAGCAGCCGACCTACCCGAACGCGCTGGAAGCGATCCGCGCCGCGCACGCGATCCCGGTGCCGGTGGCCCTCGACCCCACCGGCGAGCGCGGCTGGGACATCGCCGGGGTCGACGCGGCGCTGCGCCAGGCGTCACCCCGGTTCGGCTACCTGGTGGTCGACTTCCAGAACCCGACCGGCCTGCGCCTGGACGCCGAAGGCCGGGAACGGCTCGGCGCGGTGCTGTCCCGCGCCCGGACGCCGGTCGTGGTGGACGAGACGCTCGTCGAGCTGGACCTGGAGGGCGACCCGCTGCAGGGGCCGCCGCCGCTGGCCGCGTTCGCCGGCGACCTGGTGATCTGCGTCGGCTCGGCGTCCAAGTCGCACTGGGGCGGGCTGCGGCTCGGCTGGATCCGCGCGTCGGAGGACCTGCTCGGCCGGCTCGTCTCGGCGCGCTACGCGGTCGACCTGGGGTCGCCGGTGTTCGAGCAGGTCATCTTCACGGAGCTGCTGCGTGACGAGGGCTGGGCCGCGCTCGCCCGGCGCCGTGAGGAGCTTCGCCGCAACCGTGACGCGCTGGCCGCGGCGGTGCGCGAGTACCTGCCGGACTGGACGTTCACGCTGCCCCGGGGCGGGCTGTCGCTGTGGTGCCGGATGCCGGAGCCGGTGAGCTCCCGGCTGGCGGTGGCGGCCGCGGGGCACGGCGTGCAGATCGCGCCGGGCTCGCGCTTCGGCGTCCACGGTGGTTTGGAGCGCTGGCTGCGGCTGCCGTTTTCGCTGCCCCCGGAGACGATCAACGAGGCGGTCCGCCGCCTGAGCGCCGCCGAGGCCGCGGTCCGCGGCACACCGCGGTCACTGGACGCCCCGGTCGCCTGAAACGAACGGACCGGTGCGCCGGATGCGAGCCTGCTCCCAGGGATGGGCGGCGTTCGTGTGCATCCGGCGCACCGGTCTGTTTCCACCACCCGCATCGGTACGTGACTCCGATGCGGGTACCGCGGCTTCCCGGCACAGCCCCTCGACGTGCCGGGAAGCCGGCGGCTCAGGCGGGCTCTCGGTAGAACGAGCCCCTGCTCGGCGCGGTGAGCAGGAACTCCCGGAGCACGCCCGGTGTGGGTCCCGGCGTCGCAGGGGCAGTGCGACGCCGGGACCGGGATCCGACCCGGCCGGGCGCGGTCGGCCGGTCGGAAAGACTGTGGTTGCTGCGCATGGGTCGCCCCTGGGGTACGTCGGACGCGGCAAGGCGTCACGAGACGTGAAAGGGTCACGGATCACGTACTGGAGCAGGGGAAACGTCACGCGCCAACGGCGTGGGCGTCCGACAAGATGATCTTGGTTTGGACGCAGTTGTCCCCGGCTGCCCGGTTCGGGGTCAGTCGGGTGAGGTGGTGGGCAGGGCGGCTTCGCGCCCCGCGCCGTCGACGTCGTGATCGCGGCTGGCTCCGATGAGCTTCAGCTGCGTGGTGGTCACGTCGTCGGTGTGCACCGCGAACTGCGGGCGGGCGCCGCCGGGGCCGTCGTGGCCCGGAGCGGCGGTGGGAGCCGGCGCGCTCGGCGCGGTGGTGCCGCCGCCGGGCAGGCCGGGAGTCGAGTCGCCGCCACCGTTGCGAGCGTGAACGCCCGAGTCGCGGGGCTGCTCCTGGACCGCCGGCCGCACGCTCTGCACCTCGACCAGGTGCACGAGCGCGATCCGGCCGCCGGTGGTCTGGGTGTCCGCGGCGGCCGGAGTCGTCACGGGCGCCGTCTGGGTGGTGGTGCCGGCGGGGGTCGTCACCTGGGTGACAACGGCGGTCACCGTGCCGGGCACGGTCGCCGTGACACCGGCGGAGTTCGAGACGCCGTTGAGGATCGGGTTCAGCACGTCGTCGAGGGGGAGCAGCACCGGCGCGTTCGGGTTGTTCGCGGGCGGCTGGGTGAGCGGCGCGAGAACGGTGTGGCTCAGGGTGTCGGTGACGGTGCTGACGGTGTGCGTGACGACGCCGACCGTGTTGGTGACGGTGGTGAGCGTGCCGCCGACGACGTCGAGGACGTTGCCCACGAGCCCGCCGAGCAGGCCGCTGCCCGACGTCGTCGCCTTGGCCGACGGCGCTTCGGCGGTCTGAACGTCCTTCGTGGACTGTTGCTTCGCCAGGCTCTGCTTCTGGGCGGCCGGGCTCTCGACGATCTTGGTCTCGACGGTCGCGCTGTCGTCGGTCTTCGTGGTCTCGACGGGAGTGGTCTCGTCGGCGGGGGTTTCGGCCTGCTGCGCCGGGTCGTCCTGCTTCGTGTCGTCACCGGCCGAGGGCTGCTGCGCGCAGGTGGCGGCGCCGGTCTCGTGGTGACTCGTGCGGTGGTGGTGACCGTGCTTGCCGTGCTCCACAGTGGACACCGTCGAGTGCTGGCAGGTCGCCGGTTCGGCGGCCGACGCGGTGTTCCCGGACAGCGCGGCGCCGAGCAGCCAGCCCGCCAGGGTCAGGCCGCCGGCGAGCAGGATCCGGGCCGCGGGACGGGGGAGCGCCGCCGCCCAGGGGCGCGGCGCGGGCGTGGCCTCACCGGCTGTGAGCGCAGGTCGCGCCGGAGCGCCGGGGCGCACGAACACCGTGCCACTCACCGTCACCACCACCGTCCGCGCCTGTGGCTCTCGCGATGCACGCTCGAGTCCGATCTTGCTGGGGTCTTTCTCCGGCCAGGTCGCAGATCCCCCGGGGCTGCACTCTTTCTAGCACCGCTCGGGAGTCTTTCATCTCTCCCGCGTTCTATCCAGCCCGTAAGGCGGAACGGCCCTACCGGGCAAGGTATCTAGGGCCGACGAGTTGATCACTCTCAGTGCCGTTCGGACGTCTCTCTGCGGCCATTCGGACGAGTGCCGGGTTTCGGGGCATTTGGCGTTGACCTGATGTTTTCGGTGCCCGGGTGGCGGACCGTGCCCGACCGGTCGCACTCGGTGCGTGTTCGCCGATTTCGATTGAGGGATCAGCACGTTTCCGAATTGTGAGACGTCCGGCTGCGGTCCGTGACCACCGGCGGCCCGACGGCGGCATCGGCCCGCCTTCGGTGACTGCGGAGCGTCACAAAGCGCTGCGGCAAGTGAGGGACTCGCCCCCTCGTGGCCACCAAAGGCGCGACCGCGGACGTCAGACCAGTTTGCGCAACCGGGTGATGGCCTCGTCGATGACTTCATTGCGCTTGCAGAACGCGAAACGCAAAAGATGTTTCCACTCGTCCGGGTGATCGGTGAACACCTTGACGGGCACCGCGGCGACACCGACCCGGCCGGGTAGTTCCCACGCCAGATCGGCGGCGTCCGTGAAACCGAGCGGCCGCACGTCGACGCAGACGAAGTAGGTGCCCGCGGTCGGCCGCACGGTGAACCCGGCGTCGGCGAGCCCGGCCGAAAGCCGGTCGCGCTTCTCCTGCAGGCTCTCGCGCAGCCCGTCGACCCACGGCAGCTCGTGGTCGAGCGCGTACGCGACGGCCGGCTGCAGCGGCCCGCCGGAGACGAACGTGATGAACTGCTTCGCCGCCTTGACCGCGGCGACCAGCTCGGGCGTCGAGCAGACCCAGCCGATCTTCCAGCCGGTGCAGTTGAACGTCTTGCCGGCGCTGGAGATGCTCACCGTCCGCTCCCGCATGCCGGGCAGCGTGGCCAGCGGGATGTGTTCCGCGTCGTCGAACACCAGGTGCTCGTAGACCTCGTCCGTGACGGCGATCAGGTCGTGCTCGACGCAGAGCGCGGCCAGCGCCTCCAGCTCGGCGCGGGTGAACACGGTGCCGGTCGGGTTGTGCGGCGAGTTGACGAGGATCGCCCGGGTCCGCGGCGTGACGGCGGCCCGCAGCCCCTCGACGTCCAGGCCGAACCGGCCGTCCTCGCCCTCGACCAGCCCGACGACCCGGCGCTGCGCACCCGCCATCGCGACGGCGGCGGCGTAGGAGTCGTAGTACGGCTCGATGACGATGACCTCGTCGCCGGCCTCGGTCAGGGCCATCAGCGTCGCCGTGATGGCCTCGGTGGCGCCCGCGGTGACCAGGATCTCCGTGTCCGGGTCGTACTCGGTGCCGTAGCGCAGCCGGTGCCGCGCGATGGCCGCGCGCAGCTCGGGGCGGCCGGGCCCCGGCGGGTACTGGTTCGCGCCGCCGAACAGGGCGTTCTTCGCCGCGTCGAGCATGCCGGCGGGGCCGTCGGTGTCCGGGAAGCCCTGGCCGAGGTTGACCGCGTCGTGCTTGACGGCCAGCGCCGTCATCTCGGCGAAGATGGTCGAGGTGAACGGCCGCAGGCGGGGGACGAGAGCAGGTTCGCGCACGATCAGCCATCCTCACGGACAATGGTGGGGTGGAGCAACTGACCCCCGCCAAGGTGACCCCGGCCGATCCGCCGGGCGGCGCAGCCGGTGAAGCGGAAAAGCGGCGCGCGCTGCGCAAGATGAAGCTGGTCGCGCTGTCGTTCCTGATCGGCGCCACCGTCGTGTTCCTGCTGACCAGCTGGGCGCAGGCCAGCGGCTGGGCGGGCTGGGTCGGCTACGTGCGGGCCGCGGCCGAAGCCGGCATGGTCGGCGCGCTGGCCGACTGGTTCGCCGTCACGGCGCTCTTCCGGCACCCGCTCGGCCTGAAGATCCCGCACACGGCGATCATCCCGAACAAGAAGGACGCGCTGGGCAACAGCCTCGGCGAGTTCGTCGGGTCCAACTTCCTCTCCGAGGAGGTCATCCGCGACAAGCTCAAGCGCGTCGAGATCGCCCGGCGCCTCGGCGCGTGGGTGGCGCAGGAGGACAACGCCGAGCGCGTGACGTCCGAGCTGGCCACGGTCGTCCGGGCCGCGGTGAAGGTGCTCCGCGACGAGGACGTCCAGGCGATCATGGAGCAGGCGGTCGCGCGGCGGATCATCGACAAGCCGTGGGGTCCGCCGCTGGGCAAGATCCTGCAGGGCGTCTTCGCCGACGGCGCGCACCACAAGCTCGTGGACCTGATGTGCGACCGCGCCTACGAGTGGGTCCGCGACAACCACACGACGATGCTGCGCGTGGTGTCCGACCGGGCGCCGAGCTGGTCGCCGAAGTTCGTCGACGAGATGCTCGCGGACAAGGTCTACGGCGAGGTGCTGTCGTTCGCGTGGGCGGTCAAGACCGACGTCAACCACCCGATGCGGCTGGCCTTGGACAAGTTCCTCGGCGAGTTCGCCCAGGACCTGCAGACCAACCCGGACGTCATGGCGCGCGCCGAGCAGGTCAAGGGTCAGATCGTGCACCACGAAGAGGTGCAGCGGCTGATCGGCTCGGCGTGGAGCACGGCCAAGGAGATGCTGCTCAACGCGGCCGAGGACCCGTCGAGCGAGCTGCGCCGGCGCGTCCGCACCGGGCTGGTGTCGCTGGGCGGGCGGCTGGTCTCCGACGACCAGATGCGCGGCAAGGTCGACGGCTGGGTCGAGGGCGCCGCGGCGTACCTGGTGAAGAACTACTCGCAGGAGATCACCACGATCATCACCGACACGGTGGAGCGCTGGGACGCCGAAGAGACGTCCCGCAAGATCGAGCTCCAGGTGGGCCGTGACCTGCAGTTCATCCGGATCAACGGCACGGTCGTCGGCGCTTTGGCCGGGCTCGTCATCTACACCGTCGCGGAGCTGCTGTTCTGACGGCGGAGACGTATACCACACGCGGGGGACCTTCAAACCAGTTGTCCACAGGAACCTGAGTTATCCCCCGGGTTATCCACAACTTTTCACGGTGATGGCCTAATCCCTGTCCACAACGTCTGGGGGTAAGCCCGGCCGGGGCGTGGATATGTGGTGCTGGTGTGACGAGTTGTCCACAGCCGGTCGAGGGTCCGCCGCTCGGATGAGAGTCTCAGCCCGTGGCCGCGCGGGCCCGCCAGCCGCGCGCCTTCTCGCGGTTGCCGCAGACGCGCATCGAGCACCACGTCCGCGAGCGGTTGCGGGACTCGTCGTAGAACGCCCACAGGCAGGTGTCGGCGGGGCAGATCTTCAGCCGGATCCAGTCGCCGCGCACGACCAGCCGGGTGCAGGCGGCGAACACCGCGCCGACGACGTCGTCCGCCACCAGGGCCGGGCCGTCGTCGGTGAGGGAGATCCGGGTGCCCACGTCGACGCTGCCGCCGGGCAACCGCGGATCGCCGATCGCGGCCCGCAGCGCGTCGCGCGCCGCCCGGGCCTCGGCGGCCGGGTTGGCCCGCAGCGCGTGCCCGGTCGCCCACTCGCGCCACTGGCCGGGATGTTCAAGCAGGTCCGTGCCCTCTTCGACGTTGACCGTGTTCAGGAACTCCACCACGAGGGACGCGTCGGTGTGCACGGAACCAGTGTACGGCGGAAGGTGGTTGCGCCCTCAAGAGCTAACCCACATACTCCGTTCACTGGTTACTCGCGATCGAAGGGAGCGACGATGGGTGCGGTACCGACGCTGGGAGTGGTGGCCCTCGACTGTCCCGACCCGGTGGCCCTGGCCGCGTTCTACCGGGCGGTGCTTGAGTGGGGCGAGCCCGAGGTCGCCGAGGACGGGCACTGGGTGACGCTGCCCAACCCGGCCGGCGGCGCGGGCATCGCGTTCCAGCGGGTCCCCGACTACCGGCCGCCGGCGTGGCCGTCCGCCGAGAACCCGCAGCAGATGCACCTCGACCTCGACGTCACCGACCTGGAAGCGGCGCACGAGCGCGTGCTCGGCCTGGGTGCGAAGCTGCTGGACGACGCCCCGAAGACGTTCCGCGTCTACGCCGATCCGGTGGGGCACCCCTTCTGCCTCTGCGCCTGCTGAACGGAATATGCGTAGTCTCGGATGTGTGATTTGTCCGAAGTGTCAGAACCAGATGCGTACCGTGGACAAGAACGGCGTCCACATCGACCAGTGCGAGGGCTGCCGCGGGATCTTCCTGGACCGCGGTGAGCTCGAAGCCATCTCGGGTGCGGAAAGCTCCTTCTACGGCCAGGTTCCACCGCCGTACGGCGCGCCGGTCCCGCAGTACGGCCGCGCCGACTCGCCGCGCCCGTACCGGGGCGGTCACCCGGACTCGCCGAAGGGCTACCGCGGCGGGGGCTACTCGGACTCGCCGCGGCCGCACCGGGGCGGGTATGCGGATTCGCCGAGGCCGTACGGCCACGGCCACCGCAAGCGCGGCTTCCTCGAGAACCTCTTCGACTGAGGTGACGCTCGACCTGCGGATCTGCCCGTCGTGCGGCGACCGGGCAGCCCGCCCGGTCGCGGCCGGCGCCGTCCTGACGTGCGCGCGGTGCGAACACCGGTGGCCGTTCACGCGGCTGCCGCTGTTCGCGCTGACCGGCCCCAGCGGAGCCGGCAAGTCGACGGTCGGGCCCTTGTTGTTGTCGCGCTTCGCCGGCGAGGTGGTAGTGCTGGAGCAGGACGTCCTGTGGGCGGACGCCCTGCGCGACGACGTCTGGGCGTTCCGCTCGGCCTGGCTCCGCATGGCGGCGATGCTGCACCAGAACGGCCGCCCGGTCGTCCTCTGCGGCACGGTCGCACCCCCGGAGTTCGAGCAGCTACCGGAGCGCGTCTTCTTCAGCGAGATCCACTACCTGGCCCTGGTCAGCTCGGCGGAGTCACTGCGGCGCCGCTTGCGCGCCCGTCCAGCGTGGCGCGAGTGGGACGAGCCACGGATCGAGGAGATGCTGGAGTTCAACGACTGGCTCCGCAACTCGGGCGTGGACGTCTTCGACACCACGGACGTCGAGGCGGAGGACACGGCGGATCACGCGGAGAAGTGGATCCGCTCCCACTTGCCGGGCTGAGCTGTCCCTGGCCGCCGCGGTTGTCCCTGGCTGGCCGCGGTTGTCCCTGCATGGCCGCGGTTGTCCCGGGCTGGCCGCAGTGGTGCCGGGCTGGCCGCAGTGGTGCCGGGCTGGCCGCAGTGGCCGGGCTGGCCGCGGTTGTCAAGTCCGCGATCCACAGGCCGCAAGTTGTCCACAGATTCCCGCGCACCCCGTTTTCCCAGGTCACCGGCGGTACGCTGGGATCGGGGACGCCCCCCGGGAAGGGCGGGGGCTGCTCTTGTGACGGTTGCTTCGGGCGGGGCTGCTTTGGCAGCGGCGTCGGGGCAGCTGCCGGCGGGGCTCAGGCCAGCGGCCAGGTGCGGCCGTCCGGGGCGTCGAGCCAGAACTCCTGCCGCTCGCCGGCCACCGTCACGCCGAAGCGGTCGCGCTCCGGCTTGTCCAGCTCGCACCACTCCACGTACGCCGCTTCCGCGACCTCCCACAACGCCCGCGGGCCGCCCTGGGCGACCTCGTGCGCGCCGGCGCGTTTGCGGTGGCGGACCCACGAGCCGTCCGGGTGCACCAGGGCGATGCCGGCCTCGCCCGGGCCGC
Organism: Amycolatopsis sp. NPDC049252; assembly: GCF_043197175.1. Classification (NCBI taxonomy): domain Bacteria; kingdom Bacillati; phylum Actinomycetota; class Actinomycetes; order Pseudonocardiales; family Pseudonocardiaceae; genus Amycolatopsis; species Amycolatopsis sp. NPDC049252. The sequence continues at coordinate 196,284 of NZ_JBICSQ010000002.1, forward strand.
CCGCCGCGGCCGGGTCGACGCCGTCGTGTTCCCGCACCGCCCGGACGCCCGGCAGCGACAACCCGGCGAAGAACTCGAACTGCCTGCGCGGCTGCAGCAACGTCGACATCGGCAGCCGCGTCTGCTCCCAGTCTTCACGCGACGGCATCGGCAGCGGCTCGGTGTCCGGCAGCCGATGCGCGCGAAGCGGCATGAAACGGCCGTCGCGCGCGAGGACCGGCCCCTGTGCGGCGCCGTCCTCGCCCACGACGAGCCGGACCAGTCCAGCGCCGATCGGCCGGTTCAGCGTCGTCACGATCAGGCCGCCCGGCACCGTCTGCTCCAGCCACGCCGGCGGGATCGACGTCACCGACGCCGTGCACAGCACCCGGTCGAAGACGGTCCCCGCCGGAAAACCGAGTGCGCCGTCGCCGACCGCGCACGTCGGCCGGTAACCGGCCTCGGCCAGGCGATCACGCGCGTCGGCGACGAGCCCGGGGTCGATGTCCACTGTGGACACCTGACCGGCGCCGCAGCGGTGGCTGAGCAGGGCGGCGTTGTACCCGGTGCCGGTGCCGATCTCGAGCACGCGGTGCCCGTCTCGCACCCGCAGCTCTTCGAGCATGATCGCCATGATCGCGGGCATGCTCGAGGAACTCGTGGGGGTGCCCGTCACCGGGCCGGAGGTCCGGGCGAGCTCCCAACGGCCGGGGTCGTCGTCCAGCTGCGTCACCAGGACGTCGCGCGAGTAGACGGCCTCGAGCCAGCCGGGATCACCGCGCTCGACCGCTGACCACAGCCCGCCGGCCGCGGTGAAGAACCGCGGCAGGAAGACGTGGCGGGGGACCGCGCGGAACGCGGCGATCCATTCCGGGGCGTGCAGGACGTCCTCGTCGAGCAGCAGCTCGACGAGCCGTCGCCGCAGCCGGGCCGCGCTCGTCATGCGACCACGTTAGCGGTGAGCACCACCACACCAGCTATTGCAAGCAGGGTGCTTGCAATAGCTAGCACACGCGCGTAGCGTCGTTGGTGTCGCGAGGAGGTGACCGGATGACAGAAACCGGTGGGACGCAGCCAGGATCCGGCAGCCCCATGGAGAAGGTCGCGGACATCGCTTCCGACATCGGCGAGTACATCCGCCAGCAGCGCAACACCGCGAAGATCTCGTTGCGCCAGCTGTCGAAGCTCGCCGGAGTGTCCAACCCGTACCTGAGCCAGATCGAGCGCGGGGTGCGCAAGCCCAGCGCCGAGATCCTGCAGCAGATCGCCAAGGGACTGCGCATTTCAGCCGAGGCGCTGTATGTGCAGGCCGGGATCCTCGATCTGCCGACGGGTGGTCCGGTGGGCGACGCGATTCGCGCCGACGCCGAGCTGACCGAACGGCAGAAGCAGGTCCTGCTCGACGTCTACGAGTCCTTCCGGCGGGAGAACGCCGCGGCACGGCCGGCCGCCGAATCCCCCACCGCAGACACCCCAGACACCACACCAGCCGCAGACACCAAGAAGGAGTCAGCATGACCACCCCCAAGACCGAAGACGTCAAGAAGGCCGTCAACACTGCCCTCGACCAGGTCCGCACCCCGCTGCTCGCCGCGCTCGGCGCCGGCAACCTGGCCGGCCAGGCCGTCACCGACGCCGTGGCCAAGGCCCGCGAGAACGTGACCAAGAGCAGCGAGACCGCCCGCAAGAACCTGCAGGAGCTGCCGACCGACGTCGAGAGCCTCCGCGAGAAGCTGGACCCGGCCGAGCTGCGCAAGGTCATCGACGAGTACACCGAGGCCGCGCTGAAGCTGTACAACAAGCTGGCCGAGTCGGGCGAGCAGGCGTGGGACAAGTTCTCCGCCCAGCCGCAGGTCAAGAAGGCCATCGAGCAGCTCGAGGAGGCCCTGACCACCGCGCAGGGCCAGGTCGAGGGGGTCACCACCGAGGTGCGTGAGCGCGTCGACGGCGTGCTGGGCACCTTCACCAAGCGCACCCGCTCGGTCGGCGAGAAGACCGCCCGCAAGGTGACCGAGGTCGCCGGCGAAGCCGCCGAGGCCGTCGAGGAGCTGGGTGACGACGTCGCCCACGAGACCCGCTCGGTGTCCCGCAAGGTCGCGAACAAGACGGCCCCGAAGACGGCCGCCCCGGCCCGCCGGACCACCACCAGCACCACCAGCACCGCCGCGAAGAAGCCGGCCGCGCCGAAGGCCGACAAGTAAAAACGCCGTGAACCCCCGGCCCCGCCATCGTCCCCTCGGTGGCGGGGCCGGGGTCGTACGGGCGGTTTGCCGTAAGCTGTGGCTGTGCTAGTCGCCGTCTGGATCATCGAAGTCATCCACTGGGGCAGCGCGCTGGTCGGGCTCTTCGCCTTCGTGCACGCGCTGCTCCAGCGTGCCGACGCGTACTCCGCGGCCGACCGCAAGTCCAAGCCCATCTGGATGCTGATCACCGGCGGGGCCACCCTGGCGATGGTGCTGTTCTACCTGGATCCCTTCTCCCCGGGCATGATCTTCTGGGTGCCCGCGGCCGCGGCGTCGCTCGTCTACATCGTGGACGTCCGCCCCAAACTCATCGAGGTCCAGCGCGGCGGCTCCACCTGGTGAGCTCCTTCCCGCCCCCGCCGCACTCGGCGGGGGCGCTGTTTTAATGGGGTCGTGACCTGGACCATCGCCGGGAGCCTGACCGTCGTTCCCGCACCCACGCGTACTGACCTCCTCGCCGAGCCCGTCGCCAAGGCGCTGACCGCGCTCGCCGAACCGGATGCCCTCGGCGTCACGGAAATCGACCCGTCGCTGGCCGACACCGCCGCCTTCTGCGAGGCCTACGGCTCGCCGCTGACGGCGTCCGCGAACTGCGTCGTCGTCGCGGGCAAGCGCTCCGGCGAAGTCCGCTTCGCGGCTGCGCTCGTGCTCGCGACGACCCGCGCCGACGTCAACGGCGTGATCAAGCGCCGCCTCGACGTCCGCAAGGCGTCGTTCGCGCCGATGGACGAAGCCGTCTCACTCACCGGGATGGAGTACGGCGGCATCACGCCCGTCGGCCTGCCCGCCGAGTGGCCGATCCTGATCGACAAGGCCGTCGCTGACGCGGCCGAGCTGGTCATCGGCAGCGGGATCCGCGGCAGCAAGCTGCTGATCTCCGGCGCCGCGCTGGCCGCGCTGCCCGGGGCCGAGGTCATCGAGGGTCTCGCGCAGTGACGTCGGTCTGGCTCCGGTACCTGACCGGCGCCGACATCGACTCGCTCGGCGTCACGGACGCGGACATCGTCGGTGCGGTCGAAGACGTGCTCGCCGACCACGGCCGCGGTCAGGTCGTCTTCGAGCCGCGCACCCACCTCGTGCCGGACAACGGTGGCAAGGGCCACTTCAACATCCTTCGTGGCCACCTGTCGGCGAAGCAGGTCAGTGGCGTGAAGGTCGTCGGTGACTTCGTGGGGAACTTCGAACGGGGCCTCCCTTCGGAGATGGCTCTGATCCTGCTGCTGGACCCGGACACCGGCATGCCGCGGGCGATCGTCGACGGCACGATGATCACCGAAGCCCGCACCGGCGCGATGACCGCCGTCGGCGCGAAGTACCTCGCCCGCCCGGATTCGCGCGTGCTCGGGCACATCGGCGCCCGCGGTACGGCCTGGTGGAACGTCGTGCTGCTGGACTCGTTGTTCGACTTCGCCGAGATCCGCGTGACCAGCAAGCGCCCGGAGTCACGTGAGGGCTTCGGCCGCCGGCTGTCCGAGCGGCTCGGCAAGGACGTCCGCGTCTGCGCCACGGCCGAGGAGACCCTGGACGGCGCGGACATCCAGGTCGAGGCCTCCCGGCTGGTCGAACCCGAGGCGCTGGTGCGCCGCGAGTACCTCCGGCCGGGCACTTTCCTGGTGCCCTACGGCACGATCAGCGCGTTGGAGCTCACGCTGCTCGAGGACGTCGACAAGGTCGTCGTCGACGATTGGCGTGAATCGCAGTCCGGCAACCCGCGATTCGGCGCCCTGCGCCCGCAGCTCAACGCCGGCCTCCTCACCGCGGACGGGGTCCACGCCGAGATCGGCGACATCGTGGCCGGCAAGAAGCCCGGCCGCGAGCACGACGCCGAGCGCATCCTGTTCTGGCACCGCGGACTGTCCACAACGGACGTCGCGGTGGCGAACATGATCCTGGCCCGTGCCGAGGCTTCCGGCGTCGGCACCATGCTGCCGTACCGATGATGATCACCGGAAGCGATTTCGCCGACGGTGAACGGTTGGTTCTGGACAAACCGCTGGTAGAAGCCTTGGAGAGGCGCCGGAACGAGGTCTTGACGGCCCTTCGAACGGGTGAAAACCCGGTCTACGGCGTCAACACCGGGATGGGTCGCCTCGCGGGTGTCGCGCTCGACGCGCGCCAGCAGGCCGAACACCAGCGCAACCTGCTGATCGGCCGGGCCGTCGGCGGGCCGCCGTGGTTGCCGGCGGAGGACGTCCGCGCGCTGCTTGTCCTGCGGCTGCGCGACTTCCTGCGCCCGTGGTCGGGCGTGAGCGCGGACCTGGTGCAGTTCCTGGTCGACCGGCTGAACGACGGCTTCACCCCCGCGGTTCCGCGTACCGGGCTGGGCAGTTCGGGCGAAATCATCCCGTTGTCGCACGCTTTCCAGACTTTCCTGGGGATCGGCACGGTCCTCGAGAACGGCGTCGAGACGCCCGCGGCCGAGGCGCTCGCCGCGCGTGGTGCCGAGCCGTACGTCCTCGGCCCGAAGGAAGGCGCGTCCCTGATCCAGGGGTCGCCGCTGGCCGTGATGCTCGCGCAGCGCGGCTGGGCGGAGGCGGGGCGGCTGATCCACCTGCAGACGTTGACGGCGGCCGTCTCGATCGACGTTCTCGGCGCGCCCCGCGCGGTGTTCTCACCAGTGATGGCTGGCGGCGACGACCAGCTGCGGAAGTTGCTGGAGAAACTGAACCACCTGGTCAGCGGCGGTTTTGTGCGCCCGGACGTCGTCCAGGCACCGCTCTCGGTGCGGGTCGCGCCGCGAGTGCTGGCTCACGCGAGCCGCGTCGCCGCGGACCTGCGCGAGACGTGGCTGCGCTGGGAGTCGATGCCCGGGGATTCGCCGTCGTTCGTCGACGGCGAATTCGTGCCGGGCACCGGCTATCACGCGGTGGACCTCGGGCTGCGGATGGACGCGCTGACGGCGGCGCTGGTGCACCTCGGGGAGGTGTCGGTGCAGCGGACGCACCGGCTGCTCGACGAGCGCTTCAGTGGCCTCCCACCGCAGCTCACGGCCGATCCCGGGCCGCGTGCCGGTCTGGTGCCGCTGCACAAGCGCGCGGTGGGCGAGCTGCACGCGCTGCGCCGTCTCGCCGCACCGGCGACGCTCGGTTCGATCGACACCTCAGCCGGCCAAGAGGACGTGCAAGCGTTTGCGTGGGCGGCGGGGGAGCAGCTGCGTTCGGCGGCGGCCCACCTGTTCGCGATCACGGCGTGCGAGCTGGTCACGGGCTCCCAGGCCCGGTATTTGGCCGGGGGCGAAGGTGCCGCGGGGCTTCGCGAGTCGTACGAATGGGTGCGGTCGGTGGTGCCACCCCTGGACGAGGATCGCCCGCTCGGCCCCGAGATCGAGCGCCTGATCGCCGCCTGCCGAGCCGGTTGACGGCGTCCAGGTCACCGAACTTCCTTAAAGCGCCAGGCTTTGCTTCCTTTAGCTCCGCGCGCGTGGGGGCGCCCCCGGTCTCGGGTCTATCGGCCGGTGCCGACAATTCCGGGCCGCGCAAGGGAAACCACCGAGTTGTCCACAGGCCGGTCCCGATGTGGACAACCGGCCGGGAACCGCCCTCGAATCGGACAGGCCGGACGCCGCGGCCGCTACGTTCGTCGGTGTGCGCCCTCCGGGGACGCGGACCCCGAGGAAGGAGGGATACGCCGGTGGGTCCGGGTGAAGGTGAGGGTGCGCGCACAAGGGCGGAAGCCGAGATCGCGGTACAACGGGAGGGCAGCTGGGGATTTCGGGTGACCGATCACGGACTTTGCGGGCGCGGCGACACGTGCAGCGCGGCGAGGCACACCGAGCGGGCCAGGCCCTTACGACGGAACTCCGGCAAGGTTCCGACGGGCTCCAGTTCGCCGACGGCGTTGTGTTCTTCAAGCCAGATCAGGCACTGGGCGGCGATCCGGCCGTCGGGTGCTTCCACGGCCCAGTCCAGTCGGCCGCAGTAAGGCCAGGCCGTCATGACGTTGCGGTAACTCGCTTCGGTCACCCGCGAGGGGTGCCACACCGCACGATGCACGGCCACGCGCCGCGCCAGATCGTCCGCGCCGACCGGGCGGACGGTGAACCCCGCCGGGCACCACCGGTTCCGGCAGATCTTCGAGGAGGTGAGACATGTACGACTGGAAAACGGGACCCTCTTGAAGCGCGTAACCGCTTCGCTCCAACGCGGCGACGACAGGCTTCTCGGCGGCGGCAGCCGTGTCCTCGAACCAGCCGAGCACCTCGGACGCGAGTCCGGGGCGCGCGGGATCAACGAGCAGCGCCAGTTCACCGGATAGCGAAACCCGGCCCCAGGCCACGACATCGCTTCCTGCTTCCCACAGCGCGGTCGGCCACCCGGCTTACCGGCCGACGTGCTGGAACCGCTGCCACACGAGGTCCCCGACGTGCACCGAACTCGACGGCGACCAGATCCGCTGGGCCGGCGCCTGCATGGCCCGCCGGTCCTCCGGGCCGGTGTAGCCGCGGCGCTTGACGGCGATCATGGGCAGAATCGTCCTGTGCCGCGTCGGCCCCGGCCAAGCGGACTTCCGGGAGGGGTGGGTGTGGACGCCGGGCTGATCGGGCGTGCGGTCGCGATGTTCGCCGTGACGAACGTCGACGACCTGGTGCTGCTCGCGGTGTTCTTCGGCCAGGCGGCCGGGCGTCGCGGCGAGCTCAAGGTCGTGGCCGGGCAGTTCCTCGGCTTCGCGGCGATCTTGGCCGCGTCGGTCGCCGGTGCACTCGGAGCGGGGCTGCTGCCGGAAGGTGCCGTCCGCTGGCTGGGCGTCCTGCCGGTGCTGCTCGGGATCCGCGCGGCCTGGCAGGCGTGGCGCAGGGACGAAACCGAGCCGGCTCCGGCGAGTGGCGTGCTCGCGGTCGCGGTGGTGTGCTTCGCCAACGGCGGCGACAACATCGGCGTGTACGTGCCCGCGTTCGCGGCGACCGGGCTCCCGGGCCTGGTCGGTTACGGCGTGGTGTTCCTGGTGGGCGTCGCGGCGTGGTGCGTGGTCGGCCGGTACCTCGCGACCCGACCGGGCGTGGCACGGGTCCTCGCGCGCTGGGGGCACGTGGTGCTGCCCGTGACGCTGATCGCGCTCGGTGTGCTGATCCTGACCGGTGCGTTCTAGTCGCGGCGGGCGTTCTGGAGGGCGAGGCCACGCGGTGTGGCGAGGCGGGTGATCAACGCGAACGCGCCGTCGCACGCCAGCGCCAGGACCACGGCAGCCAGGCCGCCGGCGAAGATCTCGCCGTAACCCTGAGCGCCCAACGCGAAGCCGTCCACGATGTAGCGGCCGAGGCCGCCGCCGTCGTTGACGATCGCGCCGATCGCGACCGTGGCGATCAGCTGGAGGAACGAGACGCGGGCGCCCGCCAGGATGATCGGCGACGCCAGCGGGAGCTCGAGCCGCAGCATGATCTGCCACTCGCGGTAGCCCGTGCCGCGGGCGGCGTCCACCGTCTCCTGCTCCAGGGAGACCACGCCGGCGTAGGTGTTGGTGAACAACGGCGGCATCGCCAGGGCGACCAGCGCCAGCAGGAGGGGCCAGAACGTCGTGTCCAGCTCCCAGCGGCTGGCCAGGAACCAGAACAGGATGATCAGGCCGAAACTCGGGATCGCGCGGCCGATGTTGACCGCGCTGCTCGCGAGGAACGCACCCCGGCGGTAGTGGGCCAGCCACAGGGCCGCCGGGATCGTCAGCACGGCCGCGACCACGAGGGCGAGGAGGGAGAACCTGAGGTGCTCGAGCGTCCGGTAGGGGATGCCGGCCTTGTCGGTCCAGCTCCAGCGGTTGGGGTCGGACAGCCACGCGTTCAGCTGGTCGAAGAAGCTCATCGCGCCCGCACCTTCCGGCTCCAGGGGGCCAGCAGGCGTTCGCTGAACCAGAGGATCAGGTCGACGACCACGGCCAAGACCACCGACAGCACCACGCCGACGATGATCTCCGTCGGGTTGGGGGTGGCCGTCTGGATGCCGGCGCGGATGAAGTAGCCCAGTCCGCCGAGGCCGAGCATCGAGGTGACCGTGACCAGGCCGATGGTGGTCACGGCGGCCACGCGCAGGCCGGCGATGACCACCGGCAGGGCCAGCGGCAGCTCGATCTGCCACAGCAGCCTGCCGCGCGTGTAGCCCATGCCGATCGCGGCCTCGCGGACCTCGTTGGGCACCTGGTCGACGCCGGTGACGATGTTGCGGACCAGGATGAGCAACGTGTACGTCGCGAGCGGGATCATCGCGGTCACGAACGTCAGCCCGAAGAACGGCACCAGCACGGCGAACGCGCCGAGGCTCGGGATCACGTACAACGCGCCCGCGGTGCTCAGGATGACCCCGTACGACCAGCGGAAGCGCAGCGAAAACACCGCCAGCGCGATCGAGACGACCAGGCCGATACCGAGTGCGGCACCGGTGAGCGAGATGTGCTCGACGAGGCGCTGGGCGATGTCGTCGGCGTTGCGATCGACCCAGCGCCACTGGAAGATCGGCGGTCCGCTGTCGGCGGCCAACGGGGTCACCGCGGTCACATGCACCGGCCGACCCTACCCCGATCGGGCGGTGAAATTCCGCAGGCTGGGAATTCTGGGCGTCATCTCCCAACATGTGGATAGTTGTCGGTGGGTCGGGCTAGGGTCCTTTCGTCTGTTCGAGTGATGAGGGAGTGGGGATTCGTGCGCTGGTTCCGGAACGCGTCCGTGGTGGCGGTGGCCGTCGCGGCGACGCTCGGCTTGGCCGCCTGTGGTGGTGGCAGCGACAGCGGTGACAAGCCCGCCGCGCAGAGCAAGGGTGGGGCGCCGATCGTCGTCGCCTCCTTCAACTTCACCGACAGCCAGATCCTCGCCGAGATCTACGCGCAGGCGCTGGAGGCCAAGGGCTACCCGGTGACACGCAAGCTCAACCTGGGCTCGCGTGAGCTGATCTACCCGTCGCTGAAGTCCGGTGAGCTGCAGTTCATCCCGGAGTACCAGGGCGCGGCGATCACCACTGGCTTCGGCAAGGACGCGGGAAAGACCGCGCAGGAGGAGCACGACCAGCTCGCGAAGCTGTTCGAGCCCAGCGGCGTCTCGCTGCTGAACTTCGCCGCGGCCGAGGACAAGAACACCTACATCGTCAAGTCCGACCTGGCCAAGGACAAGGGCATCGCCTCGGTCAGCGACCTGAAGAAACTGGACAAGGTCGTCATGGCGGGCCCGCCGGAGTGCGAGAAGCGCCTTCCGTGTTTCCAGGGCTTCAAGGACGTCTACAAGCTGACGAACGCCACCTTCCAGACGATCCAGGAAGCCGGGCCGCGGGTCGAGCAGCTCAAGTCCGGTGCCGTCACGGTGATCCCGGTCGACTCGGTCAGCCCGCTGACCGGTGACTCGAACTACACCGTGCTCAAGGACGACCTGAACATCGTGCCGACCGAGAACGTCGTGCCGGCGGTGAACAAGAAGGTGCTCGACGAGCGCGGCGCCGACTTCGCCAACGCCGTCAACGCGGTGAGTGCGAAGCTGACGACCGACGTCATGCGGGACCTGAACAAGCGCGTCGACTCCGACGGCGAGAAGGCCGCCGACGTCGCGAAGGACTGGCTGTCCCAGGCCGGTCTCTGACCCACCGCGCGAAGGCCGTCCCGGAAGGGGCGGCCTTCGTCATGCGGTCGCCGTGCCGCGCACGACCCAGGCGCGGGCCGACAGCGGGATCGAGCCGTCCGGGCTGGTCGGCAGCCGGCTGCGCAGCAGCTCGCGTAGCTGCGAGCGGCGTGCTTCGGGGAGCGTCATGAGGTACGCCGGTGCCGGACCCTGGCCGCCGAGGAACGGCGTCCAGTAGTCGTCGAAGCCGGTGAACACCGTCGGGACCTTGATCTCCCTGACGGACACCCCTTCGAAGCCCGCCTGGGTCCACAGGCGGCCTAGCGGCTCCGGCCGGCACAGCGGGAACAGGCGGCCTTCGTCGGGCACCGCCGGGTCGAGCTCGCGGGCGGCGTCCCAGAAGTGCCGGATCAGCTGCATGCCTTCGGCGAGGTCCCAGACGTACGCGGCGGCCAGGCCGCCCGGGGCGGTCACTCGGGCGATCTCAGCGGCGGCTGATGCCGGGTCGGGGACGAAGTTGAGGACCAGGCCGGTCACGACGACGTCGAAGCGGTCGCCTTCGAACGGCAGCGAGCGCGCGTCCGCGACCTGGAACGTCACCCGCGGGTCGGCGACGCCGGCGCGGGCGGTCTTCAGGAACTGCTCGGACGGGTCCACGCCGACCACTTCCGCGGGATCGCCTGCGGCCAGCACCGCCGACGTCAGCGCGCCGGTGCCGCAGCCGACGTCCAGCCAGCGGCGGCTCGCCGGGGCGCCGAGCTGCCTGACGAACGTCTCCGCGACGCGCCGGCTCCACCGCCCGATGTAGGCCTCGTACGCGTCCCCGGCCACCCACATGTCTCCCGCCACGCTGCGAGTAGAACACACAAAAGCCCAGGTCAGCTGTTGGCCAGATCACCCGTCGCCACGTCGCCCGCCGTCCTCGCGCGGCGGAGGAAGTCGGCGATCAGGTCCAGTTCGGCTTCGCTGTACTCGTCGCAGATCTCGTCCAGCGCGGCGTTCATGCCCGAATACAGCCGGAACAGCTCGGCGTTGCGGCCACGGACCGCGCGCACGGCGATCGCGCGCCGGTCGGACGCCTCCGGGTCGCGCTCCCGGACGATCCAGCCGCCCTTCTGCAGCCGGTCGAGGATCCCGGTCATCGTCGCCGGGTGCAGACCCGCGCCGCGGGCGACCGCGCTCGGGCTCATCGGGCCGTACCGGGCGATCAGCTCGAGGCAGTCCAGGTCGACGTCCTTGAGCTTCAGGTGGGAGCTGACCTGGTGGTTCAGCAGCGAAAGCTGGTTCCGCAGTTCACGCAGCGACTCCTTGACGGTCACGGTCGCCCGCCGATGACGGCGCGCGGCATCCGCCCCGTCCTCTGCTACGGAACTCATATGATATGCTCCTCGTATCATCTGAACTTCAGGCACAAGCGTAACCCAGGGGAAGGGGTTCCCTCATGATCGCGCTCACCGGGGCGACCGGCTTGGTCGGTCGTCTGCTTGTCGCCGAACTGAAGGGTCGCGAAGTCCGCGTCGTCACGCGCTCGCCCGAGGACGCGGGCTTCCCGGCGGACGTCGAGGTCGTCGAAGGTGACCCGCAACGGCCGGAAACCCTCGAGAACGCGCTTCGCGGCGCGGACGCGCTGTTCCTTCACTCGCGCCGTCGGCGACGCCGCGTACGACGTCGTCGCGCTGGCGCGGGACCTCGGTGTCCGCCGGGTGGTCGCGCTCGCCGCGGCCAATGTGGACGACCGGCTCGACGCACAGCCGTCGCGGTTCCGCGGCGACCGCAACAAGGAGGCCGACGACGCGGCCGCCACGAGCGGCTTGGAGTGGGTCAGCCTGCGGCCCAGCTCGTTCGCACTGAACGCCCTCACCGCGTGGGGTGGGCAGATCCTGGCCGGTGACGAGGTGCGGTACGTGTACGCGGACTTCGAGGAGTCGCCGCTCCACGAACGTGACCTGGCCGAGGTGCTGGTCAAAGCGCTCCTCGACGGCGACCTGCTCGGCCGGCGCCTCGATCTCACCGGTCCGGAGTCGTTGTCCCACCGGGAAATGGTGCAGCAGATCGGCACCGCGCTCGGGAGGCCCCTGCGGTTCCACGAGATCCCGGCGCCGATCGCGGCGAAGGGCATGCTGGCCGGCGGACTCCCGGAACCGTTCGTCACCGCGATGATGGCCCGCTACGCCGCGCACCTCGCGCGGCCACAGTTCCCGCCGACAGCCGAGGTGGAGAAGATCCTCGGCCGCCCGGCGCGCACCTTCGCCGAGTGGGCCGCCGACCACGCCGCCGACTTCGGCGGGGCGCGGTGACCGGCTGGCTGCCAAGTACATCGCCGATTTCGGTGGGGCAGGATGACCGGATGGCTGCTGAGCACGTCGCCGGTTTCGGTGGGGCGTGGTGACCGGCTGGCTGCCGGCCACGCCGCCGATTTCAGTGCGCGTCCACCGAGTGGGTGGCCGAGCGCGCTGCGCGCTCGGGTGGTCGCGGTGAATGGGTGGGTCGCCGGCCAGGCCGCCTGGTTCGGGGTGTGGCAGTGAGCGAGCGGCGGTCGACGACGTTGCGGGTTTCGACGGGTGTGGTTAACGAAGGGGTGTCGAGCACGCCGCGGACTTTGGGGCGTGGTGGTTGATGGACGGCCGTCGACGACGTTGCGGGCTTCGGTGGGGCGTGTGAACGAAGGGGGTGTCGAGCACGCCGCGGACTTTGGGGCGTGGTGGTTGATGGACGGCCGTCGACGGCGCTGCGGGCTTCGGTATGTCGTGGTGAACGGGGGTGGGTCGCCGACCAAGCGGCTCGCTTCGGTGTGCGGCGGTGAACGAACAGCCGACCACTTCGGTGCGCGGCGGTGACCGAGCGGGCCGCCGCTCGCGGTGGCGCGTCGCCGTGACCGGGTGGGCTGCCGACCACGCCACTCACCTCGGGGTGCGGCGGTGAAACTGACCCTTTCGCCGCGACCGGGCGGACCGGTGCCCATGTGCTCGACCAGGCTCTCGCCGCTGGGCACGAAGTTACCGTCGTGGTGCGGAATCCGGACGCTGTCACGGTGCCGGTTGGCGTCGTGCGTGCGGACCTGACCGCGGCCGATCCGGCGGTGCTCAAGTCTGCAGTGGACGGTTGCGACGCCGTGATTTCCGCACTGGGGCCGCCGGTCGCGCACTACCGGATCGCGTACGAGCAGAGCGTCCGCGGTGGCTTTCGGATCGTGCGGGCGGGTACCGCTCGTGCTGTCCTCCGAGCGGTCGGCACGTCCGAAACCGGGATGGCCGCCGCCGGGGTGTCGGAGTGGCTGACCTTTCCGCCGCCCGGGGGCTCGCGGTCTAGGGTCGACGCTGATCGGGTACCTCGGGAGAAGGAGTGCAATGGGAAAGGTCACGGCCACCGCGGAGCGGACGATCGACGCCCCGGCCGACAAGGTTCGCGCGCTGGTCGCGGACTACGCCGAAACGCGCCCGAAGCTGCTCACCGAGCACTATCGCGACTACGAGGTGACCGAGGGCGGCGTCGGCGCCGGGACCAAGGCCGGCTGGAAGCTGCAGGCGACCTCGAAGCGCGTCCGCGACGTCAAGGCCACCGTCAGCGAGCCGAAGCCCGGCACCCTGGTCGAGACCGATGCGAACTCCAGCATGGTCACCACCTGGACCGTCGACGAGGCCGGCGAGAAGAGCCTGGTCCGGATCGAGACGACCTGGGACGGTGCCGGCGGCATCGGTGGCTTCTTCGAGAAGACCTTCGCGCCCGGCGGGCTCAAGAAGATCTACGACGGCGTTCTGGGAAAACTTGCGGAGATCGTGTAGCCCGTCACAATCGGAATGCGCGCCCCGGTTACCCGGTTGTACCGGGAGAAATCCGGGGCGCCTGCCCCGCTTGACGTCTCGACCTTAGGAGTTCGACGGTGAACGCACCCGCCCAGGCGACCGAGATCCGGCTCGCTTCCCGTCCGCACGGTGTCCCCACGGACGAGAACTTCGCCATCGTGGACACCGAGATCCCCAGCCCGGGCGAGGGCCAGATCCTGGTGCGCAACCTGATCATGAGCGTCGACCCCGCGATGCGCGGGCGCATGCGCGACGTGAAGTCGTACGCGCCGCCCTTCGAGGTCGGCGAAGTGATGTCCGGCGGCGCGGTCGGTGAGGTCGTCGAGTCGAACGTCGACGACGTGAAGCCCGGTGACCACGTGCTGCACCAGGCCGGCTGGCGGACCCACGCCGTGCTCGACGCCAAGCGCTTCGTGAAGGTGGACGCCTCCGCCGCGCCGCTGTCGACCTACCTCGGTGTGCTCGGCATGCCGGGCCTGACCGCGTACGCGGGGCTGCTGGAGTCCGCCGAGTTCAAGCCGGGTGACACGGTGTTCGTCTCCGGTGCGGCCGGCGCGGTCGGCTCGCTGGTCGGGCAGCTCGCGAAGCTCAAGGGCGCCAAGCGCGTCATCGGCTCGGCGGGGTCGGCGGAGAAGGTCCGGCACCTGGTCGAGGACCTCGGCTTCGACGCCGCGTTCAACTACAAGGACGGGCCGGTCGCCGAGCAGCTGCACGAGGCGGCGCCGGAGGGCATCGACGTCTACTTCGACAACGTCGGCGGTGAGCACCTCGAAGCCGCGATCGACGCGATCACCCTGCACGGCCGGATTGCGGTGTGCGGGATGATCTCCCAGTACAACGCCACCGAGCCGACGCCGGCCCCGCGCAACCTTTCGCAGATCATCGCCAAGCGGCTCACCATCCGCGGCCTGCTCGTGCTCGACCACTGGGGCCTGCAGCAGCAGTTCGTCAGCGAGATCGCGCCGCTGGTCAACTCCGGCGAGATCAAGTACTCGGAGACCTTCGTCGACGGGATCCGCAACGCGCCGGAGGCCTTCCTGGGCCTGCTGTCCGGGGCGAACACCGGCAAGATGCTGGTCCGGATCGCCGAGTAAACCAGCCGGGTAACTAACCCAGCAGGTCGGCCAGCTCCGGCAGGGTCGACGCGGTGTAGGTGGGCGCGGGCGAGCCGGGCAGCGGGCGGACGCCGGGGCGGGTCAGCAACGCCGTCCGCAGGCCCGCTGCCTGCGCGCCCGCGATGTCCCAGTCGTGCGCGGCGACCATCACCGCGTCGCCCGGCTGGAGTGCGTACGCGTCGAGGACCTGCCGGTACGGCTCCGGCGCGGGCTTGAGCCGGCCGGCCTGCTCGGCCGAGAAGATCCGGTCGAGCAGCGGGGCCAGCCCGGAGTTCTGCAGCTGCGCCTCGGCCGTGGCGAGCGGCGAGTTCGTCAGGGCGACGACGTCGTGGCCGGCTTCGCGCAGCTTCGTCAGGCCCGCCACGACGTCCGGGTGGGCCGGGAGCGAGCGCAGGCCGTCGCCGATCGCGGTGAGCTCGTCCGGGGTCAGCTCCCGGCCGTGGCGGGCGGCGACCTCGACGGCGGCCTGGCCGGCGATGCCCGCGAAGTCGCGGTAGCCACCGGACGCCGTCACGGTCAGGACCGTGTGGATGGCCAGCCCGAACCACTCGCGCCGCAGCGCGGGGCTGCCGATGGTCTCGTCGAGCGCGGCGAGGTCGAGCAGGGTCTCGTTGACGTCGAAGACGCACAGCATGGGTTCAGTATTGCTTGGTCCCGGGATCCCTCGTTGAGCCGCGCGTCCTGACGGCAGCGTCGAGCGGCTGGCTCCCATAGCGAAGACCGCAGGAACGCCTTTTGTTGCCCGGCCGATCCGCGAGCACCAGCACCGAGCTAGCCCAGAGCCCGGCCCGCGATCGCGATTCGCGCGGCCTCCGTGGACTTCGCCACGACCTGGTCCACCGAATAGCCCTGCTTCGAGAAGATGCCGTCGAGCTGGAACGTGCCGTACCCGTGCGCCTGGGTGAACAGCTGCTCCATCAGCTCCAGCCCGGTCGGCGGGTCGGGCGCGACGGTCAGGCACAGCACCAGGAACTGGTCGGTCAGCCGGCGCGTCTGCTCGTGCAGCTCCGCGTGGTCCGGACCCTGGAGGCCGTCGGCGTAGATGACGTTCATCCCGGCGCGCCGCTCGATCAGGTACCGCGTGTAGGCGCCGGCCGCCGCGGCCAGGGCGTCGGCGGGGTCGTCGTGGGCGGTGGTCGCTTCCGAGACGCGGTCGGCGAGCTGGCAGGCGACGTGGCACGCGACCTCGGCGAGCAGGCTCTCCCGCGTCGCGAAGTGGCGGTACGGCGCGCCCGGGCTGACCTGCGCCCGCTTCGCCACCTGCGCCACGGAGAACCCGGCGAGCCCCTGCTCGGCGATCAGGTCGAGGGAGACGCGCACGAGCTCGGCCCGGAGATCACCGTGGTGGTACTTGCCGCCCATGACCTGGATCACATCTCTCGCTCGAAATATGTAAGACCCCTCTTACGTAGACCATGTAAGAGACCTCTTACGAGGACAACGGTACTTGAACTTGGAGGGTTCCATGAGCACGACCACGCACGCCATCGCCGCACCGGCGCCGGGTGCGCCGCTCGCGCCGACCACGATCGAGCGCCGTGACCTGCGCGCCAACGACGTACTGATCGACATCGCCTTCGCCGGCATCTGCCACAGCGACATCCACCAGGCCAAGGAGGACTGGGGCCAGGCCATCTTCCCGATGGTCCCCGGTCACGAGATCGCCGGCGTGGTCGCCGCGGTCGGCTCGGACGTCACGAAGTACCAGGTCGGCGACCGCGTCGGTGTCGGCTGCATGGTCGACTCCTGCGGTGAGTGCGAGTACTGCCAGGCCGGCACCGAGCAGTTCTGCGTCAAGGGCAACGTCCAGACGTACAACGGCGTCGGCTTCGACGGCGAGAACACCTACGGCGGCTACAGCAACCAGATCGTCGTGAAGGACGCCTTCGTCTGCGGCATCCCGGAAGGCATCGACCTCGACGTGGCCGCGCCGCTGCTGTGCGCGGGCATCACCACCTACTCGCCCCTGCACCACTGGGGTGCCGGCCCCGGCAAGAAGGTCGCCGTGATCGGCCTCGGCGGGCTCGGGCACATGGGTGTCAAGATCGCCGCCGCGATGGGCGCCGAGGTGACGGTGCTGAGCCAGAGCCTCAAGAAGCAGGAGGACGGCCTCAAGCTCGGCGCGACCGACTACTACGCGACCAGTGACGAGTCGACGTTCGACGTCCTCAAGGGCAAGTTCGACGTCATCCTCAACACCGTGTCGGCCAAGCTGCCGATCGACGCCTACCTCGGCCTGCTGAAGGTCGGCGGCGCGATGGTGAACGTCGGCGCGCCCGGCGAGCCGCTGAACTACAACGCCTTCTCGCTGCTGGGCGGCAACAAGGTGCTGGCCGGGTCGATGATCGGCGGCATCGCCGAGACCCAGGAGATGCTCGAGTTCTGCGCCGAGCACGGCATCGGCGCCGAGATCGAGACCATCTCGGCCGACAAGGTCAACGAGGCCTACGAGCGCGTCGAGAACTCCGACGTGCGCTACCGGTTCGTCATCGACGCCTCGACCATCGGGGCGTGACGGCCGAGCACGGCAACCGGTCAGAACACCACGGTCCGGTTGCCGTGCACCAGCACCCGGTTCTCCAGGTGCCACCGCAGGCCGCGCGCGAGGGTGACCTTCTCGATGTCGCGGCCCTTGCGGACCATGTCCTCGACCGAGTCGCCGTGGTCCACGCGGATCACGTCCTGGTCGATGATCGGCCCCGCGTCCAGGTCCGCGGTGACGTAGTGGCAGGTCGCGCCGACCAGCTTCACACCGCGGGTGTGCGCCTGGTGGTACGGCTTCGCGCCGACGAACGACGGCAGGAAGCTGTGGTGGATGTTGATCGCCCGGCCGGCCCAGTCGCGGCACAGTTCGGCGGGCAGGATCTGCATGAACCGGGCGAGGACGACCGCGTGCGGGTCGTGCTCGTCGACCAGCTTGCGCACCTGCTCGAACGCCGTGGCCTTGTCGCCGGCCGGGAACGGCACGTGGTGGAACGGGATGCCGTGCGCGCGGGTGATGTCGGCGAGCGACTCGTGGTTGCCGATCACCGCCGCGATGTCGACGTCGAGCTCGCCGGACGCGACCCGGCCGAGCAGGTCGTACAGGCAGTGCCCGGCCTTCGAGACCAGCACGACCGCGCGGCGCCGCTCACCGGTGTCGCTGACCTGCCAGCTCGAGTCCGCGGACAGGTCCGCGGCCACCTCGGCGAACCGGGCGCGCAGCCCGGCGGCGTCGAACGGCAGCGAGTCCGCGCGGACGACCTGGCGGGTGAAGAACCAGCCGGTGTCCGGGTCGGTGTGGTAGGCCGCCTCGACGATCCAGCCGCCGTGCTCGGCGAGGAACCCGGAGATCCGGGCGATGATGCCGGTGCGGTCGGGGCAGCCGAAGGTGATGACGAAGCGGCGTTCGGGAGCGGTCACGCCGGATATTGTCCCCCGCCGTTCTTCAGGGTGCCGCCAGTGGTTCGAGGTCACCGGTGACGGACGCCTGGTGCGGACGGCCCCACAGCGCCCGGTAGACGTCGTCGGCGGCGCCGGAGACCTCGGCGTTCGGCTCGCCGAACGCCCACGTGCGCTCCGGCGTGGTGACGCGCACGTCGGCCGTGATGCCCCGGCGCGGGGTGAGGAACGTCAGGAACTCGTCGATACCGTCGTTCGCGAAC
The DNA here is from genome assembly GCF_043197175.1 of Amycolatopsis sp. NPDC049252. Lineage (NCBI taxonomy): Bacteria > Bacillati > Actinomycetota > Actinomycetes > Pseudonocardiales > Pseudonocardiaceae > Amycolatopsis > Amycolatopsis sp. NPDC049252. The sequence continues at coordinate 214,596 of NZ_JBICSQ010000002.1, forward strand.
TCCGGCGAGAACCGCGTCGGCGGGACGTCGTCCAGCGCGGATTCGGCGTCGAGGCGGTGGATCGCCGTCTCGTGGGCCATCCGCCGCGTCCAGTCGCCGACCGTCACCTCGAAGCCCGGGTACGGCGAGAACGCCGGGGTTTCCGGGGCCTGGCCGAAGGCTTCGCGCATGGCCAGGCGCTGGCCGTCCCACCAACCCAGCAGATCGGCCCAGTCGTCGGGCGGCACCGGCTTCACCGGCCGGTTCACGGCCAGGCTGACCGCGAGGCCGTGCACGAACCCGATGTGCGCGACCAGGTCACTTACTGTCCACTTCGGACAGTTCCGGACCGGCGCCGTCGGCCCGGCTTTCAGCGCCGCCCGTTTCAGCGCGTCCGCGTGGATGTCGATCGCTTCCCGCATGGGCCGACCGTAGCCGCCGCCCGGCCTCGATCGCGACCACCAGTCCGAGGCCGAGGGTGAACGACAGCAACAGGCCCTTCACCGGGTCGTCGGCGAACGTGACGCCGCCGGCGAGGCCGATCAGCACGCTGTAGACCGCCCAGATCGACGCGCCCGCGGCGTCCAGCAGCACGAACCGCAGCGGCGGGTAACCGAGGCTGCCGTTGGCGAGGGCGCTGGCGACACGTCCGCCGGGCAGGTAGCGGGCGGCGATGATCAGCAGGCCGCCGTTGCGCCGCACCTGCTCGCGCGCCCACTCGTACCGGCGCCGCCCGTTCTCCCCGCGCTGCAGCCGCTCGACGGCCCGCGGCCCGGCGGTGCGCCCGACGGCGTACCCGAGGCAGTCGCCGGCCCACGCCCCGCCGGCCGCGACGGCGGCGAGCAGCCCCAGCTGCGCCGGATCCGGCCCGAGCAGCACGGCGACGGTGACCACGGTCGTCTCGCTCGGCATGAACGGCAGCAGCGCGTCCAACCCGGACACGGCGAAGACGAGCACCCACAGCCACGGCGAGCCCAGCGCGCCGCGCAGCAGCTCGGTGACGTGCCCCAGGAGTTCCACGGCTCAATGGTGATCACCGCAGGTCACCTACGGGTGACGCAGCGGGGTGCGGCCGGTGAACAAGCAGTTCTAGGGGGCGATCGGGGCGACGGCGGCCCACGGCACGCTCAGCTCGCCGAGCCGGACACGCCCGGGCGGGCCCAGCACCGGCCAGCCGCGGGAACCCAGCAGCCGCACCGTCTCCAGCCAGCGGGAGCGGGCGCCGAACGCCTGGTGCGGGGCCGCGGCCGCCCAGCAGGCGTCCAGCGTGGACAGCAGCTCGTGGACGCGCTCACCCGGGACGTTCCGGTGGATCAGCGCCTTCGGCAGCCGCTCGGCCACCGTCGACGGCCGGTCCAGACCGGCGAGCCGCACCGACAGGGTCAGCGAGACCGGGCCGTCGCGGGACACCAGGACCCACGTCGACAGGCGGCCGATCTCGTCGCACGTGCCCTCGACCAAGAGCCCTTCAGGGGGCATCGACTCCAGCATCAGCTGCCACGCGCCCGCGACCTCGTGCTCCGCGTACTGGCGCAGCACGTTGAACGCCCGGACGAGCACCGGGCGCGTGCCGGCCAGCTCGAAGCCGCCGCGGCGGAAGTCCAGGAGCGGCGGCGACGCGGCGGGCTGCGCGGCGGCGACCCGCGCAGCGTCCAGCTCCAGGCCCAGCACCCGGACGTCGGGGCGGACCCGGCGCAGCCAGCGGGCCAGCTCCACCGTGGTCACCGGGGACGCGCCGTAACCGAGGTCGACGACCAGGGGATCCGCGGCCGCGCGCAGCAAGCGGGTCGTCGGGGGCGCGGTGGCGATCCACCGGTCGACCCGGCGCAGGCGGTTGGGGTTGGTCGTTCCTCTGGTCGGCGCGCCGACCGGGCTCAGGCGGCGTCGGCCAGCCACTTCGCGGAGAATTCGGCTTCGCGGTCCAGCAGTTTGGTGACTTGTTCGGCGATCACGCTCTCCAGCTTCGCGCCGAACAACGGGATCCGCACGACCACCTCGCCGCTCGTCCGCAGCACCGTCTTGCCGCCGTCGGCCAGCAGGGCCGTCCGCGCGGTGATCTCACCCGGGACGCCGCCGACCTCGACCGACGCCTTGCCCTGGTACTCCGCGCCGGAGGGCTGCCAGATCTGCGTGCGGGTCACCATCAGGTCGCCCTTGTGCAGCGTCCGGACCGCCTGCGGCAGCTTGTCGGCGCTGATGCCCTGCCGCAGCTGGTAGCGCAGGCCCTTCTCGGAGACCTCGTACGCGAGCAGCGCCGCGCCGTGGCCGCCGAGCTCGTCCAGGCGTGCCCGCAGTGCTTCTTCACCGGCCACCGCGGGGTACACGGCGGCGACATCGGCGGCGAAGTCAGCACGGTGCTCGATCCGGGATCCCATGAGCCGGACAGTACCGTCAGACGCGTGAACTCCGCCCGTACTCCCGCACTCCCGAAGCTCTCGGCGTACACCACGCTGCGCCTCGGCGGCCCGGCTCGCCGGTTCGTCAGCGCCGTGACCAGCGAAGACCTCGTCGCGGCAGTCCGCGAGGCCGACGCGGCGGGCGAGCCGGTGCTGCTGCTCGGCGGCGGCTCCAACCTGGTGGTCGGCGACGCGGGCTTCGACGGCACGCTGGTCGAGGTGGCGAACACCGGCTGGCGGCGTGACGGGAACGTCGTGGAGGTCGAGGCCGGCCAGAACTGGGACGCCTTCGTCGCCGGTCTGGTCGACGCCGGCCTGGGCGGGCTCGAATGCCTCTCCGGCATCCCGGGCAGCGTCGGCGCGACGCCGATCCAGAACGTCGGCGCGTACGGCTGCGAGGTCGCCGAGTCGATCGTCTCCCTGGAGCTGTACGACCGCGTGACGCGCGAAGTGCGCACGCTCAAGGCCGACGACCTCGGCTTCGCCTACCGCACCAGCATCCTCAAGGGCACCGACACCGGCGTGGTGCTCTCGGTCCGCTTCGAGATCCGCGAAGACGGCCTCTCCGCGCCGATCCGCTACGCCGAACTCGCGCGCACGCTCGGTGTCGAGATCGGCGAGCGCGTCCCGGCGGCCGACGCGCGCGACGCCGTGCTCGGGCTGCGTCGCGGCAAGGGCATGGTGCTCGACCCCGACGACCACGACACGTGGAGCGCGGGCTCGTTCTTCACCAACCCGATCGTCCCGGCCGCCGACGCCGAAGCGGTCCTGAAGCGGATCACGGACCGCGTCGAGGGGACCGTCCCGCAGTACCCGGCCGACGGCGGCGTCAAGCTGTCCGCGGCCTGGCTGATCGAGCGCGCCGGCTTCGCCAAGGGTTACCCCGGGCCGGGGAACCGCGTCTCGCTGTCGACGAAGCACACGCTCGCGCTGACCAACCGCGGCGAGGCGACGACGGCGGACCTGCTCGCGCTGGCCCGCGAGGTCCGCGACGGCGTGTACGAGCGGTTCGGCGTCCGGCTGCACCCCGAGCCGCTCCTGATCAACTGCGTCATTTGAGCCGAAACGGGCAACCTGGACGTGTCACGGACGTCTTTGTCGACAACGGTGATATCCACCTGATCGGATGGTCTTTACCTTTCGACAGGTAACGTCGGGCCCGTAACCAGCGCTAAGGGTGCGTTGAGCCGCTGGTCAGTGGGGGAACTCGGGAGGAATACGTGATCGAACGGCGCTTGGTCTTCAAGGCGGCTCTCGCGGCCGGGGCCGCGGTGGTCGTCGCGGCGTGTTCGGGCACGAACGACGGCACCGCGCTGCCCACCGGCGCCGCGAACGCCGACGGCGAGGGTGGCGGCGCGCAGCCGGTGGCGAAGATCACGGCCGAGCCGGCCGTCGACGCCAAGGACGCCTCCGTGCTCAAGCCGGTCGTGATCAAGGTCGCGGACGGCAAGCTCACCGAGTGCAAGGTCACCGCCGACGGCGGCAAGGACGTCAAGGGCGACACCGCGCCCGACGGCCTCAGCTGGACCAGTTCCGAGCCGCTCGGTTACGGCAAGAAGTACACCTATGCGGCCAAGGCCACCGGCAGCGACGGCAAGCCGGTCGAGTTCACCGGCACGTTCAGCACGGTCAGCCCGGCCAAGCAGGTCCGCGCCACGCTGAACCCGGCCGACAACCAGCAGGTCGGCGTGGCCATGCCGATCAGCGTCAAGTTCGCTTCGCCGGTCAAGGACCGCGCGGCCGTCGAGAAGGCCCTGTCCGTGAAGACGGACAAGAACGTCGAAGGCGCCTGGGGCTGGCTGTCCGACAGCCAGGTCGACTACCGGCCGAAGGAGTACTGGCCGCAGAACATCACGGTGAGCGTCGAGGCGAAGCTGTACGGCGTCGAGCTGGGCGGCGGCGCGTACGGCAAGGCCGACGTCACCACGAAGTTCAAGATCGGCCGCAATCAGGTGGTCAAGGTCAACACCCCGGACCACCAGATGCGCGTCTACCGCGGCGGTTCCCAGGTCAAGAGCTACCCGTGCGCGAACGGGCTGGACGCCGAGGTCGACCGCAACACCCCGAACGGCACCTACATCGTGATGAGCAAGGAGCCGACGGCGGTCTTCGACAACGCCCGCTACGGCTACACGAACGTCAACAAGAAGTGGGCCTGCCGGTTCTCCAACCACGGCGAGTACATCCACGAGAACCAGGACAACGCGGCCAACATCGGGAAGACCAACAACTCCCACGGCTGTGTCAACCTGCTCGAGGCCGACGCCAAGGACTACTTCGACTCGGCGCTGGTCGGCGACCCGGTCGAGATCACCGGCTCCAAGCTGGGCGCGCCGATGGCCTCGGACGTCAAGGACTGGAACTACTCCTGGTCGGCGTGGCAGGCGCTGGGCGCGAAGTAGCCGATGCGGACCGAAGTCGTCGGGCACGGCGGGACGCGGCTCGGCCTGCGGGTCGAGGGTGCCGGGAACAGCAGGCCGATCGTGTTCGTGCACGGCTGGGCGCAGTCGTCCGGCTGCTGGGCGGCGCAGCTGGCCGACCCGGCGCTGACCGAACGGTTCCGCCTGGTCGCGATGGACCTGCGCGGGCACGGCGCGTCCGACGTCCCCGCTGCCGGGTACGACGACCCGCTGGTCTGGGCCGACGACCTCGCCGCGGTGCTCGACTTCGCCGGCCCCGGCGCGATCGTCGTCGCCTGGTCGTACGGCGGCCTGGTGCTGGCCGACCACATCCGGATGCACGGCACCGCACGGCTGCGCGGCATCGTGCTCGTGGGCGCGATCACCGAGATCGGCCGCGACCGGCCGGGCGGGCGCGTCGGCCCGCTGATGCGCGAGCACATGCGGGCGATGCTTTCGGACGATCCGGACATCGCGGTCCCGGCCCTCACCGCTTTCAGCCGCGACATGGCTGGCGGCCCGGTGCCCGGAGCGCAGGTCCAGGCCCTGCTCGGGGCTTCTCTGAGCGTGCCCCCTTCGGTCCGCGCGGCCCTGTTCCGCCGGGACATCGGCGGTGACGAAGTGCTGGCCGCGATCGACAAACCCACCCTCGTCGTGCACGGTTCCCAGGACCGCGTGATCGACCCTTCGACGGCGGAGCACACGATCGGGAAGATTCCGGGTGCCACCGGGCGTTGGTTCCTTGACGGGGGGCATGCGCCCTTCGCCGAGACCGCGGACGAGTTCGACGCGGTGCTCCGCCAGTTCGCCGAGGAATGCTGACGTAACGCAGGAGACGACCAGGTGACCAGCTCCATCCGGGGGTTCCGTGCTGCGCCGCGCCGGGTAGCAGTGCTGTCCGTGCACACTTCGCCGCTCGAGCAGCCGGGGACCGGCGACGCGGGCGGGATGAACGTCTACGTCAGCCAGACGGCGGTCGAGATGGCCCGCCGCGGCGTCGAGGTCGAGGTGTTCACCCGCGCGACGGCGTCGGACCAGCCGCCGAAGGCCGAGCTGGCGCCGGGCGTGACCGTCCGGCACGTGCAGGCGGGCCCGTTCGAGCCGCTGAGCCGAGACGAGCTGCCCGCGCAGCTGTGCGCGTTCACCTCCGGCGTGCTGCGCATCGAGGCCTTCCACGAGCCCGGGTACTACGACCTCATCCACTCGCACTACTGGCTCTCGGGCCAGGTCGGCTGGCTCGCCCGCGACCGCTGGTCCGTGCCGCTGGTGCACACCGCGCACACCCTGGCCAAGGTGAAGAACGCCGCGCTCGCCGAGGGGGACAAGCCCGAGCCGCGTGTCCGCGTGATCGGCGAGGAGCAGGTGGTCGCGGAGGCGGACAGGCTGGTCGCCAACACCGCGGTCGAAGCGCGGCAGCTCATCGACCTCTACGGCGCCGCGCCGCACGCGGTGCACGCCGTGCCGCCGGGGGTCGACCTCGAACGCTTCACGCCGGGCTCGAAGGACGTCGCGCGCGCCGAGCTTGGCCTGCCCGGCGACGCCGTCGTGCTGGCCTTCGCCGGCCGGATCCAGCCGCTGAAGGCGCCGGACGTGCTGCTGTACGCGGCCGAGGCGCTGCTGCGACGGCGTCCCGAACTCGCGTCGAAGCTGGTCGTGCTGATCGTCGGCGGGCCGTCCGGCAGCGGCCTGGAGCAGCCGCAGGCGCTGCGCGAACTGGCCGTGTCGCTCGGCATCGAGGCGCAGGTGCGGTTCCTGCCGCCGCAGCCGGGACCGGCGCTGGCCCGGGTGTTCCGCGCGGCCGACGTCGTCGCGGTGCCCAGCTACAACGAGTCGTTCGGGCTGGTCGCGCTGGAGGCGCAGGCCTGCGGCACGCCGGTGGTCGCCGCCGAGGTCGGCGGACTGCCGGTCGCGGTGCCGCACGGCGTCTCCGGCCTCCTGGTGCCGGGGCACGGTGCCGAGGAGTGGGCGGACGCGCTCGCCGCGGTCGCGCTGCGCCCGGACCGGCTCGCGGAGCTCGGGGCCAACGCCGTCCTGCACGCGCGGCACTTCTCCTGGCGTCGTACGACGGACGCGCTGCTCGACATCTATGCTCAGGCCACCAGCGCGTTCCGGCACGCCCTGGATCTGCGCGAGGAGGTGGCGGTGTGAGTCTCGACGAGCTGATCAAGTCCACTTTGGACGACGCGGAGCTGAGCTACGACCGGCGTGGCCCGGGAAAGTACTTCGTCACCTTGCCCGGCACCAAGAAGCTGCAGACCAACGCGTGGCTCGTCGACGGCGACCACGCGTTCTCCGTCGAGGCGTTCGTCTGCCGGCGCCCCGACGAGTCCCATGAGGACGTTTACCGATTCCTGTTGCGGCGCAACGCGAAGCTCTACGGCGTGCACTACACAGTGGACAGTCTCGGGGACATCTACCTGGTCGGCCGGTTCGGCAAGGAAACGCTGAGCGCCGAGGAGCTCGACAAGGTGCTCGGCCAGGTCCTCGAGGCCGCCGACGGCGACTTCAACACGCTGCTGGAGATCGGCTTCGCGACGTCGATCAAGCGCGAGTGGGACTGGCGCGTCTCCCGCGGCGAGTCCCTGGCCAACCTCCAGGCGTTCAAGCACCTCGTCGAACCCTCGAAGCCGCACGAACCGGGCTTGACCGAGTCGTGACCCGGCCCGTGCAACGGGGCTGAACCGGACATCCGTCTCACCGCCAGTCGAACTGGAGGGAGACGCAGGATGCGGACTCGATGGAGAACCCTGCTCGCGGTCGCGGGGGTGGCGTTCGTGCTGGCCGGCTGCTCGGCGGAGAGCTCGTCGGCACCGTCCTCGGCGGACAGGGCCGGTGTCGGCCCCGCGCCGGCCGTTCCGCAGCAGGGCACCGGCGGCAACGGCAAGGTCGAGCAGAACAAGGGGCAGGTCCCCGCGCCGCAGGCCGGGGCGAGCGACCGCAAGCTGTCCCGCAGCGCGCGGCTCGACCTGACCGCCACGAAGGTCACCGACGTCGTCGCCCAGGCCCGCGGGATCGCGCAGGGCGCCGGCGGGTACACCGGGCAGGAGAGCACCGGCGAGGACTCCGCGACGCTCAGCCTGGCCGTGCCCGCCGACAAGCTGGACGGGGTGCTCGACCAGCTCTCGCACCTGGGTACCAGCCTGGTGAAGCGCGAGATGAACACCCAGGACGTCACCGAGCAGGTCGTCGACGTCGAAGCGCGGCTGGCGACCCAGCGGGCGTCCGTGGAGCGGATCCGCGCGCTGCTCGCGAAGGCGACTTCGGTGTCGGAGATCGCTTCGGTGGAAAGCGAGCTGACGAGTCGCGAAGCGACCCTCGAATCCCTCGAACAGCAACGGAATTCGCTCGCGGGCAGTGTCGCCATGTCGACCGTCTCGATGAGCATCCGGAGCGTGGCCGCGCCGCCGCCGGCCGCGGAAGACCACAGTGGATTCCTGGGTGGGCTGGCCGGCGGCTGGGACGCGTTCCTCGTCTTCGGCGGCGGCCTGCTGACCGTGCTGGGCGCGATCGCGCCGTTCCTGCTCGTCGTCGGCCCGCTCGCGTGGCTGGGCTGGTGGCTGAACCGGCGTCGCCGCGGTGCGCGTCCGGAGCCGGCGCCGGTGACGCCCGAGGCGTGAAGCGGGCAGGCGGGACGGCTCGAGGGAGGGGGGAGTCGCGATCTCGAGCCGCCCCGCTGAAGTTCCCGCCGATCAGGACCCGGTGACGAGGGGGGTGCCAACGGGGCCGGCGGGCCGCGGCTCGGCAGGGGGGAGACGAGCCGCGGTCAAAGCCCGAAACCGGCCGGGGAGTGCGTGGAATCCGGCCGCTCGGGACGTAGTCAACCTGTCAGAACTCGACCTGTAATCACAAGACTACACACTAGTCCGTTCGGGTGAAGTTTGCGCGGACCGATAACGCAGTGCAGCAAGTTGCACTGTTTTCACGCCTTGTTGGCACGCTGTCTCGTCATGGAGTGAAGGTGTTACTCGCAGGTAACACACTCTCTGTAGGGCGGCGGGTCACCAGTCGGCCCGCTGGTCCGTTCTGGCAGGCTAACGGCATGGCGGAACTTGGGACGTTGGTGCTGCTGCGTCACGGGCAGAGCACGTGGAACGCGGAAAACCTGTTCACCGGCTGGGTCGACGTACCGCTTTCGGAGCAGGGTGAAGGTGAAGCCCGCAGGGGCGGCCGGCTCCTGTCCGAGGCCGCGCTGCTGCCCGACGTGGTGCACACCTCGCTGCTGCGGCGCGCGATCTCGACCGCGAACATCGCGCTGGACGCCGCGGACCGGCACTGGATCCCGGTCAAGCGCGACTGGCGGCTCAACGAGCGCCACTACGGCGCGCTGCAGGGCAAGAACAAGAAGCAGACGCTGGACGAGTTCGGCGAGGAGCAGTTCATGCTCTGGCGCCGCTCGTACGACACCCCGCCGCCGGCGATCGACCCGAAGGACGAGTGGAGCCAGGCGGGCGACCCGCGGTACGCGAACCTCGGCGACAACGCGCCGCTGACCGAGTGCCTCAAGGACGTCGTCGCGCGGCTGCTGCCGTACTGGGAGTCCGAGATCGTGCCGGACCTGCGCGCGGGCAAGACCGTGCTGGTCGCCGCGCACGGCAACTCGCTGCGCGCGCTCGTCAAGCACCTCGACGGCATCTCGGACGCGGACATCGCCGGCCTGAACATCCCGACCGGCATCCCGCTGCGCTACGACCTCACCGACGACCTGAAGCCGGTGAAGGCGGGCGGCGAGTACCTCGACCCCGACGCCGCCAAGGAAGCCGCGGCCGCGGTCGCCAACCAGGGGCGCTGACCCACACTTCCGAAAAGCCGTGAAGGGCCGGTCGGCCGGCTTGCCGTCCGCGCCGGTCACCTTGAGCGTCGTGAAGAACAGCACGCCGGCCGTGCCACCGGTCAGAGCGGTGACCCCGGCCACCGGGTCCGGCCCGAGCGCGACCTTCGTGCCGCTCTTGCGGATCGCGTCGACGTAGGCCGCCTTCTTCGCGCGGTAGTCGCTCAGCAGCGGCCCGGCCGCGACCGCTTCGGCCCGGGCGTACGAGCCGTCCGGGTCGCCGCTGTCGGTCGTGAACAGCGCGCCCGTGACCGTGCGCGCCCCGGCCAGCGCCGCATCCCGCACGCCGGCGGGGCTGCCGTCGTCCGGGTGCGGGACCGGCGGCGGCTTCGCCGGGTTCACGGCCAGGTCGGAGAGCAGCCAGCGATGGTCGGTCTTCACCGCGGTGAGGGCGGCCGTGGCCAGGCCCTTCGAGGTCCCGTTGACCTGCTCCAGCACGGCCAGTTCCCGGATCCGGTCGCCGGTCAGCTCGATCGCCGCGTTCCGCACGACGCGCGTGGTCAGGTGGACCGGCTGCGGGCTCTTCCTGACCGCGTCGAACAGCGTCGCGAGCTGCTGCTTCGCGGCTCCGGCCACGTTCGCCGCGACGGACTGGTCGAACGCGGCCGGGTTCGCCGAGTCGTAGCTGAAGACCGCCTCGGCCGCCGTCTTCACCGCGTCGAGCGCGGCGGCCGTCCCGGGTCCGTCGACGACCGCGAGGTTGCCGTCGAGCGGCTTGGCCGTGCCGGAAACCGCCGTGGAGCACGCCGACGTGAGCAGGACCAGTACCAGCGCCGGCAGCGCTCGCCTCACAGAAGCCCGGCTTCGCGGGCCCGCGCTCCGGCCTGGAACCGCGACGACGCGCCGAGGAGCTCCATCAGCTCCGCCACCCGCCGCCGGTAGGTCCGCACGCCCACGCCGAGGGCCCGCGCCGCCGTCTCGTCCTTGCAGCCGGACGCCAGCTGCACGAGGATCTCGCGCGCGCCCAGCTCGGCGAACCGGGCCTGGTAGGACTCGAGGTCGGTGCCGCCGGCCCAGGCCGCCTCGAACAACGACTGGATGCCCTGGACCAGCTCCGGGCTGCTGACGACGGTGTAGCTGCGGACGCCGCCGACGTTGTCGCCGGCCACGATCGCGATCCGGCGGTCCAGCAGGATCGTCTCGTTGACCTCGCGCTCGGTGATCCGGATGCGGGCGCCCTGCGTGGCCATGAACCGCAGGTGCTCGGCCAGCTTCGGGTCGAACAGCACGCCGGGCAGGTACATCTTGCGGACGTTCATGTCACGCACCGCCCGCTCCCGCTCGGGCATGCTCGGGTGCGCCACCGACCAGGTGTGCAGGTCGCGGGCCGCGCACGAAACCTCCGTCGCGGCCGCGAACAGGTGGGCCGTCCGCTCGAACAGCTCGGCCTCACCGCGCACCACGACGACGTCACTGACTCTCTCCACGCATTCCAGTCTGGCAGCAAATTGCCAAAACCGGTGGTGGCGAGTCCGCCCGGCGAAGCTGGAGCCATGACCACGAACACCCTTCCCGCCGCCGCGGCGGGCACCTGGAAGCTCGGCTCCTTCGAAGTCAACCGGCTCGGCTACGGCGCGATGCGCCTGATGTCCACTTCGGACGGCGGCGTCCGCGACCGCGAGACGTCCATCGCGGTCCTCCGCCGCGCCGTCGAGCTCGGCGTCAACCACATCGACACCGCGGTGTTCTACTTCGCCGGCCCGCGTTCGGCGAACGAGCTCATCAACAGCGCCCTGTGGCCGTACGACGACCTGACGATCACCACCAAGGTCGGCCCGGGCCGCGATTTCACCGGCGCGTTCTACACCGCGCGTCCGGAGCAGCTGCGGGCCCAGGTCGAGGAGAACCTCCGCGAGCTGGGTCTGGACCACCTCGACGTCGCGAACTACCGGATCGGCCAAGGCCTCGACCGCGGCGACGGCTCCCTCGCCGACGGGTTCGGCGCGCTCGCCGAACTGCGCGAGGAGGGGTTGATCCGCGAACTCGGCATCTCCAACGTCGGCCCGGAACACCTCGCCGAAGCACTGGCGATCGCGCCGGTCGTCTGCGTCCAGAACCAGTACGGCCTCACCGCGCGCCGGGAGGACGACGAGATCGTCCGGATGTGCGGCGAGCGCGGCATCGCCTTCGTGCCGTTCTTCGCCGTCGCCAGCGGAACGGGTGAGGACGCGCGGGTCGCGGAGGTCGCGAAGCGCCACGACGCCACCCCGGCGCAGATCCGGCTCGCGTGGACGCTGCACCAGGGCCCGCACGTGCTCGCCATCCCGGGCACGGGTGATCTCGCGCACCTCGAGCAGAACGTCGCCGCGGCGGCGCTGGTGCTCACGGAAGACGATCTGGCGACACTCGAACGAGAGCACTGATTCACCCGGAATGTCTCGCTCGGGAATCGGCCGGGTGAACGCGGGCTGACACCGCGGCGAACAAGTCGTCGCCAGGTGTCGCGGTGCTCACGACAAGGCGGACAACGCTAGGCCGAAGGGCCACATCACAGCTTACGATCGGCCTGTGACCACGCCTGTTTCACTCGCACTGGCCATCGGAACCCTGGTGGCCGGTGTGGTGGTCGGCTACTTCGTCGCGCGGGCGCGGATCCGCCGCGAGGAGACCCGGCCGCCGGGCCCGACCGTCGCGGAGCTGCTGGAGCGATTGGTCCGGTCCTCGCACAACGGCGTCGTCGTGCTCAACAAGTTCGGCGACATGGTGCTGCACAACCCGCGCGCCTACGAGCTCGGCCTCGTCCGGGTGAACCAGGCCGACCCGCGGGCCCGCAAGGCCGCCGAACAGGTCGTCGAAACCGACGAGCCGATGGAGATCGACCTCTCGCCGCTGGAAGCGCGCGGCCGCCAGCCGGAGGCGGTGCTCGGCCAGGTCCGGCCCCTCGGCGACGGCTTCACCGTCGTCGAGGCGGTCGACCACTCCGAGGCCATCCGGCTGGAGGCCGTGCGGCGCGACTTCGTCGCCAACGTCAGCCACGAGCTCAAGACCCCGGTCGGCGCGATCGCGCTGCTCACCGAGGCCGTGCTCGACGCCGCCGAGGACGTCGAGGAGGTCCGCCGCTTCGGCGGCAAGATCCTGCGCGAGTCCACCCGGCTCGGCCAGCTCGTCACCGAGCTGATCGCGCTGTCCCGGCTGCAGGGGGCCGAGCGGCTGCCCGACCTCAACGTCGTCGAGGTCGACGCGGTCGTGCGCGAAGCACTCGGCCGCACGACGCTCTCGGCGGAGTCCGCCGACATCAGCATCACCACCGACCCGGCCAGCGGCCTGCTCATCGAGGGCGACCGGACGCTGCTGGTCACCGCGCTGTCGAACCTGCTGGAGAACGCCGTCGCGTACTCGCCGGCCGGCAGCCCGGTGTCGATCAGCCGGCGGCTCGCCGACGGGATGGTCGAGATCGCCGTCACCGACCGCGGCATCGGCATCGCCGAGGACGAGCAGCAGCGCGTGTTCGAGCGCTTCTACCGCGCCGACAAGGCCCGGTCGCGGGCCACCGGCGGTACCGGCCTCGGCCTGGCCATCGTCAAGCACGTCGCGGCCAACCACGGTGGCTCGGTCGGGCTGTGGAGCCGTCCCGGCACCGGCTCGACGTTCACCCTCCGCATCCCCGCGCACGTCCGGCCCGAACCGGCGATCGAGCCGGCGCGGGCCGCCAAGACCTCGCCGGCACCACGGCAGGAGAAGACCCCCGAGCGCACCCAGAGGCTCGTGGTTACCGGGCAGGAAAGCCCAGATCATGGAGGAAACCTGTGACCAGGGTTCTCATCGTCGAAGACGAGGAGTCGTTCGCCGACCCGCTCGCCTTCCTGCTGCGGAAGGAAGGGTTCACCGCGGCGGTGGCCGGCACCGGCCAGGCGGCGCTCGAGGAGTTCGACCGCAACGGGGCCGACATCGTCCTGCTCGACCTGATGCTGCCGGGCATGAGCGGCACCGACGTCTGCAAGCAGCTGCGCCAGCGCTCCGCCGTGCCGGTGATCATGGTGACCGCGCGGGACAGCGAGATCGACAAGGTCGTCGGCCTGGAACTGGGCGCGGACGACTACGTCACCAAGCCGTACTCGGCGCGTGAGCTGATCGCCCGGGTCCGCGCGGTGCTGCGCCGCGGCGGGGAGCCCGGCTCCGAAGGCGAGTTGGCCCCGCTGGTGCTCTCGGCGGGTCCGGTGCGGATGGACGTCGAACGGCACGTCGTGACCGTCGACGGCGGGGAGGTGTCGCTCCCGCTCAAGGAGTTCGACCTGCTCGAGTACCTGCTCCGCAACGTCGGCCGGGTGCTGACCCGCGGCCAGCTCATCGACCGGGTGTGGGGTGCGGACTACGTCGGCGACACCAAGACCCTCGACGTCCACGTGAAGCGCCTGCGCTCCAAGATCGAGCCGGACCCGGGTTCGCCGCGTCACCTCGTGACGGTGCGCGGCCTGGGCTACAAGTTCGAGACGTAGAAGTCCACTTTGGGCGGTATCGCCCCGGTGTGGAGGCGCGCCGGGGCGGTACCGCACCGAGTGTTGTTGGTTACATGTTCGAGACCTGACGCTCGGGCCGGTACGCTGGACCCCCGTGCGCCTAGGGGTACTCGACGTCGGTTCCAACACCGTCCACCTTCTCGTGGTCGACGCCCACCGTGGCGCCCACCCGACGCCGATGCATTCCGAGAAGTCCGTGCTCCGGCTGGCCGAGCGGATCACCCGCACCGGAGACCTCAGCAGGACCGGTGCGGACGAGCTCGTGACCGCCGTCGAATCCGCCAAGGCCGCCGCCGTCCGGCTCGGCTGCGAAGAGGTCATGGCGTTCGCCACGTCCGCGGTCCGCGAGGCGAAGAACTCGGCGAAGGTGCTGGCCCGCGTGGCCGACGAAACCGGCGTCGAGCTGCGGGTCCTCTCCGGCATCGACGAAGCCCGCCTGACCTTCCTCGCCGTCCGCCGGTGGTACGGCTGGTCGGCGGGCCAGCTGCTGGTGCTCGACATCGGCGGCGGCTCGCTGGAGGTCGCGATGGGCCGCGACGAAGAGCCCGTGCTGGCCGAATCCCTGCCGCTGGGCGCCGGCCGCACCACCCGCACCCGGTTCCGGCACGACCCGCCGACGCGCTCGGAGCTCGTCGCCACCTCGGCGTGGCTCGACGACCAGCTCACCGAACTGGCGCGGAAAGTCACCAAATGGGGTGAACCCGACCGCGTCGTCGCGACGTCGAAGACGTTCCGGTCACTCGCCCGGTTGACCGGTGCCGCCCCCTCGGCGGCGGGCCCACGAGTGCGACGTACGCTCTCCGACACCGCATTGCGCCAGCTCCTGGCCTTCATCTCGCGGATGCCCTCGGCCGATCTGGCCCAGCTCGAGGGGGTCAGTTCGAGTCGATCGCACCAGCTGGTGGCGGGCGCGCTCGTCGCGCAGGCCACGATGCGGGCGCTCGGATTGCCGGAACTCGAGATCTGCCCGTGGGCTCTGCGAGAAGGTGTCATCCTGCGGCGGCTGGACCATTCCACCGGCGCGGATGAAACTGGAGCCGCCCTCGCGGCGCGTTTCGGCGCACAGGAGGACCGGTGAAAGCAGACGACTGGACTTCACCCAAGACAGTGTTTTGCTGGAAGCACGGGCACGATGGAGAGGTGACGGACATGCAGAGGACGACGTACAGCGCGCGCTGCGCCGCCGGCGTGCCGTCGGGAACCTCTTCCCGAGGTGCCGGCCGTGACAACTCGGGGCGCGCGGGGGATTACCAGGTATGACGGACCAGACCGGAGGCGACCAGCCGCAGAAGACCGTGGCTGAGCTGCTCGCCCAGCACGGTGCGCAGGTCGACGGCGGACGCCGTCGCCGTCGGCGCGCGGCCGATGACGACGACGAGCCCGGCACCCCCGAGGCGCCGCCCGCACCCCCGACGACCGGGTCGCACCGGCGTCCGGGCGTGAGCGACACCGGCCCGCAGGCCATCATCGACCGGGTCGCCAACGAGGGCGGGGGCCCGCCGCCGCCCGCACCGCCCGCCCGGCCCACCGGACGGCGCCGCTCCGAGCCGCCGGCCCCGCCGCCGGCCCCGCCGCCGTCCGCGCCTCGCGCCGTCCCGCAGGACTCGCAGCAGATGCCGCGTCCGCCGCAGCCCCCGGCCCGGCCCGCCCCCGGCGGCGCCGAGTCCGGTCAGTACGCGCGTCCGGTCCCGCCGGACTCGGGCCAGTACGCCCGGCCGCCGCAGGAGTCCGGGCAGTTCACCCGCCCGGCGCCCCAGGAACCGCCGCCGCCGGCCCCGCCGCGGCCGCAGGAGTCGGCCCAGCTGCCGGTGCCTCCTCGCGCCGCACCGCGCCGTCAGCCGCCTCCCCCACAGCCGTCCCAGCAGCTGCCGACACCGCCGCCCCCGGCGGCCGAGGAGACCCGCGCCGCCGTGCCGCCGGTCCGGCGTCGCCCGCCGCCACCGCAGCCCTCGCAGCAGCTGCCGACCCCGCCGCCCGGCGGCCCGCTGTCGGCCCGTCTCGACGGGCTGAACGGCACCCCGGACGCCGACATCGACGGGCCGCCCCCGCCGCCGATGCCCAGTGGCACGTTCGCGCCGCCGCCGCCGCCCGGCCCGCCGCGCCGGGGTCCGGCCCGCCGTCCGCAGCCGAAGCAGGAGGCGTACACCGAGCAGTTCTCGGCCGTCCCCGACGAGGAGCCGCCGCCCCCGCCGCGGAAGGGGAAGCCGGCCGAGATCCCGGACATCTCCACGCCCGCGGGTCTCGCCAACTGGCGCAAGCGCCGCCAGAAGGAGCAGATGGAGGACACCGAGATCGGCGTCATGCCGGTGGTGCCCACCGACACCCCGGACGACGGTTACCCCGACGACGACTTCGAGCCCGACGACGGCTTCGCCCCGGAAGGCAGCGGCTACCAGGCCGCCTACGACGCGGGCCCGCCGACCGGCACGTACCCGCCGCCGATGCCGTTCGCGCCCGGCGGCGACCGGGCCTCGCGGGCACCGATCCCGGACGACCTGGAGCCGTACGAGCGCGAGTTCGCCGAGCCCGGCTACCCGCCCGGCGGCCCGGACTTCGAGCAGGACGACTACGGCTACGAGCAGGCCGACGGCTACGAGGACGACGAGTACGACGACGAGCCGGAGCCGGCCGTGGAGCCGGAGCCGGCGGGCTCGCCGGGCAAGCAGTGGCTGGGCCTGGCCGGCCAGCTCGCGCTGGGTGTCGTCGGCGGCGCGGCCGTCTGGCTCGGCTTCAACTGGCTGTGGGTGAACCTCCCGGCCGCCGCGCTGGTCGCGGCGCTGCTGGTGGTCGTCGCGCTGGTCTGGATCGTGCGGAAGATCCGCCGCGCCGAAGACCTCCAGACGACGGTGCTCGCCGTGTTGGTCGGCCTGGTCGTGACCGTTTCACCGGCGGCGTTGTTGCTGGTAGGACGCTGATCGCGGGTAGGGGATGAGACCTGCGTCCCCTTCCCGGCCCGGCGGTGCGGCCCACCCTCGGTGACGAGGCAGGATGTCCGGCGTGACAGACGAGAAGCCGGTGCCCGTCGGGCTCAGCACGGCGTCGGTGTGGCCGCTCAAGGCCGGCTCGGCGTTCGAGCTGGCCGCCGAGCTCGGTTACGACGGCGTCGAGGTGATGGTCTGGGCCGACGCCGTCAGCCAGGACGTCACGGCCCTGCGCCGCTGGTCGCGCCGCACCGGCGTGCCCGTGCTGTCGATCCACTCGCCGTCGCTGCTGATCACCCAGCGGATCTGGTCGCCGGACCCGGTGGTGCGGCTGCGGATGTCGGTCGACGCCGCCGTGGAGCTCGGCGCGCGGACCGTGGTGGTGCACCCGCCGTTCCGCTGGCAGCGCCGCTACGGCGACGCGTTCGGTGACCTCGTCGACGAGCTGGAGGCGTCCAGCGGCGTCGAGATCGCCGTCGAGAACATGTTCAAGGTCCGGCCGCCGGGCGGGTCGAAGAACGCTCGCGTCTCGGCGTTCCGGCCGTCGATCGACCCCACCGACGTGGGGTTCCGGCACTACACGCTCGACCTGTCGCACACCGCGGCGGCGCGGATGGACGCGCTGGCGCTGGCGCAGCGGATGGGGGAGGGCCTCACGCACGTCCACCTCGCCGACGGCACCGGGATCCCCAAGGACGAGCACATGGTGCCGGGCCGCGGCGGCCAGCCGTGCGCCGCGCTGCTGGAGAAGCTGGTCAGCAACGGTTTCGCCGGCCAGATCGTGCTGGAGATCAACACCCGGCACGCCCTGACTCAGGCCCAGCGCGTCCGCGACCTCGCCGAGGCGCTGCTGTTCGCCCGCTTCCACCTCGGGCAGTAACTGAGCACGCACCACGACGCCCGCCTCCAAAACGGGCAGGCGAACACGTAAAGTTCCGACTGTGAACCCGTTGCTGTCGTTGATCTCCACCGCCCCCGGTCAGGACCCGTTTTCCCCGCTCGGGACGGTGGCCACGGACGGGGCCGCGCGTTCGTGAGCGCAACGGACGGCATCGCCGTGTCCTTCGACACGGCGACCGCGACGCGGTCGATGGGGGACGGCACCTTCACCGCGGTGCTGCGCGCGGAGTGGGCCATCGGGACCCATCCGCACGGGGGGTTCCTCCTGGCCCTGCTGGCCAAGGCGGGGATCGCCGCGCTCCAGGAACGTGGTGAGCCGCACGCCGAGCCGCTGGTCGTCAGCGCGGAGTTCCTGCACGCGCCCGCGCTCGGCCCGGTGCTGCTGCGCACGGACGTCCGGAAGGTCGGCCGGCGCGCCACGGTCGTCGAGGTCCGGCTGGAACAGCGCGGCCGCAGTTGCGTCGAGGCGCGCGTGACCACCGGGCGGCTGCCGATGCGGCGCCCGGAGTGGACCGACGTGCCGTCGATGCCCGCCGAGCCCGCTCCGGGGGCGCTGACGATGCCGGAGAGCCCCGAAGGCCCGTTCAACCTGGCCAAGGGCTGCGACGTCCGGCTCGACCCGGCGACCGCGGGCTACCTGTCCGGGCGCACCGGCGAGCCGCCGCGGATGCGGCTGTGGGTCCGGCCGCGCCACGGCCTGGTCGACCCGTACTTCACCCTGCTGGCCTCGGACGTCAACCCGCCGGTGGTGATGAACCTGGGCCGGATCGGCTGGGCGCCGACGGTGCAGCTGACGGCGCTGCTGCGCACCCGCCCGGCCCCGGGCTGGCTGCGGGTGATCGTCGAGTCGAGGTCGGTGCACGAGTCGTGGTTCGACTCGGACGCGACGGTGATCGACGCGCAGGGCCGGCTGGTGTGCCAGGCGCGGCAGCTGGGTCTCGCCCCGGCCTCGGGCGGCTGAGCCGGGGTCGTCTTGTCCCGTCGGGTGCGCGAGTGGTGGTTCGACCTGGACACGACGGTGGTCGGCTCGGAAAGCCGGTTGGTCGCCAGGCGCGGCAGGTGGGTCTTGCTCCGGCGTCGGGCGGCTGAGCGGGGTCGTGGGGTCCTGGTCGGCGCGCGAGTGGTGGTTCGACCCAGACGCGACGGTGATCGACGCGCAGGGCCGGCTGGTGTGCCAGGCGCGGCAGCTGGGTCTAGCCCCGGCCCCGGGCGGCTGAGCGATCGTCTAGGCCCGGCACCGGGCCGCTGAGGGGCGTTTGGCACGCTTGACGCCATGACGGTCATCGCGGTGCTGGGTGCGGGCAAGATCGGCGAGGCGTTGCTCTCGGGGCTGCTGCACGGCGGTCACGAGCCGGGCGACCTCCTGTTCACCGAGCGGTACCCGGCGCGCGTCGAGGAGCTGACGGCGCGCTACGGCGTCCGCGGTGTCGAGGTCGAGGACGCCGCGAAGCGCGCCGACGTGCTCGTCGTGGCCGTCAAGCCGCAGGACATCGACCCGGTGCTCGACGAGCTGGCGCCGCTGCTCGGGCCGTCGTCGCTGGTCGTGTCGCTCTGCGCGGGGCTGCCGACGTCGCTGTACGAGCGCCGGCTGGCCGAGGGCGTGCCCGTGGTGCGGGTGATGCCGAACACGCCGATGCTGGTGGGCGAGGCCATGAGCGCCATGTCCGCGGGCCGCCACGCGACCGCCGAGCACCTGGCCGTGGTCCGGGACCTGCTCTCGCACGTCGGCCAGGTCGTCGAGGTGCCGGAGGGGCAGCAGGACGCCGTCACGGCGCTGTCCGGGTCCGGTCCGGCCTACTTCTTCTACCTGGTCGAGGCCATGATCGACGCCGGCATCCTGCTGGGCCTGCCGCGCGCGCTGGCCGGGCAGCTGATCATCCAGTCGGCGGTCGGCGCGGCGAAGATGCTCGCCGAGTCGGAGGAGCACCCGGTGCTGCTGCGCGAGGCCGTGACGTCCCCGGCCGGCACGACCATCAACGCCATCCGCGAGCTGGAGAAGCACGGCGTCCGCGCGGCGCTGCTGGACGCCATCGAGGCGGCCAAAGACCGCTCGGAAGCGCTGGGGAAGGCCCACGAGGGTTAGTCCCGGCGCCGGGCAGGCCCCCTGGGTGTGCCCGGATTCGCCCGGATGGGGGGTTTCGTTCTCCGTGGGGCTGGAGTTGCACGCGCGAGTGCTTGTGCGTTAGCGCTGGTAGGAGCCCATCTCGGTGACAGGCGTCGCATTAGTCCCACCAGTCCCGCTACTCTCGATAGAGCACGTGCGTGTCGATACCACAGGTGGGGAAGCCTCGTGGCGCGACACGTGTCTAAGGACGCGGTAAAAATGTCGCCGAACAAGAAGGAGGATCTGCCGGCAGTCGGGCAGGTCCAGTTCCTGACGGTCGCCGAGGTGGCCACGCTGATGCGGGTCTCCAAGATGACCGTCTACCGTCTCGTGCACTCGGGTGAGCTGCCCGCCGTAAGGGTCGGGAAGTCCTTCCGGGTGCCGGAGAAAGCAGTGCACGAGTACCTCCAGGGTGCGTATTACGACGTGGGCTGATCAGGTCGGCAGGCACGCCGCCGCCAGCGGCGCGCGGGGCTTGGACGTGCCCGCCGACCGGCCCGCGCAACGTGGCGGGTAACCTGGAAAACCGCTCGTGCCTGTGCGCTCCACCCGTTGGACGCTGCGCCGGGCAGCGTGACCGACGACGAACTAAGGAGCGCCCATGGGCTCTGTGATCAAGAAGCGCCGTAAGCGCATGTCGAAGAAGAAGCACCGCAAGCTGCTTCGCCGCACGCGAGTGCAGCGTCGTAAGGCCGGCAAGTAGTAACCCGGCTCAGCCGAGCGTAGCCGTGGCCCGTCCAGTCTCTGGGCGGGCCACGTCCATGTGGTGGGCGTGCCTCCCCTGTTCGAGTGAGGCGTTCATCGCTTTTCGGGGCGTAGCGGTTAATAGCATGTAAGACACCCTGGGACTACCACTGAAGAGCGGTAACATCTCAATGTCCCGCGCGCGATGCTTCCAGTGAGTGCAGGTTCGCGCACCTCGGGTGATCGCACGTCCCCCACTCGCCCTACGCCACAGGGAGCCGTATGCCGTCGAACATCGTGCTCGTCACCGGGGTCGCCGGGGAACTGGGCGGGAAACTGCTCGCCCGGCTCGGCAACAACCCCGACTTCGAGCGGGTCATCGGCGTCGACACGGTTCCGCCGGACAAGACGGTGCTGCAGCGCATGGGCCACGCGGAGTTCGTCCGCGCGGACATCCGGAACCCGTTGATCGCCAAGGTGATCAGCACGGCCGAAGTGGACACTGTGGTGCACGCGTCGTGCACCGCGCACCCCGCCGGGCCCGGCCGTCGCACGGCCATCAAGGAAGTCAACGTCATCGGCACCATGCGGCTGCTCGCGGCCTGCCAGCGTTCGCCGCTGGTGCGCAAGCTGGTCGTCAAGTCGACCGCCGCGGTGTACGGCGCGGGCGCGCGCTCGCAGGCGGTGTTCACCGAGGACTCCGAGCTCATCCCGACGTCGACCAGCGGGTACGCGAAGGACGCCGTCGAGATGGAGGGTTACGTGCGCGGCCTGACGCGGCGCCGCCCGGACATCACGACCACTTTGTTCCGCTTCGCCAACATCATCGGACCTTCGACCGACACGGTCCTTTCGCGCTATTTCGCCCTGCCGGTGGTCCCGACCGTTTTCGGTTACGACGCGCGGATCCAGTTGCTGCACTCTTCGGACGCGTTGTCCGTTTTGGAGCGTGCGACGGTCGAGGACAAGCCCGGCGTGTTCAACGTCGGCTCGGACGGGGTACTCACGCTCTCACAGGCGATCCGGCGAGCGGGCCGGGTCGAGCTGCCGATGCCGCGGAGCGTGGTCCCGTCGGTCGGGAAGGTGCTGCGCGGCGCTCGTGTCGTCGACTTCTCCGCCGACCAGGTGCGGCTGCTGAACTTCGGCCGGGTGGTCGACATCACCAAGCTGAAGCAGGATTTCGGCTACACCCCGCGGTGGACGACGCGTGAGGCGTTCGACGACTACATCGTCGGACGCGGCCTGCGCCCGGTGCTCGACGGTGGCCGGTTGGCGGGCCTGGCCGGCAAGGTGCTCGTCGCTGCGGCGACCGGGCAGAGCCGATGAGCAGACCGCACGACTTGAACGACTTCGAAAGCGAGGCGGAGACGGTGGGCGGTGCCGAGGCACAGGTCATCCCCCTGCACGGACCGGGCCGGGAGAAGCCGGCGGCGCAGGCCGCGGCGGCGGCCGCGGAAGACCTGCGGGAGGCCGATGCCGCGCGGGAAGACGCCCCGGTCGTCGCGTTCCCCGGCGCCGAGCAGCCGGCCCCGCCACCCGACGTGCTCTCCGCCGCGGCGAGGTCCGCGCTCGGCTTCATCCGCGACCGGCTGACCGGCGACTACACGGTCGACGAGTTCGGTTTCGACGCCGAACTGACCGACGCGGTGTTCCTCCCGCCGCTGCGCGCCCTGTACCGGAACTGGTTCCGCGTCGACACGCACGGCGTCGAGAACCTCCCGGCCGAGGGCGGCGCGCTGCTGGTGTCGAACCACTCGGGCACGTTGCCGCTGGACTCCCTGATGACGGCGGTCGCGGTGCACGACGAGACCGGTGGACGGCACCTGCGCGGCCTTGGCGCCGACCTGGTGTTCCAGGTGCCGCTGGTGGGCTCGTTCGCCCGCAAGTCCGGCCAGACGCTGGCCTGCAACGCGGACGCGGAACGTCTGCTGCGCCAGGGTGAGCTGGTCGGCGTGTGGCCGGAGGGCTTCAAGGGCGTCGGCAAGCCGTTCTCGTCCCGCTACAAGCTGCAGCGCTTCGGCCGTGGCGGTTTCGTGTCGGCCGCGCTGCGCGCGGGCGTCCCGATCATCCCGGTGTCGGTGATCGGCGCCGAGGAGATCTACCCGAAGCTGGGCGACATCAAGCTGCTGGCCCGCATGCTGGGCCTGCCGTACTTCCCGGTGACGCCGTTCTTCCCGCTGCTGGGCCCGCTGGGCGCGATCCCGCTCCCGACGAAGTGGAGCATCGAGTTCGGCGAGCCGATCCGCACGGACGCCTTCGAGCCGGACGCCATGGACGACCCGATGCTGGTCTTCCAGCTGACGGACCAGGTGCGCGAGTCGATCCAGCAGACGCTGTACCAGCGGCTTTCGCAGCGCAAGTCAGTCTTCCGCGGCTGAGCCGGTGGACGAGTTGTCCACAACGGGGCCAGTCATCCACAGATTTCCGCGACGCCCGTTTTGAGCCGCCGGTGCCGATAGACTGGACCAGGGGACGCCCCCCGGGATAGGGCGGGGGCTGCTTTCTGGCGAGTGAGGCGCGGCTCAGGGGCAGCGGAAGCCGATTTGGCGTCTCGACTTCGTGTCGTCCGCCTAGGTACGCGAGTCGTCCGCGCAGGTACGCGTGTCGTCCCTTCGGGTACGCGAGAGCGCGGTCGGCGAGGTGATCAGAACGCCGACACGTGTGATCGAAGAGTCGACTCGCGTGATTGAACGGACGACACGCGTATCCGGATGGACGACACGCGTACCTGCGCGGACGACACGCGTACCTGGCTGGACGACACGCGTACCGGGATGGACGACACGACGGGCTCAGCGGCGGCGGTAAGCCATCCCCGCGGCCACCGCCCCCGCCAAAGCTCCGGCCCCCAGTACCGAAGGCACGCCGATCTTCGCCGCTTTGCGGCCCGTGCGGAAGTCGCGGATCTCCCAGCCTCGGGCGCGGGCCACGTCACGCAGGCCGCCGTCCGGGTTGACCGCCACCGCGGTGCCCACCGCCGACAGCATCGGGATGTCGTTGGCCGAGTCCGAATACGCCGTGCAGCGCTTGAGGTTCAGGCCTTCGCGGGACGCCAGTGCGCGGACCGCGTGGGCCTTCGCGCGGCCGTGCAGGAGGTCGCCGACCAGGCGGCCGGTGTAGACGCCGTCGCGGGTTTCGGCCACGGTGCCCAGTGCGCCCGTGAGGCCGAGGCGGCGCGAGATGATCGCCGCCAGCTCGATCGGGGTCGCCGTCACCAGCCAGACGCGCTGGCCGGCGTCCAGGTGCATCTGGGCCAGGGCCCGCGTGCCGGACCAGATCTTGTCGGCCATCAGCTCGTCGTAGATCTCTTCGCTGATCGACGTCAGCTCGTCCACCGTGCGGCCGGCCACAAAGGACAGTGCGCGCTCGCGGTGGGACTTGATGTCTTCCTTGTTCTCACGGCCGCCGAGGCGGAACTTGATCTGGCCCCAGACGAACCCGGCCAGATCGGACGAGGTGAAGAACTTCCGCGCCGCGAGCCCGCGGGCGAAGTAGAAGATCGACGCGCCCATCATCATCGTGTTGTCGACGTCGAAGAACGCGGCCGCGGTGAGGTCCGGTGGCGCGGGCGGGGTGGGCGGCTCGGCGGCTTCGGAGACCACACGGGCGTGGGCGGCCTCGGCCGAGGCCTCACCCGCGAGCGTGGCGAGCCGCTCGAGCTCCTGACTCTTGTCCCTGCCACGCCAAGCTGACACGCAACACCGCCTCCACGCTCTGCCCACGTCCCAGCGAACGTCCTTCGCACAGGGTAGCGAGCCCCCCACCACTGTGTCGCAGGTGTGGCCCGGACCTCAGCCGATGATGATCGGCGGCAGGCCCGGCAGCAGCGGCGGGAGGGAAACCAGGGGCGGCGCCTTGGACGTCGAGGTCGCCGGCGGCCGGCTCGTGGTCGGCGGCTGGCCGAACACCGGCGGCGGGGTGAGCCCGCCGGTCGGCGCCGGGGTGCCCGCGGTCGCCGTCGCGTCCGACGGCGGCAGCTGCGTGCCGGTCGGCGCCGGCGTGGTCGTCGCCGTGTCCGACGACGGTGCCGTCGGCACCGAGGACGGGTCCCCACCCGACGACGGCGCCGGGCGCTGGGTGCACTCGCCGGTCGCCGGGAGCAGCCCGAGGTCGTCGGCCTTGCCGGTGGTGATCTGGTAGCAGTTCAGCCGCGCCACCAGGCCGCTCGTGCGCTCCTGGACCTTGCCGAGCAGGGTCTGCGCCTCGCCGAACACCGAGGCCGCCTCGGCCGGCAGCGCACCCTGCTGCGCCGCCAGCCGCGCCGCCTGGTTCCGCGCCCACAGCCGGACGTCGGAGAGCTGCTGCGCGCCGCTGCCGTCGCTGGTCGCGACGGCGGTCAGCTGGGTGACGCCGGCGCGCAGGTCGCTGGCGAAGTCGTCGTACGCGGTCCGGTAGTCGGCGTCGCTCGCGCCTTCGGCGGCCAGCTCGCCGAGCTCGGTGACGCGGTTGGTCGCGAACTCGAGGTGCTTCTTGGCCTTCTCCTGGTCGCCGAAGGTCAGATTCAGCGTCGTCGTCTCGCCGGCGCGCTTCACGGCGTACAGGGCGTCACCGGGCAACGCGTTCCGGGACAGCACCAGGGTCAGGCCGGAGAGGAGGAGGACCAGGAAGAGCGCGGCGGCCACCAGGTCGGCGGTCCGCGGCCGCCACCTCCGTACCGGGGTGGCCGCCGCCGTCTCCAGCCGGCCCGCGATCTCCGCGCGGATCCGCTGCCGGGTTTCCAGGTCCGGGGCCCCGGCCGCGCCGAGCTCGCGCAGTGCGCCGACGACGACCAGCTCGTCGGCGAACTCGCCGTCCCGGCGTACCGGGGACGGCTCCAAAGCACGCGCGAACCGATCTGCGTCGGCTCGCTCACGCGCAAACCTCACTGCGCCAGCTCCATCTCGGGCCTTGGCCGGTCCTGACACCGGTCTGGCAGGAGTAACGATCCAGAAGCCGCGATGGTTACCGGTTTCGGTCGACTAGCCGAAAAGTTCGCGGGTTCAGCGCAACCCGGTGGGCAGCAGTTGTGCCAAACGGCGTACCGCCCGGTGCTGCAACGCCTTGATCGCGCCTTCGTTGCGGTTCATGATCTCGGCCGTCTCCGCCACGGAGAGTCCCTGCAGGAACCGCAGGATGATGCATTCCCGCTGGTCGTCGCCCAGTTCCGCGACGCAGCGCAACAACTCGGTGCGGGTCGCGCGGCTGATGGCCTCCTGCTCGGGGCCGGCCTGCGCGGTCGCGCCGACGCTGAACGGCGCCGAACCGGGTTCGGTCACCTCGTCGGTGACGACCTCGAGGCGGAACCGGCTCGACTTCACGTGGTCGAGCACGAGGTTGCGGGCGATGGTGACGAACCAGGCCCCGACGTCACGTCCCTGGTAGCTCACGGACGTGATCCGGCGCAGCGCCCGCAGGAACGTCTCGCTCGTGACGTCCTCGGCGAGGTCGCGGTCACCCAGGCGGAACAGGACGTAGCGGTAGACGACGTCGACGTAGCGGTCGTAGAGGCGGCCGAACGCGGACGAGTCGCCGTCCTGCGCCGCGCGCACCAGGTCCCACGCCTCGGCCTTGGCGGCTTCGGCGCGCTCTTCGTCGGAGGCCGAAGCGGACGCCGACGTGGCGGCCTGCCGGCTGACGGGCACGGCCGAAGATCGTCCGAAGACGCGATCGGCGAACATGAAAACGGGTCCGCGGCTCACGGCGGTCGGCACGGTCATCGGGCGGCACCTCCGGCGGCGGCTCGGACCCAGTGGGTCACGGTACCCCCGATCAGCGGGCGAGCAGGGGCCTGCCGGCTCGCATGCCCCACGGCCTCGTGGGCAGGCAAGTTCGTCACGGCGACTCCCTCTCTCCGGTCGCGGTAGTGATCATCACCACGCCCCGCGACGCAGTGCAGCATACGTGTAGTTACCGCGAAGTAGGTAGTGGCTCGGGTGTTGCGAAGATGCGACGCTCGCGGTGTGCCCCCATGACGTCGCGCGAGATGACAGACTTGCAACGCTTTGCTGGGCGAGAGGAAGGCGGGCCTCGGGTGAGTGCCGGTGCGGAGACGTTGTCCGGGGTCGGCGAGCTGCTCGCGCGGGCCGCCTCGACGTGGCCGGAGCACCCGGCCGTGCGGGAGACCGGCGGCGGCCGGACGCTGACCTACGGTGAGCTCGCCGCGGCCGTGGAAGCCCAGGCCAAGACACTTGTGGGTGCAGGTGTCACACCCGGCGACCGGGTCGCGCTGCGGCTGCCGACGTCGGCCGATTTCGTGGTCGCGTTCTACGGCGCGCTGCGCGCCGGCGCGGTCGCCGTGCCGGTGTCGCCGCAGGCGCCGGGCCCCGAGCTCGAGAAGCTGCTCCAGCACAGTGGTGCCAAGGTCGTCGTTCATCGCGACACGGATACGGCGCTGCCGGCCGGGGTGATCGGTCTCACTCCCGAAGCTGACCCGGATGGAGCAGTCGAACTCGTCGACGCCGGCCGGGGCGGCGAGGACATAGCGGTCGTTTCGTACACCTCCGGCACCACCGGGCCGCCGCGCGGCGTGATGCTCTCGCACCGCGCGCTGCTGGCGAACCTGGCCCAGCTCAGCCGCGTCGAGGGCGTCCTCGAACACGACGACAACGTGCTGATCACCATCCCGCTCTTCCACGTCTACGGCCTCGGGCCCGGCCTGCTGCAGGCGACGGCCGTCGGCGCGACCGCGATCCTCTCGGAGCGCTTCGAGGCCCAGCGCACGTTGGCGGACTGCGCCGAGTTCGGCGTCACCACGATCACCGGCGTCCCGACGATGTACGCCGAGTTCGCCGCGCTGGGCGCCGAGGAGCTCGGGCGCGGGCTGGCCACCGTCCGGCGGATGACCTCGGGCGCGGCGCCGCTGCACCCGAAGGTGCTCGGCGCGATCCGGGAGGCCACGGGCCTGGACGTCTTCGAGGGGTACGGCCTCACCGAGTGCGCGCCGGTGGTGACCTCGACGCTGGTCACGGGCTATCCGAAGCCCGGTTCGGTCGGCAGCCCGCTGCCCGGCGTCGAGCTGCGGCTCGTCGACAGCGACGGCACCGACCAGGCCGTGCCGCTCGACCCGGACGACGTCGACGACGTCTTCGAGGCCGAGGGCGAGACCGGGCTGGTCTCGATCCGCGGCGCGAACCTGTTCTCCGGCTACTGGCCCGACGGCGACCACGGCCCGGACGACGAGGGCTGGTTCCGCACCGGCGACGTCGGCTACCTGGACGTCGACGGCGACCTGCACCTGGTCGACCGGGCCAACGACCTGATCATCGTCAACGGCTTCAACGTCTTCCCGAACGAGGTCGAAGCGGTCATCTCCCGGCTGCCGGAGGTCGCCGAAGCCGCGGTGGTCGGCGTCGTCGACGAGCGCAGCGGCGAGGCCGTGAAGGCGTTCGTGGTGCCGGTGGCCGGCGCGTCGCTGTCCGAGCAGCAGGTCGTCGACCAGTGCGCGGCCCACCTGGCCGGGTACAAGGTGCCGCACGCGGTGGAGTTCGCCGAGTCGCTGCCGCACTCGGCCACCGGCAAGCTGCGCCGCGTCCGGCTGCGGTAGTAATGGCGGCATGGCACAGGAAGTGACGGTGATGGGCCGGGTCGGCTGCCACCTCTGCGAGGTGGCGGAGGCCGACGTCGCCCGCATCTGCGGTGAGCTGGGCGTCGCGTGGAAGTCCGAAGACGTCGACACGGACCCGGAGTGGCGCGCGGAGTACGGCGACCGCGTCCCGGTGATCCTGGTCGACGGCGCCGAGCACGGTTACTGGCGCGTCGAAGAGGACCGGCTGCGCAAGGCGCTTTCGTCCTGAACGTCCCGGCCTGGTGAAGCCGTAACACGTCCGTAAGCACCGCGGACCCACCCGATCGGCCCACTGCTCCGAAGATGGAGTGGTGAGCACCTTGCAGGACGCACCAGCCCCGCCCGAGGCGCCCCGGCGGCTTTCGCTGCCGGTCGCGACGCTGATCGGGCTTCTCGCCCTGGCCGCCGCCCTCGGGGTCGGGCACCTGGTCGCGGGCTTCGTCGGGTACACGGCCTCGCCGTTCATCGCGGTGGCCAACTACGTCATCGACCACAGCCCGACCGGCATCGTGAAGTGGGCCGAGCGGACGCTGGGCACCTGGGACAAGCCGATCCTCAAGATCGGCCTCGCCGTCGTGCTGGTCCTGCTCGCGGTGCTCGCCGGGCAGCTCTCGCGCCGCAAGCCACTGGCCGGGCAGGTGCTGGTCGGGCTGCTCGGCGCGGCCGGGATCGCCGCCGTGTTCGTGCGCACCGACCTCGGGCAGGTCTCCCTGCTCGCCCCGGTCGCCGCGCTCGTCGCCGGGCTGACCGTGTTCACGATGCTGCACCGCCTCGCCCTGCCGCCCGACCTCGTCCGGGACGACCGGGGCTTCGACCGGCGGAAGTTCATGCGTGCCGGCGTCGGCATCGCGGCCGGGGCCGGCGTCGCCGCCGTGGTCGGCGAGGTGGCCGGGACCAGCACGAACGCCGAGGAGTCGCGGACCGCCGTCGGGCCGCTCGTGCCCGCGCGCACCGCGCCGCCGCTGCCCGCCGACGCCGATTTCGCGAAGCTCGGCTCACCGCCGTTCATCACACCCAACGCGGACTTCTACCGGATCGACACCGCGCTGGTCGTGCCCCAGATCCGCACCGAGGACTGGGGCCTGAAGATCCACGGGATGGTCGACCGCGAGGTGAACTTCACCTACGCCGACATCCGCAACCGGCCGCTCGTCGAGCGCCGGGTGACGCTGACCTGCGTGTCCAACGAGGTCGGCGGCCCGCTGATCTCGAACGCGTCCTTCATCGGCGTCGACCTCGTCGACCTGCTCGACGAAGCCGGCGTGCAGACCGGCGCCGAGCAGATGTTCGCGACCAGCGTCGACGGCTGGACCTGCGGCACCCCGGCGAACGTCGCGCTCGACCCGCAGCGCGGCGCGATGCTCGCGATCGGGATGAACGGCGAGCCGCTCCCGGTCGAGCACGGCTTCCCGGCGCGGATCGTCATCCCCGGCCTGTACGGCTACGTCTCCGCCACCAAATGGGTCAAGGACCTCGAATTCACCAAGTGGGACGCCCGGCAGGCGTACTGGCTCAACCGCGGCTGGGCCGAGCAGGCGCCGATCAAGACCGAGTCCCGGATCGACACCCCGAGCGGGTTCGCCGGGGTCACCGCGGGCAAGGTCCGGCTGGCCGGCACGGCGTGGGCACAACACACCGGCATCGCGAAGGTGGAGGTCCGGCTCGACCAGGGCGCGTGGCGCGAAGCCACCCTTTCGGCCGAGGTGAGCAAGGACACCTGGCGGCTGTGGTGGATCGAGCTCGACGTGCCCGCGGGCACGCACCAGGCGTTCGTCCGGGCCACCGACCAGGACGGCTACACCCAGACGGAGAACCGCGCCGACCCGGTGCCCGACGGCGCCACCGGCTGGCACTCCGTCACCCTCGACGCGCGCTGACGCCGGAAGTGCCTGGCGGGCAAGGATTCTGACGCGGTGTCATGATCCCCGCCGCCGCCTGCGCCCTCGGGAACCGCCTCCGACCAGTGACTTTGTGCGCGCGTTCACAAGTGGACTACCGTAGGACCATCGCCTCCCGGCGGTCCGGCATCAAACCGGACACCGGGCCCTGGGTCAAGACACAGTTCCGAACGGTCGTGGCGATGGCCGCCAGGTGCGCAGCGGCAGGGAGACAACGGCGTGGTGACACAGCGGGGGAGACGCGACGGAGCGGACTCCGCCGGCCGGCCGCCACGACGGACCCGCCGACCGGACACGCCGGACGCCGACAACGCGCCGACGGCCGAAATGCCCGCGGTGCCCGCCGCCGCGGCGAACGGCCGCGCCGGGGATGCCCCCGAGGCCGTCCGGGCGAAACAGATCCCCGAAGCGGCGGTCGCCCGCCTCGCCGTTTATCTCCGGGTACTGTCCGGAATGTCGGAACAGGGCGCGACGACCGTTTCGAGCGAAGAGCTTTCGCAGGCAGCCGGCGTCAATTCCGCGAAATTGCGCAAAGACCTTTCGTACCTGGGCTCGTACGGCACCCGTGGCGTCGGCTACGAGGTGAGCGTCCTCGTCAGCCAGATCGAGCGGATCCTGGGCCTGACCCGGCAGCACAAGGTGGCCGTGGTCGGCATCGGCAACCTCGGCCACGCGCTGGCCAACTACGGCGGCTTCCCGGGGCGCGGGTTCCCGGTCGAGGCCCTGTTCGACCTGGACGCGGACCTGATCGGCGTGCCGGTCGGCGGCCTGCCCGTCTCCCACATGGACGACATCCCGCGGGTCTGCGCCGAGCGCGGCATCTCCATCGGCGTGATCGCCACTCCGCCGACCGCGGCGCAGTCGGTCTGCGACCGCCTGGTCGCCGGCGGTGTCCAGTGCATTCTCAACTTTGCTCCGGTCGTGCTGCAGGTTCCTGCTCACATCGAGGTCCGCAAAGTGGATTTGGCCGTCGAGCTGCAGATACTCTCGTTCCATGTGGCCCGCCGGGCGGACGATGCCGCGAGTAATCAGGGCGGTTCCGGATTACCCGGCACGGGCCTGCCGTCCGACAATGGCAAGGGCAGCGGACGGAACGGCACAGGTCCGGACGGACGGGAAATGGTGGTGCGCTCATGAGCGTGTTGGCGGTCGGCCTCTCGCATCGCAGTGCGGAGCTGAGCACGCTGGAGCGCGTCGCGGTACCGGCGCCCGAGATCGGCAAGGTGCTCGACGAGCTGCAGCAGGCCGAGCACATCAGTGAGGTCATGCTCGTCTCGACGTGCAACCGCATCGAGGTCTACGCGGTCGTCGAGACCTTCCACGGCGGCCTGAACGACGTCTCGGACGTCCTCGCCCGCCAGGCCGGGATGACCCCCGCCGACCTCTACGACAGCCTGTACGTGCACTACGCCGGGGCCGCGGTCGAGCACCTGTTCTCGGTCACCTCCGGCCTCGACTCGATGGTCGTCGGCGAGACGCAGATCCTCGGCCAGATCCGCTCGTCCTACGCCACCGCGCGCGAGGCCGGCACGGTCGGCCGCACGCTCCACGAGCTCATCCAGACCACGCTGCGCGTCGGCAAGCGCGTGCACACCGAAACCGGCCTCGACCAGCTGGGCGCGTCGGTCGTCTCCGAGGCGCTCGCCGCGGCCGGTGACGTCACCGGCAAGCACGCCGTCATCGTCGGCGCCGGCTCGATGGGCGCGCTGAGCGCGTCCCAGCTGCGCAAGGCCGGCATCGGCGAGATCACCGTCGCCAACCGCACCGACGCCCGCGCCCGGCGGCTCGCCGCGAACGTCAGCGAGCAGGGTGTACCCGCCCGCGCGATCCCGCTGTCGCTGGTCGCGGACGCCGTCCGCGACGCCGACGTCGTGATCTGCTGCACGGGCGCGCAGGACGCCGTCTTCGGCCCCTCGCAGGTGCTGCCCCGCGGCGGCCGCGCCCTGGTCGTCTGCGACCTCGGCCTGCCCCGTGACGTCGACCCGGCGGTCAATGAGCTCGACGGCGTGCGCGTCGTCGACCTGGCCACCGTCCAGCGCCGGATGCGCGAGGCCGGCACCCCGACCACCGACCGGCAGACCGCGAAGGCCACCGGCATCGTGCTCGACGAGGTGCGCGACTACCTCGCCGGCCAGCGCAGCGCCGAGGTCACCCCGACCGTGACGGCGCTGCGGAAGCGCGCCGCCGAGGTCGTCGACGCCGAGCTGCTGCGGCTGGACCACCGGCTGCCCGACCTCGAGGCGGGCGTCCGGGAAGAGGTCGGCCGCACGGTTCGCCGCGTGGTCGACAAGCTGCTGCACGCGCCGACGGTGCGGGTCAAGCAGCTGGCCGCCGAGACGGCCGACACCGACTACGCGAACGCGTTGCGCGAACTGTTCTGCCTCGACCCGCAGGCACCCGCCGCGGTGGCGAGCCCGACGCCCCCACCGGAGAAGAAGTAGCAGTGACCAGAGTCATTCGTATGGGTACGCGTGGATCGAAGCTCGCGCTCGCCCAGACCGGGCACGTCGCCGACGCCCTGCGCGCCACCGGCGCCGAGGTCGAGATCGTCACGGTGACCACGCCCGGGGACAAGTCCATGGCGCCGATCCCGACGATCGGGGTCGGCGTGTTCACCTCCGCGCTGCGGGAAGCGTTGCTGCGCAACGAGGTCGACGTCATCGTCCACTCGTACAAGGACCTGCCGACCGCGCCGGAGGCGGGCATCACGCTCGCCGCCGTGCCGCCGCGCGAGGACCCGCGGGACGCCCTGATCGCGCGCGACGGGCTGACTCTCGGCGAGCTGCCGCCGGGTGCGACGGTGGGCACGGGCTCGCTGCGGCGCACCGCGCAGCTGCGCGCGCTGGGTCTCGGTTTGGAAATCGTGCCGATTCGCGGCAATATCGACACCCGCATGCGCAAAGTCACCGACGGCGAGCTGGATGCCGTGGTGCTCGCGCGTGCCGGACTGGCCAGGGTCGGACTGGTCGAGGTGATCACCGAGACCCTCGACCCGATCCAGATGCTGCCCGCGCCCGCACAGGGCGCGCTGGCGGTGGAGTGCCGGGCCGACGACGTGGACCTCGAGCACCTGCTCACGGCCACGTTGGACGACGAGGGCACGCGGGCCGCGGTGACGGCCGAGCGTGCTCTGCTGGCCGCGCTCGAGGCGGGGTGCAGCTCGCCCGTGGGCGCGCTCGCCGAGATCGTCGAAGATCTCGACGCCGAGGGCAAGGTCGTGGAACGGATCTCGCTGCGCGGCACCGCCGCGGTCGAGGGCGAGGAAGGTGCGGTGGACATGGTCCGGGCCATCGCACTGGCCGACAAGGACCAGGCCGCCCAGCTGGGCAAGGACCTGGCCGCCGAGCTGCTGGACCTCGGAGCCGGAGCCCTCTCCGGACCCGCGCAGTAGCGCTTTCACGAGCGCTTCTCAAGACGTAGGAGACCTGCGTCCGTGCCATCCCGCACGGCCGCCGCAAGAGGAGAAACGCACAGATGACCCCCGCGCGAAAGACCACCGGGCGCGTAGCGTTCGTGGGCTCCGGGCCCGGCGACGCCGGCCTGCTCACGGTCCGTGCCCAGGAACTGCTGGCCAAGGCCGAGGTCGTGGTGACCGACCCGGACGTGCCCCAGGCCGTCCTGGCGATGACCGCCGAAGGCGCCGAGGTCCGCCCCGCCGTCGGCGAGGCCACCGAGGTCGCCAAGGACCTGACCAACGAGGCCAAGGCCGGCCGGCTGGTGCTGCGCCTGATCGCCGGTGACCCGCTGACCACCCCGGCCGTCGTGGCCGAGGTCCAGGCGGTCGCCCGCACGAGCGCCGTGTTCGACGTCGTCCCGGGTGTCTCCCCGGGCGCGGCCGTCCCGGCGTACGCCGGCGTCGCGCTCGGCGGCACGCACACCGAGGTCGACGTCCGCGGCGACGTCGACTGGGCGGCACTGGCCGCGGCCCCCGGCCCGCTGGTGCTGCACGCGTCGTCGGCGCACCTGGCCGAGGCCGCTTCGGCGCTGACCGGGCACGGCCTGCCCGCCTCGACCCCGGTCGCGGTGACGGCGAACGGCACCATCAACACCCAGCGCACCCTCGACACCACGCTCGAGAAGGTCGCCAACGAAGCCGGTGAGCTCGTCGGGCCGCTGATCGTCACGATCGGCCAGGCCGCCGGGCAGCGCTCGAAGCTGTCGTGGTGGGAGTCGCGCGCGCTGTACGGCTGGAAGGTCCTGGTGCCGCGCACCAAGGAGCAGGCCGGCGAGATGGCCGAGCGCCTGCGCGGCCACGGCGCGACGTCCCACGAGGTGCCGACCATCTCGGTCGAGCCGCCCCGCAGCCCGGCGCAGATGGAGCGTTCGGTCAAGGGCCTGGTCGACGGCCGTTACCAGTGGATCGTCTTCACCTCCACCAACGCGGTGCGCGCGGTGTGGGAGAAGTTCGAGGAGTTCGGCCTGGACGCCCGCGCGTTCTCCGGCGTGAAGATCGCCTGCGTCGGCGCGGCCACCGCGGAGAAGGTGCGCTCGTTCGGCATCATCCCCGAGCTGGTCCCCACGGGTGAGCAGTCCTCGGAAGGCCTGCTGGCCGAGTTCCCGCCGTACGACGACGTGCTCGACCCGGTCGACCGCGTGCTGCTGCCGCGGGCGGACATCGCCACCGAGACCCTGTCGGCCGGCCTGCGCGAACGCGGCTGGGAGATCGACGACGTGACGGCCTACCGGACCGTCCGGGCGGCGCCGCCGCCAGCCGAGACCCGCGAGATGATCAAGACCGGCGGCTTCGACGCGGTCTGCTTCACCTCGTCCTCGACCGTGCGCAACCTGGTCGGCATCGCCGGCAAGCCGCACACCCGCACGCTGGTCGCGTGCATCGGCCCGAAGACGGCCGAGACGGCCGTGGAGTTCGGCCTCCGCGTCGACGTCCAGCCGGAGAAGGCCGACGTCCCGCACCTGGTGGACGCCCTGGCCGAGCACGCCGCCCGGCTCCGCGCGGAGGGCGCCCTGCCGCCGCCCCGCAAGGCGAAGCGGGCCCGCCGCTCCTGAGGTTCGTTGGTCCGTGAAGGCCACCTTGAGGACTCTGATGTCCCTCGAGGTGGCCTTCACGGCTTCCGGGGCAAATGCGCTGGGCCCCCCTTGCGGAACCCCGGCGAAAGCGCGCGGAGTAACTTGGAGGGGTGTTTCCCGAGCATCGTCCCCGCAGGCTCCGCACCACGCCCGCTATGCGCCGGCTGGTCGGTGAAACGACGCTGCGGCCACGCCAGCTGATCCTCCCGATGTTCGTCGCCGAAGGCCTTGATCAGCCGCGGGCGATTTCGAGCATGCCGGGCGTCGTGCAGCACACCCGGGACACCCTGCGGAAGGCCGCCGTCGACGCGGTCAACGCCGGGGTCGGCGGGCTGATGCTGTTCGGCATTCCCGAGACCCGTGACGCCGAGGGCTCCGGCGCCGTCGACGAGCGCGGCATCCTCAACGTCGCCCTGCGCGACCTGCGGGCCGAGCTCGGCGACGCCACCGTGCTGATGGCCGACACCTGCCTCGACGAGTTCACCGACCACGGCCACTGCGGCGTCCTCGACGCCGACGGCGGGGTCGACAACGACGCCACGCTGCGCGTCTACGCCGAGATGGCCGTCGCGCAGGCCGAAGCCGGGGCGCACGTGCTCGGGCCGTCCGGGATGATGGACGGCCAGATCGGCGTCATCCGCCGCGCGCTCGACGAGGTCGGCCACAGCGACAAGGCCATCCTCGCGTACGCCGCTAAGTACGCCAGCGCGTTCTACGGCCCGTTCCGCGAGGCCGTCGATTCGCAGCTCAAGGGCGACCGCAAGACCTACCAGCAGGACCCGGGCAACGCCCGCGAGGCGCTGCGCGAGATCGAGCTGGACCTCGCCGAGGGCGCGGACATGATCATGGTCAAGCCCGCGCTGTCCTATTTGGACGTCCTCAAGGCGGCCGCGGACATCTCGCCGGTGCCGGTGGCGGCGTACAACATCTCGGGCGAGTACGCGATGGTCGAGGCCGCCGCGGCGAACGGCTGGCTGGACCGCGAGCGGACCGTCCTCGAAGTACTGACGTCGATCCGCCGGGCGGGTGCCGACATGATCCTGACGTACTGGGCAGCCGAAGCCGCTGCCTGGCTGGACTGACCGGTTAGAGTCCTCGCGTGGCCGACAAGGAAACCGAAGACCTCAGCGGTCTCACCGACGACGAACGCCGCAAGCTGGGCCGCGCGCCGGATCCGGTCCTGCCGGGACAGGCCGCGCCCAAGGCCGACCCGCCGCGGCCGGTGTGGTGGTCGTTCTGGCTGTGGCTCGCCGGTGGCGTGCTGCTGATCCTCGGTTACGTCCAGCTGCTCAGCAGCAAGTCCGCGGTCATCGCGCAGTTCGTCGAGGGCACCAAGGACTCGAAGTACTCGCCGCAGATGATCGCGGACGGCGTCACGACGCTGCTGTGGTACCTGCTCGGCGGCTCGGTCGTGTTCGTCCTGCTGTTCCTGCTCTTCGCCTACAAGGCGCGCGAAGGCACCCGCTCGGCGCGGACGGTGCTCACCATCCTGCCGATCGTGATGCTGGTCCTGATCATGCTGATCGCGCCGATCATCAACTTCCTGACGCTGGCGGCGGTGCTGGTGTTCGTCATCGCGCTGGTGCTGCTCTACCTGCCGTCGGTGGCGGGCTACTTCCCGAAGGTCGGCAAGCGCTCGTGAGCGACCGGCTCTACGCCGAGTCCGGCGTGAGCTGGGTCGCCATCGTGTGGGGCCCGGTGTTCGCGCTGGCCGGGGCCCTGGCGGAGCTCGTCACGGGCGGCCCGGTGCACGTCGTGGGCTGGCTGATGGTCGGGTTCGGCCTGTGCGTCATCACGATCCCGTGGGTGTACGCGCGGCGCCGGTTCCTCTCGCTGGAAGTCACGACGAAACAGCTGCGGCAGGGCCGCGAGAAGGTGCCGGCGGACCAGTTGGCCGACGTCACGGACGTCGGCACCCCGGTCGGCGCGCGGGTGCTGGGCGGCGGCTGGTCGGTGCCGCGCAAGTACGACTCCCTGCCGGTGAAGCTCACGGACGGCTCGGTGGTGCTGGCGTGGGCCAAGGACGTCGAGGCCCTGCAGGACGCGCTGGACCGCCTCGTCCGGGCGACGCCGCGGGAGACGTGAGAAAATCGCTTCCGTGATCGACCTTCCGCAGCCCACCGGGGCCGAGCTCTGGCCGCCGGACGAATCCGGGTCCGCCGCGCGGCTGCACAAGCCGTGGCGGATGCTGGTCGCCGTCCTGGAGGTCGTGCTCGCCGTGGCGGCCGGCTGGGGGGTATACGCCTTCTGGCACAGCGGCATGGCCACGGTCGTGACGCGCACCGACGACGGCGCCGTCCTCGAGTCGCACCGGTACTTCGGGGGCCACCTCGCGGCGGCCATCGGACTCGGTGTCGTGGCCGCGATCCTGCTGGTGGACGCGGTGCGTCAGCTCTCTCTCGCGCTGCGTACGCGCCCCCGCAAGCCGAAGGACTGATACACAGCTCTTCCACAGGGAACCAACAGTCAATTGCTAAGCGGCGGTTCCAAAGTTGCCGCATGACGCGGGTGCGTGCCTCCAGGGCATGGGTGATCAACGGTGCTCTGATCGTGCTACTGGCCGGGGCGGGATTCGGGATATACCAAGCCTTTACCCCGGCTTCGAACACGGCTCAGGCCCAGACCCGCAGCACGCCGGTGCGCCGGGCGACGGTCTCCGAGACGATTTCCGCCGCCGGGACGCTCGCCAGCAGCTACACGGGCGCGGCGAACTTCACGACGGCCGGCAAGGTGACGTCGATCGACGTCAAGGTCGGCGACGTCGTGAGCGCCGGCCAGAAGCTCGCGACCATCGACAGCACGCAGGCGGCGAAGCAGCTTCAGGTCGCGAAGGCGAACCTCTCGGTGGCGCAGGACAGCCTCGACGCCGCCGAGACCGCCGAGAACACCCCGGCCACGGGACAGAACGGCCAGAACAGCAGCCAGAGCAGCTCGCAGTCCGCCGCGAACAGCGTCACCTCGGCGCAGGCGAAGCTGGACCAGGCCGAGCTGGACGTCCAGACCGCGCAGACCGCGCTGGACAACACCTCGCTCTACGCGCCCGGCGCCGGCACGGTCACCGCCGTCAACGGCACGGTCGGGCAGCAGTCCTCCAGCGGCGGCTCGGCGAGCAGCTCGCAGACCTCGACCACGGGCAGCGGCCAAGGCGGGCAGGGTTCGTCGAACTCCAGCTCGGCGTCGTCGTCCGGCAGCTCCAGCGGCAGCACCGGCTTCATCACCATCACGAACATGACCGGCCTGGTCGTGAACACCTCGGTCGCCGAGATCGACGTCAGCAAGGTGAAGGCGGGCCAGAAGGCCACAGTGACGCTCAACGCGCTGCCGGACAAGCCGATCCAGGCGAGTGTCTCCAGCATCAACCTGACCCCGACGACCAGCGGCAGCGTCGTCTCCTACGGCGCCCAGCTGGCGCTGACCAGCCCGCCGGACGGGCTGCGGCCCGGCCAGTCGGCGAGCGTGGTGATCACCGTCGCCGAGGCGCAGAACGCGCTGAGCGTGCCGGCCGCGGCCGTGACGACCGCGGGCAACACGAACATCGTCACCGTGCAGGAGAACGGCCAGAACGTCCCGCGCCAGGTGCAGGTCGGCATCCGCGGCGAGTCGACGGTGCAGATCACCTCCGGCCTGACCGAGGGTGAGAACGTCGTGCTCACCGCGACGGCGGCGACCGGCACCGGGGGCACCGGCCGCGCCGGGACCGGCGGCACCGGCGGGTTCCCGGGCGGCGGGACCGGTGGTTTCCCCGGCGGCGGCACCGGCACCCGCACGGGCGGTACCGGCGGCACCGGCGGTTTCGGCGGCCGCGGGTGAACCCGGTGATCGCGGTCTCCGGACTGCGCAAGACCTACGGCGCGGGGGAGACGGCGGTGCACGCGCTGCGCGGGGTGAACCTCACCGTGTGGCCCGGCGAGTACGTCGCGATCATGGGCGCCTCCGGCTCGGGCAAGTCGACGCTGCTGAACATGCTGGGCTGCCTCGACGTCCCGACGTCCGGCCAGTACCTGCTGGACGGCTTCGGCGTCGGCAAGCTCAACGAGCGCCAATTGGCCTTGCTGCGCAACCGCAAGATCGGCTTCATCTTCCAGTCGTTCAACCTCGTGCCCCGGACGTCCGCGTTGTCCAATGTGGAGCTTCCGCTGGTCTACAGTGGACTTCGCCGATCGGAACGGCGGCGCCGCGCCCTCGCCGCGCTGGACATGGTCGGGTTGTCCGACCGGGCCAAGCACCTGCCGAGCGAGCTGTCCGGCGGCCAGATCCAGCGCGTCGCCGTGGCGCGGGCGCTGGTCACCGGGCCGGCGATGCTGCTGGCCGACGAGCCGACCGGCAACCTGGACCGCCGCAGCACCGAGGACGTCCTCGGCGTGTTCGACCGGCTCAACCAGCTCGGCCGCACCATCGTCGTGATCACGCACGAGGACGAGGTCGCCGCGCACGCGCGCCGGGTCGTCCGGGTCGACGACGGCCTGATCGTCCAGGACGACGTCACCCGGGTGTCCGGGGTCGTGGGGGCCGCGTCGTGAACCTCTTCGAGATCCTGCGCTTCGCCGTGCGCGGGCTCACCGCGAACAAGCTGCGCTCGTCGCTCACCACGCTCGGCATCACCATCGGCGTCGCCGCCGTGATCCTGCTCGTCGCGGTCGGCAACGGCGCGTCGGCGGCCATCGCGGCCAGCATCCAGGGCCTCGGCACCAACGTCGTCAACGTCTCCCCGGCGCGCGGCGGCGGCCAGGGCGCGTCGGCGCGGCCGTTGACCGTGCAGGACGCGCACGCGCTGGTCGACCCGATCGGCGCGCCCGACGTCAAGGCCGCGTCGCCGGTGGTCAACACCACGGCGACCGCGACCTACGGGCAGACGTCGTACGACATCCCGACCGTCGCGGGCACCGAGCCGGCGTACTTCACCACCACGAACCGCGACCTCGCCGAAGGCGCGCTGTTCACCACCGAGGACGTCACGACGGCGCGGAAGGTCGTCGTGCTCGGCCCGACGACCGCGGAGTCGATCTTCGGCAGCACCACCGCCGCCGTCGGCAAGAACGTGCTGCTCAACAGCATCCAGTTCACCGTGGTCGGGGTGCTGCAGGCCAAGGGCAGCACCGGGCTGCAGAACGCCGACGACGTCGCGATCGCGCCGATCTCGGCCGTGCAGAACTCGCTGGCCGGGTACGGCAGCCTCAACCAGATCGCCGTCCAGGCCACCAGCGCGGACGCCGTCACGCTGGCGCAGTCCGAGATCACCGCGATCCTCAACGCGCGCCACGGCATCCGGCTCGGCGGCACCGCCGACTACCAGATCCAGAACTCCGAGCAGCTGCTCGCGACCCGGACGTCGGCGACCGAGACGTTCACCGTGCTGCTGGCGGCGGTCGCGGCGATCTCGCTGCTGGTGGGCGGCATCGGCGTCACGAACATCATGCTCGTCACGGTCACCGAGCGGATCCGCGAGATCGGCATCCGCAAGGCCATCGGCGCCCCGCGCTCGGCCATCCTGGGCCAGTTCCTCGCCGAAGCGACCATGCTCAGCCTGTTCGGCGGCCTGCTCGGCGTCGCGATCGGGCTGATCGGCAGCCGGTTCACCATCTCCGGGATCAAGCCGGTCGTGGTGCCCTCGTCGATCCTGCTCGCCTTCGCGGTGTCGGCCCTGATCGGGCTGTTCTTCGGCAGTTTCCCGGCGAACCGGGCCGCCAAGCTGCGGCCGATCGACGCCCTGCGTCACGAATAAGGAGTTCTTCGATGTCTTCGTCCACGACGACCCCGCCGCCCGTCCCCGGGGACGAGCCGACGGCGGTGCTCCCGGCCGTCGAGCCGACGGCGGAGCAGATCGTCGCCAGCCCGGCGGTCGAGGGCGACCTGAACGCCGAGATGCGCCGCGCGGCCCAGCCGTTCTCCCGCGCCACGATGGTGCTGGCCGGGCTGGTCGTGCTCGCGGCCGTGTTCGCCGGCGGCGCCTGGACGCACGCCGCGTTCGGCTCGTCGTCGGGTTCGTCCGGCACGCCGGCCGGGCGCCAGGGCGGCACGCCGGGCGGGACCGGCCAGACCGGCGGCACCGGGACGGGCACCGGGCAGCAGGGCGGCGGCTTCCGCGGGGGCGGCGGGCGCGGCACCACCGGCACGGTCGACCGCGTCGACGGCACCACGGTCTACGTGAAGACCGCGCAGGGCACCGACGTCAAGGTGTCCACATCGGACTCGACAACGGTCGGCGTGACCCAGCCGGGCAAGCTCGCCGACCTCAAGCCGGGCTCGACGGTCGTCGTCCAGGGCCAGGCCGGCGACGACGGGACGGTCGCCGCGCAGGCGATCACCCAGCAGGCCGGGCGCTAGTTCAAGACGATGATCGCGGCGTTGAGCGCGGTCGCGAACAGGATCCAGGCCAGGTAGGGCACCTGCAGCGCGGCCGCGAGCTTCGACCGGCGGGCGAACAGGACGATCGTCACGACCACGACGACGTCCAGCAGCACGATGTCGAACAGGGCGAGCACGGCCGCGGCGCCCTCGAAGAACAGCGGGGGCCAGAGCAGGTTGGCCAGCAGGCCGATGCCGTACGCGGCGAACCCGCGGGTCTCGCCGTCGGTGCGCCAGTAGCACCAGCCGGACACCGCGATCGTGACGTACAGCACCGTCCACACCGGACCGAACAGGGACACCGGTGGCGCCCACGCCGGCAGGTCCAAGCGCTCGTAGATCTCCTTCGACGACGTCGCGGCCAGTGCGCCGACCGCCGCGACCACGGCGACGACGCCGAGGAAGCCGGACAGCACCAGCCACGGGTTGCGCTGTGCCACACGTTCGGTCACCGGTTGTTCCCCTCCTGGGCGGCGTCCGGCCATCTTAGGGCCGTGACGTTCGCGCGCACCCCGAGTTGCGGGTGACGGGGTCGGCGGTGCGTGGCCCGGGTTTGCGAGACTGGGGAGGTGAGCACTGGAACCGAGCAGTCCAAGGCATGGTTCGACCGCGCGAAGGCGGCCATCCCGGGCGGGGTGAACTCGCCGGTCCGGGCATTCAACTCGGTCGGCGGCACCCCGCGGTTCATGGTCCGCGGCGAGGGCCCCCACCTGTGGGACGCCGACGGGAACCGCTATGTCGACCTGGTCTCGTCCTGGGGCCCGATGATCCTGGGACACGCGCACCCGCTGGTCGTCGAGGCGGCGCGCGA
This sequence comes from Amycolatopsis sp. NPDC049252, assembly GCF_043197175.1. Classification (NCBI taxonomy): domain Bacteria; kingdom Bacillati; phylum Actinomycetota; class Actinomycetes; order Pseudonocardiales; family Pseudonocardiaceae; genus Amycolatopsis; species Amycolatopsis sp. NPDC049252. The sequence continues at coordinate 256,889 of NZ_JBICSQ010000002.1, forward strand.
GGCGGCGACGTCCGGGCTGTCGTTCGGCACGCCGACGATCGGCGAGGTCGAACTGGCCGAGGAGATCATCGGCCGGGTCGAGCCCGTCGAGCAGGTGCGGCTGGTCAACTCGGGCACCGAAGCCACGATGAGCGCGATCCGGCTGGCCCGCGGGTTCACCGGCCGCGCCAAGATCATCAAGTTCGCCGGGTGTTACCACGGCCACGTCGACGCGCTGCTCGCCCAGGCGGGCTCCGGCGTCGCGACGCTCGGGCTGCCGACGTCGCCGGGGGTCACCGGCGCCCAGGCCGCGGACACGATCGTGCTGCCCTACAACGACCTCGACGCCGTCCGGAAGTCCTTTGTGGACAACCCGGACACGGTCGCCGCGGTGATCACCGAGGCCGCGGCGGGCAACATGGGCGCGGTCGCGCCGGACGAGGGCTTCAACGCGGCCCTGCTGGAGATCGCCCACGAGCACGGCGCGCTGCTGGTCATGGACGAGGTGATGACCGGTTTCCGCGTCTCGCGCGCGGGCTGGTTCGGCCTCGAGGGCGTGGCCGGCGACCTCTACACGTTCGGCAAGGTGATGTCCGGCGGCCTGCCGGCGGCGGCGTTCGGCGGCCGCGCCGACATCATGGCCAAGCTCGCCCCGGGCGGCCCGGTCTACCAGGCCGGGACGCTGTCCGGGAACCCCGTCGCGGTGGCCACGGGCCTCGCGACGCTGCGCGCGGCCGACCAGAGCGTGTACGCGGCGCTGGACGCCAACGCCAAGCGCCTCGGCAACCTCTTCCGCCTCGCGCTGAGCGAAGCCGGCGTCGCCAACAGCGTCCAGTACGCGGGCAACCTGGTGAGCGTGTTCTTCGGCGAGGCGCCGGTCCGCGACTACGCGGGGGCGCAGGCGTCCGAGACGTGGCGCTTCCCGCCGTTCTTCCACGCGCTGCTCGACGGCGGCGTGTACGCGCCCCCGAGCGCGTACGAGGCCTGGTTCGTGAACGCGGCCATGGACGACGAAGCGTTCTCGGTGATCGAAGCCGCGCTGCCCGCGGCGGCGCAGGCGGCGGCCGGAGCGGTCCGGTGACCACCGTCGTCCACATGCTTCGCCACGGCGAAGTCCACAACCCCGAGAAGATCCTCTACGGCCGGCTCCCCGGCTACCGGCTCTCCGAGCGCGGGCAGCGCCAGGCGCTGACGGTCGCCGAGGCCGTCGCGGGCCACGACCTCGTGCACGTCGTCGCGTCGCCGCTGCAGCGGGCGCAGGAGACGGCGGCGCCGATCGCGGCCGCGCATCGCCTCGACATCGCGACCGACGCGGAGCTGATCGAGGCCGGCAACCAGTTCGAGGGCCTGCACGTCGCGGTCGGCGACGGCGCGCTGCGGGAGCCGAAGCACTGGTCGAAGCTGGTCAACCCGTTCAAGCCGTCGTGGGGCGAGCCGTACCTGGAAATCGCGCACCGGATGCTCGGCGCGGTCCACCGGGCGCGGGAGGTGGCGGAGGGCCACGAGGCGCTCTGCGTGTCGCACCAGCTGCCGATCTGGACGCTCCGGCGGTTCCTCGAGGGCAAGAAGCTGTGGCACGACCCGCGGCGCCGCCAGTGCTCGCTGGCCTCGCTGACCAGCCTGGTCTTCGACGGTGACGAGCTGCGCGAGATCGTCTACAGCGAGCCCGCGGGGTCCACCGACCCGAAGGTGACCGGGGCATGAAACGGCTCGTCGTCGCGGTGGCCGCGCTGGGCCTGATCGCCGGGTGCAGCGCGGGCAAGGACGCGGTGGTCCAGGGGAGCAGCTTCAGCTTCGTCTCCCCGGGCGGCCAGGTCGACATCAGCTACGACGTCGCCCAGCGCCAGACCGCGCCGGTGCTCGCGGGCGACGACCTGATGAACGAGGGCAAGCAGCTGTCGCTGGCGGACTTCCCCGGCAAGGTCGTCGTGCTGAACCTGTGGGGCCAGTGGTGCGGGCCGTGCCGCACGGAGGCGCCCGAGATGGAGAGCCTGGCCAAGCAGGCGCCGGGGGTGCAGGTCGTCGGGATCGACGTCCGCGACCCGGCGCGCGACGTGGCGCAGGACTTCGTCCGCGACCGCAAGCTGACGTACCCGTCGATCTACGACCCGGACGGCCGGGTCCTGCTCAAGCTGAGCGGCTACCCGCGCAACATCATCCCGTCGACGATCGTGCTGGACAAACAGCACCGCGTCGCGGCGGTCTTCCTGCGCCAGGTGCTGGCCCAGGACCTGCTGCCGGTCACCCAGCGCCTGGCGGCGGAGCAGGCCTGACCCGGGCGGCCAGGCCGTCGAGGACCACGGACAGGCCCGTCGCGAAGGCCTCGTCCCGCTCCGGGCGGGGCACGGCCGTCCGGCGGGCCTGTTCTTCGACCGTGAAGCCGTTCACGTAGCTCGTGACGACGTCCGCGCAGGCCTCCGTCTCCGGGATGCCCGCGTTGTCGAGCGTCCTGAGCAGGTGGCCCAGGAACTCCGTGGCCGCCGGTCCGGGTTTGCTCGTCGTGGCGATCAGGCGGGCGCCGTCCGGGTGGGCGAGCATCGTGTCGCGGTGGGCGTTCGCGAACGCCATAACGCGGTCCCGCCAGGTTCCGGACGTGCGCAGCCCGCGGGTGGCCACCGCCAGCATGTGCTCGGCGATCGCGTCCAGCAGCGCCTGCTTGTTCGCGTAGTGCCAATAGAGCGCGCCGACGCGCACGCCGAGGCGGCCGGCGAGCCTGCGCGTGGTCAGCTCGTCCAGCCCGGTCTCGTCGAGCAGCTCGATCGCGGCGTCCAGCACCACCGCCTGGTTGAGGGCCATCAGGGACCAGTGCACCACGCCTGTCGGGCCCGAGCGGTGTTCAAGCACGCGAAAGCACCAACGGGTGACGAGCGGGACCAAGGTCCTGAACTGCTGTGAGGTAGGTCCTCCTGAACCGGCCCCGGAGTTCTCACCGGGACCTCACTGCCTACCCTCAATCCCGTGAACTCCGTTACCGAGCTGGCGATCTCCGGACCGCTGCTGCTCGCCGCGGGCGTCGCGCTGCTGGCCGGAACGATCTCCTTCGCCTCGCCGTGCGTGGTGCCGCTGGTGCCGGGGTACCTCGCGTACCTCGCCGCGCTCGTCGGCGCGGACGCCCCCGCGGTCAAAGCCGACGAGGAGCGCAAGCAGGGCCGCTGGGCCGTCATGGGCGCCGCGCTGCTGTTCGTGCTCGGGTTCACCGTCGTGTTCGTCGCCACCCTGGGCACCCTGGTCTGGCTGGCCGACACGCTCACCCTCAACCAGGACCTGCTTCAGCGCGTCGGCGGTGTCCTCACCATCGCGATGGCGCTGGTGTTCCTCGGCTGGATCCCCGGCCTGCAGCGCGAGTTCCGCTCGCACCGCGTGCCCGGCGGCGGCGTCTGGGGCGCCCCGCTGCTCGGCGCGGTCTTCGGCCTCGGCTGGACGCCGTGCATCGGCCCGACGCTCTCGGCCGTCACGACGCTGGCCAGCGCGACCGGCGGCGCGGAGGCCCGCGGGTACCTGCTGATCGCCGTCTACTGCCTCGGCCTCGGGCTGCCGTTCCTGCTCATCGCGCTCGGCGCCCGCTGGGCCGTGCGCGCCACCGACTGGCTGCGCCGCCACGGCCGCCAGGTCCAGGTCTTCGGCGGCGCGCTGCTGATGATCGTCGGCATCCTGCTGGTCACCGGCGTCTGGGGAGATCTGATGGGCTTCCTCCGCAACGAGCTCGCGGGCGACTTGAGGCTGCCGCTGTGACGACCACTGAAGCGCCTCCCGCGGCACCGAAGGGGCCCACTCCCGCCAAGCGCACCTTCGCCTTCGTGCGCAACACCTGGCGGGGCCTGACGTCGATGCGCACCGCGCTCGTCCTGCTGTTCCTGCTGGCGCTGGCCGCCCTGCCCGGCGCGCTCCTGCCGCAGCGGAAGCTCAACGCGCCCAAGGTCGACGCCTACATCAGCGCGCACGGCTGGTGGGGCACGCTGCTCGACAAGCTCGAGTTCTACGACGTCTACTCCAGCATCTGGTTCTCGGCCATCTACCTGCTGCTGATGATCTCGCTGGTCGGCTGCCTCACCCCGCGCAGCTTCGAGTACGTCAAGGCGATGCGCGCCAAGCCGGTGCTGACCCCGCGCAACCTGGCGCGGATGCCGCACTACCGGCTCGGCCGCGGCAAGCAGGACGTCTCCGCCGAGATCGCCGCCGTCCACAAGCAGCTGCCCGGCTGGCGGCGCGTCGAACGCGAAGAGGCCGGCGGCGTCCGCACGATCTCCGCCGAACGCGGGTTCCTGCGCGAGACCGGCAACCTGATCTTCCACTTCAGCATGCTGGGCCTGATCGTGTTCTTCGCGCTGGGCAAGCTGTACGGCTACGAAGGCCAGGTCATCGTCCAGGCCGACGGCAGCACGTTCTGCAACTCCGGCATCTACAACTACGACTCCTTCAACGCGGGCCTGCGCGTCGACGGCACCGACCTCGACCCGTTCTGCGTGAAGATCAACGACTTCACCGTGCGCTACACCGACGCCGGCGAGCCGGAGTACTACCACTCGAACATCGAGTACCAGTCCGGCGCGGACCTCGACACGAACACCTGGCGCCCCTACGGCCTCGAGGTCAACTCGCCGCTGCGCACCGCCGGCGACCGCGTCTACCTGCTCGGCCAGGGCTACTCGCCGAAGTTCACGGTGACCTTCCCCGACGGCACCCAGCGCACCCAGAACACGCAGTGGCGCACGGTCGACCCCACCACGATGCTCGCCGAGGGCGCGACGAAGTTCGACCAGCCCGGCGTCACCGACGAGGTGCAGCGGCGGACGCGCCAGCTGGCCATCACCGGCCTGTTCGCGCCGACGTCGTTCGTGCACGGCGGTGTCCTGACGTCGTCGGCGCCGCAGCTGAGCGACCCCGCCGTCGCCGTCGACATCATGCGCGGCGACCTCGGCCTGGACTCCGGGCGCGGCCAGTCGGTGTTCGAGATCGACCAGTCGCTGGTCGACGACGGGCGGCTGAAGAAAGTCGCCCGCGAGAACCTGAAGGTCGGCCAGGAGATCAAGCTCGACGACGGCACGAAGGTCCGCTTCGACGGCGTCGGCCACTGGGTCTCGCTGCAGGTCTCCCACGACCCGACGCAGGGTTTCGTGCTCGGCTTCGCCATCTCGATGTTCCTCGGCCTCGGCGCGTCCTTGCTGGTCAAGCGCCGCCGGCTGTGGGTCCGGGTGAAGCCGGGCACCGAGGACGAGCCGAGTACGGTGATCGAGGTCGCCGGGCTGGCCCGCACCGACCAGGCCGGGTACGGCGAAGAGTTCCACCGGATCAGCGAACGCCTGATAAGTGGTCAGAAGGGCTGAAGCATGCCGATCAACGAGACGCTGTCGCGGTACAGCGACTGGCTGTACACCACCGCCGCGGCGATCTACGTCGTCGCGCTGATGATGACGCTGATCGAGCAGGGCTTCGGCGCCAAGGGCCGGCTCGCCACCGAGCGGGCCAAGCTGCGTGCGCGGGAGCTCGTCGGCGCCGGTGGGCCGCCGATCGAGCAGGTCCAGGCCGCGCAGCGCGAGGTCGGGCGTCCCGAGCGGATCGGCAAGATGGGCGCGTCGCTGCTGGTGCTCGGCGCGCTGCTGCAGCTGTCGGCGATCGTGTTGCGCGGGCTCGCCGTGCACCGCGCGCCGTGGGGCAACATGTACGAGTACGGCATGGCGGTCACCTTCATCACGGTGGTCACCTGGCTGATCGTGATGTCGAAGTTCCCGGTCCGGCACCTCACCGGCTTCCTGCTGCTGCCCGTCGTGATCTTGATGTTCATCAACGGCACCCTGCTGTACACGATCGCGGCGCCGGTGCAGCCCGCCCTGCAGTCGTACTGGCTGGTCATCCACGTCTCGGCGGCCATCATCGGCTCCGGCGTGTTCCTGGTCCCGGGTGTGGCGAGCGTGCTGTACCTGTTCCGCGCGGCCTACGACAAGGACCAGACGAAGTTCGCGCGCTTCGCCTCGAAGCTGCCCGCGGCCGACGTCCTCGACCGGATCGCCTACCGGACGACGATCTTCGCCTTCCCGGTCTTCACCTTCGGCGTGCTTTGCGGCGCCGTCTGGGCCGAGTCGGCCTGGGGCCGGTTCTGGGGCTGGGACCCCAAGGAGACCGTCGCGTTCATCGCCTGGGTCGTCTACGCGGCCTACCTGCACTCACGTGCGACGGCCGGCTGGCGCGGCGCCCGGGCGGCGGCGATCAACATCGTCGGGTTCGCCGCGATCATCTTCAACCTGTTCTTCGTGAACCTCGTCACCGCGGGCTTGCACTCCTACGCCGGGGTGGGCTGAGCATCCCGCGGGTACGCCGACTACCGTCGTCATCAGGGGGAACGATGTCGGGCGGAGTGCGCGGAGGTTTACACCGGTGACCGGACCCAGCGAAGAATCGGCTCCAGGCCACTCCGAGCAGGGCGAACAGCAGGCGGAGCCGAAGCCGAGCCTGTTCGCCGACGACCGGACGGACTCGCATCCGCACCCGGAGACACCAGGCGCCCTGGACGCGTTGCCGACCCAGGCCGTCACGCCGCCGCCGAACCCGGCGGTGTCCGGCCCGCACCAGGTGCCCAACCCGAGCGTGTCGGGCCCGCACCAGGTGCCGAACCCGGCGGTCTCGGGGCCGCACCAGGTGCCGCAGGGCTACGGCTACGACCAGAACCTCCCGCCGCTGCAGCCGCACCAGCAGCAGTACCAGGCCCAGGCCCAGTACCCGCAGCAGCCCCAGCAGCAGCCGTCCGGCCTCCCGCAGCCGCAGGGCGGCCGGCACGCCGCGCCGCAGCAGCCGGGCGGCCACGGCCACGACCTGTCGACGGCGCACCTGGTCAAGCAGGTCAAGCGGCCGCCGCAGTCGGGCTGGCGCAAGGCCGTCTACGTCGGCAGCGGGAAGCTCATCAACCCGGGGGAGAGCCCGGCCGACACCCGGCGCCGCGACCTCATCGCGCGGGTCAACCAGCCGCTGCGCGGGTGCTACAAGATCGCGATGCTGTCGCTGAAGGGCGGCGTCGGCAAGACCACGGTGACCACGACGCTGGGCGCGACGTTCGCCTCGCTGCGCGGTGACCGCGTGGTGGCCGTGGACGCCAACCCGGACCGCGGCACGCTCTCGCAGAAGATCCCGCTGGAGACCACGGCGACGGTTCGCCACCTGCTGCGCGACGCGGCCCGCATCACGCGCTACAGCGACGTGCGGTCCTACACGTCCCAGGGGGCCAGCCGCCTCGAAATCCTCGCCAGCGAGCAGGATCCGGCCGTTTCCGAGGCCTTCTCCGAGGACGACTACCGCCGCACGGTCAACCTGCTGGAGCACTTCTACAACATCGTGCTCACCGACTGCGGAACCGGCCTGATGCACTCGGCGATGAAGGGCGTCCTGGACGTCGCGGACGCGCTGGTGGTCGTCTCGTCCGGCTCGGTCGACGGCGCCCGCAGCGCCTCGGCGACGCTCGACTGGCTCGAGGCCCACGGCTACGGCGAGCTGGTGAAACGCTCGGTCGCGGTGATCAACTCGGTCCGTCCCAAGGGCGGCTCGGTCGACCTCGACAAGCTGTCGGCGCATTTCGGCGCCAAGGTCCGCGCGGTCTGCCAGGTCCCGTTCGACCCGCACCTCGAAGAGGGTGCCGAGATCGAGCTGGACCGCCTGAGCGGCGACACCCGCCTGGCCCTGTTGGACCTGGCGGCCACGGTCGCCGACGGTTTCGCGACCCCGCTCTCCCAGCAGTACCGCTAGCCGCACCGGTCGTGAGCGGGTGATGAGGGTGCTGACCCGGATTACCCACTCACGACGGGCTGCGGGAACGTAAAGGGCGGCCTAAAGGTCTTCGTCCCGGCGTTTGCGCTGCTGTTCGGCCAGCTGGCGCAGGAAGTCGGGGTCGTCGTCCGGCGCGATCGGGGCGCGCCGCGCGGTGGACGGCACTCCGATCCTCTGGCCGGCGAACGACCGCCACAGGAGCAGGGCGACGACCAGCGCGCCGACCGCCGCGAGCAGAGCGAGCATGCCGGATCCTTCCGTGTGGCTTGCCAGTCCCACGAGGTTAGCCGCTTCGGCCGGGTTTGGGCCCGAACCGGTGCCGCGGCGTGACGCCGGGAACAACGAGGGGCCGCGTGGGCGGGGTGGTTTCCCCTACCGACACGGCCCCGACGTTCGGATGGTTCAGGCCTTGCGGGCCGGTTCGCTCGCGTCCGTGGTCAGCTCGGCCAGGAGCTCGTTCACCTCGGACTCACGGAACCGCCGGTGCCCGCCCGGGGTCCGGATCGAGCCGATGCGACCTGCCGTCGCCCATCGGGTGACCGTCTTCGGGTCAACTCGGAACAGTGCTGCCACCTCGCCTGGGGTGAGCAGTCGTCCGCCCATCGTCGCGGTCATTTTCCGCCTCCTTAACGACCTCACTGCTATACCGGAGGCGTCCGGGCCCTTTTGGCCCGTTCCGCCGGGGTAGCCAACACGGCAATCGTTGCACTTCACCCGTCAGGTACTCGAACGGTTGTCCACGAGTAAAGAGCCCTTAAAGGTCAAAACGGACAGGTTGCTTACGCTGTGCAACTATCTGATCGGTCACCCGAAGTGCGCAGATGACCCTTCCTTTGGCCGGCGGGTGCGGGGCGTGGTGCCAATGGGGGATTGTCCAACCGCATAGAGTGATGGCGTGGATCAGTTGGACCGGAAGATCATCGCGGCGTTGCGTATCAACGGACGGGCCACCTATGCCGATCTGGGGCGGGCCGTCGGGCTGTCCGCGTCGTCGGTACACGAACGCGTCGGCAAGCTGGAGGCGGCCGGCGTGATCACCGGATATCACGCGGTCGTCGACCCGAGCTCGGTCGGTCTCGGCGTCACCGCCCTCGTCGGCATCCATCCGACGGACACGGCGACCGACGAGGACGTCGCCGACGCGCTCGGCGAGCTCGACGAGGTCGAGAGCTGCTACGCGGTCGCGGGTGACGAAGCCTTCGTCGTCAAGGTGCGCGTGCCGACCGTCGACGAGCTGGAGCGGACCCTCGGCCGGCTCCGCCGCATCCCCGGCGTCGGGCGGACGAACACCACCGTCGTGCTCTCGACCCGCTTCGAGGGGCGCCCGAACAACGCGGGCGTGCACAAAGACCGGCCGGGCGGGGCGTAACCTGCGTCGATGTGAGCCCCAACCTGTCCCGTGACCTGACGCTGTACCTGCTGGCCCGGTTCGTGCTGGTCGGCGTGATCGCCTGGGCGCTGTCCCTGGCCGGCGTGCCCCTGCTGGTCGCGCTGCTCATCGGCCTGGTCGTCGGCCTGCCGCTGGGCCTGCTGCTGTTCCGCCCGCTCAACGCCCGCGTCACGGCCGGCCTGGCCCAGCGCAACGAGAAGCGCGCGCGGGCCCGGGCCCAGCTGCGCGCGCAGCTGCGTGGCGACTCCGCCGGTCAGCCGGAATGAGCCGCCTGCACAGCCGCAGCTGGGTGCGCGAGGCCGTCCGGATCATCGAGGCCGACGCCAACCGCAGCGCCGACACCCACCTGCACGTCTTCCCGCTGCCCCCGGAGTGGGGCATCGACCTGTACCTCAAGGACGAGTCCGTCCACCCGACCGGCTCGCTGAAGCACCGCCTCGCCCGGTCGCTGTTCCTCTACGGGCTCGTCAACGGCCAGATCGGGCCGGACACCGTGCTCGTCGAGGCCTCCAGCGGCTCGACCGCGGTCTCCGAGGCGTACTTCGCCCGCATGCTCGGCCTGCGTTTCATCACCGTGGTGCCGCGGCGCACGAGCAAGGAGAAGATCGCGCTCATCGAGTTCTACGGCGGTGAGTGCCACTACGTCGACCAGGCGCCGGCGATGTACCCCGAGGCGGAGCGGCTCGCGGCCGAGTGCGGCGGCCACTACCTCGACCAGTTCACCTACGCCGAGCGCGCGACGGACTGGCGGGGCAACAACAACATCGCCGAGTCCGTGTTCGCGCAGATGCGCTCCGAGCGGCACCCGGTGCCGTCCTGGATCGTCGTCGGCGCGGGCACCGGCGGCACGAGCGCGACGTTCGGCCGGTACGTGCGCTACAAGCGGCACACGACGAAGGTCTGCGTGGTCGACCCGGAGAACTCGTCGTTCTTCGGTGCCTGGGAGACCGGCGCGCTGGACTACGCGACCGGCATGCCGTCGCGGATCGAGGGCATCGGGCGGCCGCGGTGCGAACCGTCGTTCGTCCCCGGCGTGATCGACGAGATGTGCCAGGTCCCCGACGCCGGCTCGCTGGCCGCGATCCGGCTGCTGCGCGAGCGCACCGGGCACTGGGCGGGCGGCTCCACGGGAACCAACCTCTACGGCGCGTTCCGGCTGATCTCCCGGATGGTCGAGGACGGCCAGGCGGGCAGCGTCGTCACGCTCCTGTGCGACGGCGGCGAGCGGTACGCGCACACCTACTACGACGACGAGTGGGTGGCCCAGCAAGGTCTGGACCTCGCGCCGCACGCGGCGTTGTTCGAGGAGTTCCTGGCGACCGGGAAGTTCGCCCCGGAGGCCTAGAAGAGGTTCAGCGCGACCGCCGTGACGACCGCCCAGACCAGCATCGCCAGGCCGGTGTCCCGCAACGCGGGGATCAGCTCGCGGCCCGTCTTCCCGCCGTGGACGGCCCCGATCGCGGGAAGGAGCAGGCCGACGGTCAGCACCGCCAGCGAGGCCAGCCCGGGGCCGGTGACCGCCAGGACCACGCTGAGCACGTACGGCACCGCGATCAGCACCAGGTAGAGCCGCCGCGTGCCGCGGTCGCCGAGGCGGGTGGCGAGCGTGCGCTTGCCGGACTCGACGTCGGTCGGGATGTCACGCAGGTTGTTGGCGGTCAGGACCGCCGTCGAGAACGAGCCGACCGCGACCGCGCACGCCAGCGCGGCCCAGCTGACCCGGCCGGCCTGGACGTAGACCGTGCCCAGCACCCCGGCCAGGCCGAAGAAGACGAACACCGCGATTTCGCCGAAACCGTAGTAGCCGTAAGGCTTCTTGCCACCGGTGTAGAACCAGGCGCCGAGGATGCAGACACCACCCATGGCCAGCAGCCACCAGTGCCCGCTGAGCGCGACGAGCAGCAGGCCGAGCACCCCGGCCAGGCCCAGCGCGATCAGCGCGGCGGTGAGCACGGCCTTCGGGGCGGCGACGCGGGAGCCGACCAGCCGCAGCGGGCCGACGCGGTTCTCGTCGGTGCCGCGGATGCCGTCGGAGTAGTCGTTGGCGTAGTTGACGCCGACGATCAGCGAGAGCGAGACCAGCAGCGCCAGCACCGAACGCCACCAGGAGAACGCGTCCAGCGCGATCGCCGCGCCGGCACCCGCCACCACCGGGGCCACCGCGTTCGGCAGCGTCCGCGGCCGCGCGCCCTCGATCCACTCACTCACACTCGCCATGGACGTCATTCAACGCCATGACGATCACGGCCGAGCGGGAGCCCGGAAGGTCAGTTCGTGGTGGGCAGCTGCCAGGTCAGCTGGCCGCTGTTGGGGTCCGAAGAAGGACCGTCGGCCAGGGCCGCACCCGCGGGGAGGAGGACACCCAGTGCGACGGCGGTGCTGATCAGGGCGGTGCGTATCCAGCGCGTCATGGTGAGTAGCCAAGTGGGTGCACCCCGTGCGTGTCAACGAAGTGCCGCCGATCAGCCGTGCGAACCCGGCGGAAACCGGGCTTTCACGGCGGCCTTGTCGATCTTGCCGGGACCGCGAAGGGGCAGCTCAGCGGCGTACTCCAGGCGTTTCGGCGTCGACGCGGCGCCCAGCTCGGCCCGCACGGCGGCCCGCAGTTCGTCCGGTTCACGAGGTTCACCGTCCGGGACCACGAGCGCCACCACGGCCTCGCCCCACTCCGCGTCCGGCAGCCCGACGACACACGCGTCGCGCACCCCCGGCTGAGCGGTCAGGCAGCGCTCGATCGCGTTCGCGGACACCTTCACCCCGCCGGTGTTGATCATGTCGTCGGCCCGGCCGAGCACCTCGATCCGGCCGTCGTCGTGACGAACCCCACGGTCGGACGTCGTGAACCAGCCGCCGGAGAACGCCTCCGCGGTCAGGTCCGGCCGGAGCCGGTAGCCGTGCGCGAGGACGTCACCCGCGATCCGGACGCGCTCCCCGGCGACGTCGACGCGGACGCCGTCGAGCGGGAAGCCGTCGTAGACGCAGCCGCTGGCCGTCTCGCTCATGCCGTACGCGGGCACGATCCGGACCCCGGCTTCGGCGGCGCGCTCGCGCAGCGCGGCCGACGTCGCGGCCGCGCCGACCACGATCCCGTCGAACGTCTTCGCCGCGGCCAGCCCCGCGCCGCCGTCGTCGAGCAGGCGGACCAGCTGCGTCGGCACCAGCGCCGTGTACCGCGGGCCGCCCTTCAGCGTCGCCGAGGCGGCGGCGAAGTCGTCCGGCCGGAAGCCGTGGCCGGTCAGGTACGCCGGTTCGGTGCCCGCCAGCAGCGACCGGACCAGCACCTGCAGCCCGCCGATGTAGTGCGCCGGCGTCGCCAGCAGCCACTGCCCCGGCCCGCCCAGGCGGACGTGGGTGGCCTCGGCCGACGCGACCAGGGCGCGGGCCGAGAGCAGCACGCCCTTGGGCGCGCCGGTCGACCCGGACGTGGCGATGACCACGGCGGTGTCCGGCTCGGCGGGCTCGCCGGGCACCATCGCGTCCCGCAGCGCGGGGTCGGTGAACGGCAGCACGGCCGGGCCGCCGCCCAGCGCGTCCGCGACGGCCGCCTTCAGCGTGTCGAGCGCTTCGGGCGAGCCGTCGAGTGCGAGAGGGCGCAGCTCAGTAGTAATAGGGGACGTCCTTGAAGTCGGGGTCGCGCTTCTGCAGGAACGCGTCACGGCCTTCGACGGCCTCGTCCTGCATGTACGCCAGCCGGGTGGTCTCGCCGGCGAACAGCTGCTGGCCGACCAGGCCGTCGTCGGTGAGGTTGAACGCGTACTTCAGCATCCGCTGGGCCGTCGGCGACTTGCCGGCGATCGTCCACGCCCAGTCCAGGGCCTCTTTTTCGAGGTCGGCGTGCGGCACGACGGCGTTCACCGCGCCCATCTGGTGCATCTGCTCGGCGGAGTACTCGCGGCCGAGGAAGAAGATCTCGCGGGCGAACTTCTGGCCGACCATCTTCGCCAGGTAGGCCGAGCCGTACCCGCCGTCGAACGAGCCGACGTCGGCGTCGGTCTGCTTGAACTTCGCGTGCTCGGCCGAGGCGAGCGTGAGATCGCACACGACGTGCAGGGAGTGCCCGCCGCCCGCGGCCCAGCCCGGCACGACCGCGATGACCGGTTTCGGCAGGAACCGGATCAGGCGCTGGACCTCGAGGATGTGCAGCCGGCCGGCGCGGGCGGGGTCCACCGTGTCGGAGGTCTCGCCGCTGGCGTACTGATACCCGGAGCGTCCGCGAATACGCTGGTCACCACCGGAGCAGAACGCCCACCCGCCGTCCTTGGGCGACGGGCCGTTCCCGGTGAGCAGGACACAGCCGACGTCGGAGCTCATCCGGGCGTGGTCCAGGGCCCGGTAAAGCTCGTCGACGGTGTGCGGGCGGAAGGCGTTGCGGACCTCCGGACGGTCGAACGCGATGCGCACCACGCGTTTGCCGCCACGGCTCTCAGCGGAGCGGTGGTAGGTGATGTCGGTGAAGGCGAAACCTTCGACCTCGGTCCACGCGGCCGGATCGAACAGCTCGGAAACTCGGGCGTCATCCACGTTTGGGAGAATAGGACCTGTGGACACTTCTCATCTCGACGGAGCCTGCCGGTGAACCCTTCCACCGCGCAGGCCAGGGTCATCGTCGACGAACTCGTCCGCAACACCGTTTCGCACGTCGTCCTCTGCCCGGGCTCCCGCAACGCGCCGCTGTCGATCGCGCTCTACGACGCGGCCGCGGCCGGGAAGCTCCAGCTCCACGTCCGGATCGACGAGCGCGGCGCCGGCTTCCTCGCGCTCGGTATCGCCGCGCGCACCGGCCGCCCGGTGGCCGTGCTCTGCACGTCCGGCACCGCGGCCGCGAACTTCCACCCCGCCGTGCTGGAGGCCGACCGCGCCGGCGTCCCGCTGATCGTGCTGACCGCCGACCGGCCACCGGAGCTGCGCGCGGCGGGGGCGTCGCAGGTCATCGACCAGCACCGGCTCTTCGGCAACGCCATCCGCTACTTCGACGAGCTGGCCGTCGCCGAGCGGCGGGCCGGGCAGAACTCGTACTGGCGCAGCCAGATCTGCCGGGCCTGGAACGCCGCGTACGGCGAGTGGCGCTGCGGGCCGGTGCACCTGAACATCCCGTTCCGCGAGCCGCTCGTGCCGGACCTGGACGATGACGGCGAGTGGTACGAATCGCTCGAAGGCCGTCCCGACGGCGAGCGCTGGACCGAGCTGCCCGACTTCGGCGCGCTGCCGTCGTTCGTGGTGCCTTCGGCGCGCCACGGCCTGGTCATCGCGTGCGACACCGGCGTCCAGGCGGCCAGCGAGTGGGCCGAGCAGCACGGCTGGCCGGTGATCTCGGAGACCGGCGGCCTCGGGCTGTCCGGCGGCACGGCGATCTCGTCCGGCGCGTGGCTGCTGGGCGTCGAGGACTTCATCACGCGGCACAAGCCGGAGCAGGTGCTCTGCCTGGGCCGCCCGACGGTGTTCCGGCAGATCCAGAAGGTGCTCTCGGACGCCTCGGTCGAGGTGCTGCTGGTCCGGCCGGACTCGGACTGGCCGGCCCCCGCACACAACGTCCGCCAGGTCGGGCAGTGGTTCGACGAGCCGACCAAGCCCGCCGACCCGGAGTGGCTGGCCAGCTGGCGCCGGGCCGACGCGGCGGCGTCTGCGGCGGTCACGTCGGTGCTGGACGCGGAGCCGTGGCCCTCGGGGCTGCGCCTGGCGTCGGAACTGGTGGACGCGCTGCCGCCGGACTCGCTGCTGGTGGTGGGCTCGTCCAACCCGACCCGCGACGTCGCGCTGGCTGGCCGCCTGCGCCCGGACGTCCTGGTCCACCGCAACCGCGGGGTGGCGGGCATCGACGGCACGGTCTCGACGGCGATCGGCGCGGCGCACGTCCACCGCGGCCCGTCGTACGCGCTGCTGGGCGACCTGACCTTCCTGCACGACGCGTCCGGGCTGCTGACCGGGCCCGCGGAGCAGCGCCCGGACCTGACGATCGTGGTGTGCAACGACGACGGCGGCGGCATCTTTTCCCTGCTGGAGCAGGGAGCGCCGGAGCATTCGGCGAGCTTCGAGCGCGTCTTCGGCACCCCGCACGGCGCCGACCTGGGCGCGCTGTGCGCGGGCTACCGCGTCCCGCACGTGGTGGCGGCGACCCTGACGGAGTTCCAGGCGGCGCTGCGGCCCGCACCGGGGCTGCGGGTGGTGGAGGTCAAGGTGGACCGTTCGCGGCACCGCGACCTGCACGCCCGGCTGCGCGCCGCGGTCTCCACGGCCGTCTCCGCCGTCTGATTCGCACCGAAGACTCCTCGAGCCGACCCTCCGGGTACGTGAGCCGACCCTTCCGGCCCGTGAGCCGACCGTCTGGGTACGTGGGCATGGCGCCGTGGGGTGGTGCAGGTGCGAGTGGACCGTTCGCGGATCCGGCAGCCGCGGGCCGTGGTGAGTCGCGGGCGAGCCGTGCACGCACGGTTGCTTTCCGCGGTCTCCGCCGTCCGACCGGGTTGGTCAACCGCTTTCCGGGTGTGATCTCAGCAGGCAAGATCCTCCCTTCGGCTGTTCCTGGGTGCTTCCTGGCTGGCTACGTTCGAGCGCGCTGATCCTCACCCGTTGGAGGGATTCGAATGCGTGCAAGAACTCGCACCGGCCTTGGTGTGCTCGCGGCCGGGGTCGCCTCGGTGCTGCTCGCCGGTACCGCCAGTGCGGCCCCGGCACCCGGTGCGCCGGGCGTCGGTGACTCGTACTATCCGAACGCCGGCAACGGCGGGACGGACGTGCTGCACTACGACATCCGCCTGACCTACCAGCCCGCGACCGACGTGCTGTCCGGCACGACGACGCTGCTGCTCACCGCGACCCAGGACCTGTCGCGGTTCGACCTCGACTTCGCCCTGAAGGCGTCGAGCGTGCTGGTGAACAACCGCCCGGCCCAGTTCGCGAACCAGAACGGCAACGGCGAGCTCGTCGTCACGCCGGCGCAGCCGCTGCTCAAGGGCCAGACCGCGACTGTCGTCGTCGCCTACTCGGACACGCCGTCCACGGAGAAGGTCGACGGGCTCAACGCGTGGAAGAAGGGCTCCTTCGGCGCGCTGGGCGTCGACGAGCCGCAGAGCTCCGCGTGGTGGTTCCCGGCCAACGACCACCCGACCGACAAGGCGACCTACGACGTCTCCATCGAGGCCCCGGATGACAACGTTGCCGTCACCAACGGCACGCTCGTCCGCACCACGAAGCAACGTGCCGGCTGGACCCGCTGGCAGTGGCGCAGCACGAAGCCGCAGGCCACGTACCTGACGTCGTTCATCGTCGGCAAGTACGAGCTCGACCAGGCGACCACGCCGGACGGCAAGCCGTTCATCTCCGCGTACGGCAGCGACCTCGGCGACTCGCTGTACGCGGCGAAGGCCAGCGTCGAGCGCACGCCGGAGATCGACGCGTTCCTGGCGACGCAGTTCGGCCCGTACCCGTTCGAGGCCGAGGGTGGCGTCGTGACCAGCGGCATCACGTTCTCGCTGGAGAACCAGACCCGGCCGACCTACGGCGTGCGGAACTTCCGCGCGGGCTCGAACACGACGCTGATCGCGCACGAGAACGCCCACCAGTGGTTCGGCGACAACGTCTCGCTCGGCCGCTGGAGCGACATCTGGCTGAACGAGGGCTTCGCGTCCTACGCCGAGTGGCTGTGGTCGGAGCACGAGGGCGAGGGCACGGTCGCCGAGCTGGCGCAGTACACCTACGACTCGAACCCGGCCGACGGTGACCTGTGGAAGCTCGTCCCGGCCGACCCGGGCGCGGACAACCAGTTCGACAACGCCGTCTACGACCGCGGCGCGCTGACGCTGCAGGCGCTGCGCACGGCCGTCGGTGACGAGGCGTTCTTCAAGATCCTGCAGACGTGGCAGGTCCAGAAGGGCGGCTCGAACGGCCGGATCCAGGAGTTCATCGCGCTGGCCGAGAAGGTCTCGGGCAAGCCGCTGTACGACCTGTTCCAGACGTGGCTGTACACGGCGGGCAAGCCGGCGGTGGGGCCGAACGGCGCTTCGCCCGCGGCTTTCACGGCGCGCGCCGCCTCGGTGAAGCCGAAGTCGTTCGACCAGATCCAGGCCAACCACCGGAATCTCGCCGCGGAACACAAGCACTGAGCAGTACCGCTACGCTCGCGGCGTGAGCACGAGAGGTGAGCGGGCGAGGCGCGTCGGGTGGTGGATAACCCTCGCCGTCGCCTCGCTCCTCACCGTGATGTGCGTGTGCCTGCTGTTCGCGGCGATCCGCAACGACCGCTCGATCTCCGGGCAGCTCGGCACGGCGACGGCCACGGTGGATTCGGTGGCCTTCGACCGCACGATCATCCACTTCGAGACCCCGGACGGCATCGTCCACAGCCCGGCCAACGGAGTCCTCTACCCGGACGGCCTGGCCGCGGGCCAGCTGGTCCGCATCGAGTACGACGCGAGTGACCCGGAACTGGCCCGGGTCGCGGGCCGCTCGGCGACGCTGACACTGCTGCCGCTGGGCAGTTTCGTGTTCTTCACGTGGCTGGTGGCGGGGCCGCTGCTGTGGTGGATCCGGCGGCTGAACAAACGGGCCCGAACCGAGGTTCCGGCAGCGGCCTGACCAGCCAAAACACCCCCACCACACCCCCACCACACCCAGGGGGGCGTGCCCAGTCCCAGTCTATCGGCGCCGGCCCGGCAAAACGGTGCCGCGGCAAATCTGTGGACAACCGGAGCGGATGTGGACAACTCGGTGCGCGTGGGTCGCCGCCGGCCACCGCTACCGCTCAACCCGGCTCCCGCAGCCACCGCTTCCGCGTGATCTCGTACTCGACCTCACCCTGCTCAGTCCCCGGAAGCACCACGTCGTAGTCCTCCGCCGAGACGAACGACCGGGCGAACGTCAGCCCCGCCGAAGCCATCGTCGCGCGGGACGGCGTGTTCACCGCCATCGTCTGGGCGAAGATCCGGTCCAGTCCCAGGTCCGCGAACCCGTACCGAAGCAGCTCACGAGTGCCCTCACTGGCGTAACCCCGACGCCAGTGCCGCCGCAGCAGCCGGTACCCCAGCTCGGCCTCGCCGTCGACGAACGGCTGGTCCGGGCCGTGCGGTGGCCGCAGGATCCACCAGCCGACGAAGTCGCCGTCGGCAAAGCCCATCCAGAAGCCGAACCCGGGCGACACGGCCATCCGGCGGCGGTGCGCGGCCTCGACCTCGGCCCACGTCGAGGCGCGGCCCGTCAGGTACCGCATCACCTCCGGGTCCGAGTCCAGCTCGTACTCCAGCTCCAGGTGCTCGTCGGCCAGGGGGACGAGCGTCAGGCGCGCGGTGTGGAGGGTGGGCATGCCCCGATCTTCACAGCGCGCGCAACTCGTTTCAGCCCGCGTGCGCTGTCTCCTGCCACCAGCCCAGTACCTCGTCCGCCACGCCCGGGGCCGCCACCAGCAGGCCGTCCGTCGGGAGGGCCGTGTCCTCGCCGTGCTTGTCCAGCACCACCGCGCCCGCCTCGATGGCCATCGCCACCGAGCCCGCGACGTCCCATTCGTGGTAGCTGTGCAGCACCGCCGCCGCCGCGTGGCCCAGGGCCACCTGCGCGATCGACAGCGCCGCCGAGCCCAGGACCCGGACGCCCGCGTGGGCCGCCGCCGCGCGCTCGATGAAGCCGCCCATGCCCGGCCACGGGCCCTTGCGGGCCAGCTCGGTGCAGACGATCGCGCCCGCCGTGACGCAGCGGTCCGTCAAGCGCACCGGTTTGCCGTTCGCGCGGGCCCCTCGTCCGCGCGCCGCGGCGTAGATCTGGGCCCGGTACGGGTCCGCCACCACCCCGACCACCGGCCCGGCCGCGTCGACCAGCGCCAGGCTGTACGCGCACCACGGCACCCCCGCCACGTAGTTCGCCGTGCCGTCCACCGAGTCGACCACCCAGCGGTACTCCGCGACGTCGGCGCCGTGGTCCGCGCCGAACTCGTGGCCCACCACCGGGATGCCCGGGAACTCGGCGGTCAGCACGCGCCGCGTGTGCCGCTCGAGGATCCGGTCGGTGTCGGTGACCCAGTCGAACGGGGAGTCCAGTGTGGACGGGTGGGCGCCGCGGCCGGCGGTCGCGGTGATCACGTCGGTCGCGTCGTTGGCCAGGCGCCCGGCCACTTCGAGGGCCCTCGACAGCAGGCCGGGCTCCACGGGCCGCGGCGGCCTGGAGGACAAGAGGGTCATGCCTGCTTAGTCTGGGCCCCGCTGGTTTCCGGGACACGACCTTGAGATGACATGTCGTGGCCGATCTTCCGGTGGTCCCAGAGTTCCGACACCGTTGGCCGAGGTGTCACGCGGTCGCCAGGATCGGGTGCGATGGTCGGTTCGTGCGAGTCGCCATAGTCACCGAAAGTTTCCTGCCCCAGGTGAACGGCGTGACCAACTCCGTCCTGCGGGTCGTCGAGCACCTCCGGGAACGCCGTCACGACGTGCTGATCATCGCGCCCGGCCCCGGCCAGGACTCCTACCGCGGCGCCCCGGTGATCCGGATCCCGGCGCTCGACTTCCCGGGCGTCAACTCGCTGCCGATCGGCGTGCCGACGCGCACGGTGCTGACGGCGCTGGCCGCGTTCGGGCCGGACGTCGTGCACCTCGCTTCGCCGTTCGTGGTCGGCGCGCGCGGCCTCGCCGCCGCGAGACGGCTGCGGGTGCCGTCGATCGCCGTCTACCAGACCGACATCGCCGGGTTCGCCTCCGCGTACGGCTTCGGCCTCGCCGCCCGCGCCGCCTGGCGCTGGGTGCGGCGGCTGCACTCGCGGGCCGACCGGACGCTGGCGCCGTCCACCGACTCCGTCGAGCAGCTGCGGCGGCACGGCGTGCCGCGGGTGCACCACTGGGCCCGGGGCGTCGACATCGACCGGTTTTCCCCGGCGCACGCCGACACCGCGCTGCGGGCCGAGCTGGCGCCGAACGGCGAGCTGCTGGTCGGCTTCGTCGGACGGCTGGCGCCCGAGAAGGAGGTCGACCGGCTGGCGGCCCTGGCCGGCGTCCCCGGTATCCGCGTGGTCGTCGTCGGCGACGGGCCCGAACTGCCCGCGCTGAAAGAGCAGCTGCCGGACGCGGCGTTCCTCGGCGCGAAGTACGGCGACGAGCTCTCCGCCGCGTACGCGAGCTTCGACGTCTTCGTGCACACCGGCCCGCACGAGACGTTCTGCCAGGCGGTGCAGGAGGCGATGGCGTCCGGCCTGCCGGTGCTCGCGCCCGACGCCGGCGGCCCGAAGGACCTCGTCCTGCCCGGGCGCACCGGCTTCCTGCTGCCCGCGGACCGCGAGCTCTTCGGCCCGGCGCTGCTGGAGAAGATCGACGCCCTGCGCGACGCCGCGCTGCGGGCGCGGCTCGGCGAGAAGGCGCGCAAGGTCGTGCTCGGGCGGACCTGGCCCGCCGTGTGCCACGAGCTGGTGGGGCACTACGAAGCGGTGCAGGGCCGAGTCGCGCGCGCGGCTTGAGCATGCACATCGTCCAGCTCGCGAACTTCTACGGGCCACGCTCGGGCGGGCTGCGCACGGCGCTGCACCACCTGGGCGCCGGGTACGTGGCGAGCGGGCACGAGGTGACGCTCGTGGTGCCCGGCACCCGCTACGCCGACGAGGTCCTGCCCACCGGCGTCCGCCGGTTCTCGCTGCCGGCGCCGAAGATCCCGGGCACCGGCGGCTACCGCGCCGTCGACCCGCACCGCGTCCGCACGGTGCTGCGCAAGCTCGAACCGGACCGCCTCGAGGTGTCCGACCGGCTGACGCTGCGGGGGATGGGCGGCTGGGCGCGGCGCCACGGCGTCCCCAGCACGGTGATCTCCCACGAGCGCCTCGACCGGCTGCTGGAGCAGTTCCTGCTGCCCGAGGTCGTCGCGCGCCGCGTCGCCGACGTCGCCAACCGCCGGATGGCCGCGAGCTATGACACGGTCGTGTGCACGACGGCGTTCGCGCGGGCGGAGTTCGACCGGATCGCCGCGCCGAACGTCCGCCGGGTGCCCTTCGGCGTCGACCTGGCGACGTTCCGGCCCGCCATGCGCGACGACGGCTGGCGCGCCGGCCTGGCCGGGGGAGCGGACGCCCTGCTCGTCCACTGTGGACGGCTGTCGCCGGAGAAACACGTGGAGCGCAGCGTGGACACCGTCGCCGAGCTGACGGAGGCGGGCGCGCGGGTGCGGCTGGTCGTCGCCGGGGACGGCCCGCGACGCCGCGCCCTCGAACGCCGGGCGCGCGGCCTGCCGGTGACGTTCCTGGGGTTCCTGTCCGGCCGCGGTGACGTCGCGCGGCTGCTGGCCAGCGCGGACGTGTCGCTCGCGCCGGGCCCGCACGAGACGTTCGGCCTGGCCGCGCTGGAGGCCCTCGCGTCCGGGACGCCGGTGGTGGTTTCGGCGTCGTCGGCGCTGCGGGAGATCGTCCGGCCGGGGTGCGGCGCGGCGGTCGACGACCACGCGCCGGCGTTCGCCTCGGCCGTCACGAACCTCCTGGACCGCCCCGAGGACCTGCGTCGCGCGGCGGCCCGGGCGCGGGCCGAGGAGTTCACCTGGCCCGCCGCGGTGGCCGGGATGCTGGCCACCTTCCGCTGATCAGGACAGCCGGCCACGCGCGTAGCCGGGGTGGACGCCCGGCGTGAGCCCCTGGTCCTCGGCGACCTTGCTCAGCAGGCCGTGCAGGACGTCGCGCTCGTCGTCGGTCAGGACCGCCGTCATCGTCCGCTCGTGGGCCGCGCCGGCCTGCGCGATCCGGCCCATCATGGCGCGCCCGTCCTCGCTCAGCTCGACCGCGTAGAGCCGCCGGTCCTCCTGGTTGCGGCGCCGTTCGATCAGGCCGCGTTTCTCCAGCCCGTCGACCAGGGGGACCAGCCGGGTCGCCGGGGTGCCGAGCTGCTTGGCGAGGGTCTGCTGGCTCTGGCCCGGCCGCACCGCGACGAGCCGCAGCAGCCCGACCTGCGCCGGGGTCAGGTCCAGTTCCGCGATGCGTTCGGTGAACCGCTGGGCCGCGTGCGCGCCCACCTGGGCGAGCAGGAACGCGCTGCCCAGCCGCGGTCTCTTCGCTTCCATGGCCGGAACGATAGTCGTTGACAATTCATTACACCACTGTAATCGTTGACGTCATGAAACGAATTGCGGTCATCGCTTACGGCCTGTTCACCGTCGCCGGGGGCGTCCTCGGCGCCACCGGCACCCGCCCGGACTCCTCCGCGGCCGACGTCGCCGCCTACGACGCGAGCCATCACGGCCTGGTCCAGCTGCTGGCGCTGGCCGTCTTCGCCGCCGGGTTGTCGCTCGCGACCTGGACCTCGGCCGTGAGACCGCCCGGCCTGGGCTTCGCCGGTGGTCTCCTCGCTTCGGGGAGCCTGCTGCTGAGCGGCCTCGCGACCTGGACGGCCGCGCAGAACCCCGAGTTCGCCCGGCCCTTCACGTCACTGGCGTTCGCGGCCGGGGCGTTCGGCTTCGCGGTGCCGCTCGCGCTGCTCATCGCCGTCCTCGCCCGGACGCTGGACCTGCCGCGCTGGCTGTCGGTGCTCGGCCTGGTGATCGCGGCGCTGGCCGCGCTGTCGGCGTTCGGGATGCTGACGTCCGTGCTCTACCCGCTGATCCCGGTCGGGCGCTTCGGCGGGCTGATCTGGCTGGTGCTCGTCAGCTTCCGCAGGACCCACAGCTAATCTCAAGCCATGTCACGCGCCAGCCTGGACAAGGACCCGCACGAAGTCGCCGCCATGTTCGACGGTGTCGCGGACGGGTACGACCGGGCGAACTCGTTCATGACCTTCGGCTTCGACCGCCGCTGGCGCACCACCACCGCCCGCGTGCTCGACGCCCGCCGCGGCGAGAAGGTCCTGGACCTCGCCGCCGGCACCGGGGTGTCCACCGTCGAGTACGCCCGCGGTGGCGCCTGGTGCCTGGCCGCGGACTTCTCGTTCGGCATGCTCCGGGCCGGGCTCCACCGCAAGGTCCCGATGGTCGCGGCCGACGCGCTGAACCTGCCGTTCGCCGACGAGAGCTTCGACGCGGTGACGATCTCGCTGGCGCTGCGCAACTTCGTCGACACGAAGGCCGCGCTCACCGAGATCGCCCGCGTGGTCAAGCCGGGTGGGCGCCTGGTGATCTGCGAGGTCTCGACACCGCCGTTCCCCCCGATCCGGTTCATCCACCGGCGGTTCATGCTGAAGCTGCTCACGTGGGTCGGCAAGCGGACGTCGTCCAACCCGGAGGCCTACTCCTACCTGGCCGAATCGATGCTGGCCTGGCCGGATCAGCGCACGCTCGGCGAGATCATCGCGAGCGCGGGCTGGGCCGACGTCGAGTGGTTGAACCTCACATTCGGTGTCGTCGCGATCCACCGCGCCCGAAAGCCCGCATAAACTGCGGCCATGAGCCGTCGTAGCCCTGACCAGGACGCCGAAGTCATCGTCGTCGGCGCCGGACCGGCCGGGTCCACCGTCGCGACCTACCTCGCCCGGTCGGGCGTCGACGTCCTGCTGCTGGAGAAGACCGAGTTCCCGCGCGAGAAGGTCTGCGGCGACGGCCTGACCCCGCGTGGCGTCAAGCAGCTGATCGACCTGGGCATCGACACGAGCGAGGAAGCCGGCTGGGTGCAGAGCCGCGGCCTGCGGATCCTCACCGGCGACCTGACGCTGGAGCTCGACTGGCCGGACCTCACCAGCTACCCGCCGTACGGCGTTTCCCGCACCCGTCACGACTTCGACGACCTGCTGGCGAAGCTCGCGGTGAAGGCGGGCGCGCGGCTGTACGAGCGCACGACCGTCACGAGCGCGATCACCGGCCCGACCGGGCGCGTGATCGGCGTCGAGGCGAAGGTCGGCCCGGAACGGACGCCGGTGAAGTACTACGCGCCGCTGGTGCTGGCCTGCGACGGCGTGTCCGCGCGGCTCGCGCTGAGCGTCGGCATCCAGAAGAACGAGAAGCGCCCGATGGGCGTCGCGGTGCGCCAGTACTACAAGAGCCCGCGCCACGACGACCCGTTCATCGAGGGCCACCTCGAGCTGTGGGACCGGTCCGACCCGCGCGACCCGAAGCTGCTGCCGGGGTACGGCTGGGCGTTCCCGCTCGGCGACGGCACGGTGAACGTCGGCCTTGGCATGCTCTCGACGTCGGCGTCGTTCCGGAACACCGACTACCGCGCGCTGCTGCGCCAGTGGCTCGACGGCACGCCGGAGGAGTGGGGCTACCGCGAAGAGAACGCGATCGGCAAGGTCGGCGGCGCCGGCCTCCCGATGGGCTTCAACCGCACCCCGCACTACCGCGACGGCCTGCTGCTGCTCGGCGACGCGGGCGGCATGGTCAGCCCGTTCAACGGCGAAGGCATCTCGGCGGCGATGGAGTCCGCCCAGATCGCGGCGGAGGTCGTGGTGCAGGCCCTGGCCCGGCGCGAGGGCCCGTCGCGCGAGCGCGCGCTGGAGGCGTACCCGCGCGCGGTCCGCGAGCTGATGGGCGGCTACTACCAGCTGGGGAACGTCTTCGCGAAGATCATCGGCAAGCCGAAGATCATGCACGCGTGCACCAAGTACGGCCTGCGCGTCAACAAGATCCTCCCGCTGGTCTACAAGGGCCTGTCGGGCTGCTACGACGCCAAGGGCGGCGACGGCGTCGACCGCCTGATCTCGGCCCTCGCGAAGGTGACCCCCAGCCCCCGCTGACTCCGAGAAGCTCGCTGACAAGGGCGGCACTTTCACGTGAAAGTGCCGCCCTTCTTCGCGCGCGGACACTCGACCGGCCTAGCAAGTTGGCCGTGCGGCCAGTGGGATAGGTCACAGGTCGGCGCCCTGTTTGTCCGGTCGTGGCGTGATCATGAAACGTCTTCGTGCAGGTCGCACGCGCGCCGTTGCCGGGTCGTGACAACGATGGCGCCGGAAGTTAGGGCACCCTCATAACACGGGGGCCTAGGGACAAGAATGTGAGTCGCGTCCTACACTCCCCCCATGCTTTGTGAATCGCTTCACATCCACGACGAGTGGCTTGTGAACTATTTCACAAGCTGGCCTGAGGACAGCCACGGGCCGTAAGGAGACCCTGACCCTCGGCGGTGTGACCCAGGTCCCTTAGGGTGCCGACGAGGCTGAGCGGTTCCCACCACAAGCAAAACCGCAGCGGCGCGGAAAGGATGGCGAAGACCCCGTGCTGATGTTGCCCGTGCTGACCCAAACGGACGCAGTGAACCTGGCGCAGCAGGCCCCGAGCCTGAAGCCCTACCTGCCCCTGGTCCTGTTGTTCGTGCTGGCGCTGGCGTTCGCCACGCTGTCGGTGCTGCTGGGCCCGCTCGTCGGCCCCAGCCGCTACAACAAGGCCAAGCTCGAGGCCTACGAATGCGGCATCGAACCGTCCCCGCAGCCGCTCGTCGGCGGCGGCCGGATGCCGGTGGCGTACTACATCACCGCGATGCTGTTCATCCTGTTCGACATCGAGATGGTCTTCCTCTACCCGTTCGCCGTGCAGGCGGACGCGCTGGGCACGTTCGGCCTGGTGGAGATCCTGCTGTTCATCGCGACGGTCGGCTTCGCGTACGCCTACGTGTGGCGGCGCGGCGGCCTGGATTGGAACTAGACCCATGGGCCTCGAAGAGAAACTCCCCAACGGCATCCTGCTGGCCAGCCTCGAAGGTCTCGTCAACTGGGCGCGGAAGAACTCCATGTGGCCCGCCACCTTCGGGCTGGCCTGCTGCGCGATCGAGATGATGACGGTCGGCGGTTCCCGCTACGACATCGCCCGGTTCGGCATGGAGCGCTTCAGCGCGACACCGCGCCAGGCCGACCTGATGATCGTCGCCGGCCGGGTCACCCAGAAGATGGCCCCGGTCCTGCGCCAGATCTACGACCAGATGGCCGAGCCCAAGTGGGTGCTCGCCATGGGCGTCTGCGCCTCCTCCGGCGGCATGTTCAACAACTACGCCGTGGTCCAGGGCGTCGACCACATCGTGCCGGTCGACATGTACCTGCCCGGCTGCCCGCCGCGGCCGGAGATGCTGCTGGACGCGATCCTCAAGCTGCACGCCAAGATCCAGGACGAGCCGATCAACGCCCGCCGCGCCGCGATCCGCGCCGCCAGCGGGGCCCGCACCGAGCTCGTCGCGTCGTCGATCAAGTACGCGAAGAAGTAGAACCATGGCTGAGAACCCGAAACCCGGCGAAGAGCAGTCCAGCGCCGATCGTCCCGAAGGCGGCCTCGAACCCCGCGGCACCCGCCCCGCCGAGCCGGTCGTCACCGGCCGCGAACGCCAGGGCATGTTCGGCGTCCACGGCACCGGCGACACCTCCGGCTACGGCGGCGTCCGGCTGCCCGCCTACCACCCGGCGCCGGCCGAGCGGCCGTACGGCGGCTGGTTCGACCAGTTCGCCGACGAGTTCTACGCCGCCCTGTCGGACAACAAGATCCCCGCCGACGCGATCCTGCAGACCACGGTCGACCGCGGCGAGATCACCTTCTACGTCGCCCGCGAGCAGCTGCCGGCGATCGCGAAGGTCCTGCGCGACGACGGCGGCCTGCGCTTCGAGCTGCTGAGCTCGGTGTCCGGGGTGGACTACGGCGTCGACGTCCCGCAGCGGCTGCACTCGGTGTACCACTTCACGTCCCTGACCTACCGCCGCCGCATCCGGCTCGAGGTCACCCTCGACATCGAGGACGCGCACGTGCCGTCGCTGGTCGGGATCTACCCGACCGCCGACTGGCAGGAGCGGGAGACCTGGGACATGTTCGGCATCGTCTACGACGGCCACCCCGCGCTCACCCGCATCCTCATGCCGGACGACTGGGACGGCCACCCCCAGCGCAAGGACTACCCGCTCGGCGGGATCCCGGTCGAATACAAGGGCGCGGAGATCCCGCCGCCGGACCAGCGGAGGTCGTACTCGTGACGATTAACGAAGACGCCACTCAAGTTCCCGAGGCCGACTCGCGCGACACGACCGAAGGCCGCGTCTACTCGGTCTCCGGCGGTGACTGGGACGACGTCGTCGCCGACGCGGCGCACGACGAGCGCATGGTCATCAACATGGGCCCGCAGCACCCGTCGACGCACGGCGTGCTCCGGCTCGTGCTGGAGATGGAGGGCGAGACCGTCACGCAGCTGCGGTCGGTCATCGGCTACCTCCACACCGGTATCGAGAAGAACTGCGAGTACCGGACCTGGACCCAGGGCGTCACGTTCGTGACGCGGATGGACTACCTGGCCCCGCTTTCGACGGAGATGGCGTACTGCCTCGGCGTCGAGAAGCTGCTGCAGATCGAGGCCCCGCGCCGCGCGCAGCTGCTGCGCGTGATGCTGCTGGAGATCAACCGCATCGGCTCGCACCTGGTCTACATCGCCACCGGCGGCATGGAGCTCGGCGCCACCACCGCGATGACGCTCGGCTTCCGCGAGCGCGAGGTCGTGCTGCACCTGCTGGAGCACCTCACCGGCCTGCGCATGAACCACGCGTTCATCCGCCCCGGCGGCCTCGCGCAGGACATGCCCGAGGACTACCGCGAGAAGGTCACCGAATTCGTCAAGACGATGAAGGAACGCCTTCCGCTGTACGACAAGCTCTTCACCGGGCAGCCGATCTGGCGCAACCGGCTCAAGGGTGTCGGGTACCTGCCGGTCGACGCGTGCCTCGCGCTCGGCGTCACCGGTCCGGTGCTGCGGTCCGCGGGCCTGCCGTGGGACCTGCGCAAGACCGAGCCGTACTCCTGCTACGAGGAGTTCGACTTCGACGTGCCGGTCGACAACGGCGCCGACTGCTGGTCGCGCTACCTGATCCGGGTGCACGAGATGCACGAGAGCCTCAAGATCATCGAGCAGTGCCTGGAGAAGCTCGAGCCGGGCCCGGTCATGGTCGAGGACAAGAAGGTCGCCTGGCCCGCGCAGCTGTCCATCGGCAGCGACGGCATGGGCAACTCGCTCGAGCACGTCAAGAAGATCATGGGCCAGTCGATGGAGTCCCTGATCCACCACTTCAAGCTGGTCACCGAGGGCTTCAAGGTGCCGGCCGGGCAGGTGTACACCTCGGTCGAGTCGCCGCGCGGCGAGCTGAGCGCGCACCTGGTGTCCGACGGCGGCACGCGGCCGCTGCGGGTCCACGTGCGCGAACCGAGCTTCGTGAACCTGCAGTCGATGCCCGCAATGGCCGAAGGCGGCCTGGTCGCGGACGTGATCGCCGCCATCGCCTCGATCGACCCCGTCATGGGGGGAGTGGACCGATGACCTCAAGTACCGCAGTGCCCGAACCCGGGCCGAACGCGGCCGACCAGACCCACGCGGCCGCCGGTGGCGACGTCGACGTGATCGCCATCGCGCCGGATCCCGCCGTGGCCGAAGGGATCCTGGCGGAAACGCCGCTCGAGGACATCTTCGACGCCGGGGTCGTCGACCGCGCGCAGGCGATCATCGCGCGCTACCCGGTGGCCCGCTCGGCGCTGCTGCCGATGCTGCACCTCGTGCAGTCGGTGCAGGGGTACGTCAGCCAGGAGGGCATCGCGTTCTGCGCGAACCAGCTCGAGCTGTCCGACGCCGAGGTCGGCGCGGTCGCGACGTTCTACACGATGTACAAGCGCCGCCCGTGCGGTGAGCACCTGGTGAGCGTCTGCACGAACACGCTGTGCGCGGCCATGGGCGGCGACGCGATCTACAAGAAGCTCCAGACGCACCTCGGGTCCGAGTCGGAGCCGCTGGGGCAGAACGAAACCGCGGGCACGCCGAACGAGCCGGGCTCGATCACCCTGGAGCACGCCGAGTGCCTCGCGGCCTGCGACCTCGCGCCGGTCATCCAGGTCAACTACGAGTTCTTCGACAACCAGACCGAGGACAAGGCCGTCGCGCTGGTCGACGCGCTGCAGGCGGGCAAGAAGCCGGCCCCGACGCGCGGTGCCCCGCTGACCAGCTTCAAGGGCGCCGAGCTGCAGCTCGCCGGGTTCTTCCCGGAGGACGAGCGCCAGTACCGCGCGGACGTCGACGGCCCGTCGCAGGCCGTCGAAACCCTGCGGGGCGCGCAGATCGCGCAGGAGCGCGGCTGGGTCGCCCCGGTGGCTTCCGATGTCCCCTTGCCGGAAGTGGAGAAGAAGTAATGGCAGATCCCATTACGCCGGTCCTCACGAAGCGCTGGCTCTCGCCGAACTCCTGGCAGATCGGCACGTACGAGGCGCTGGAGGGCTACACGGCCGTCCGCAAGGCGCTCGCCGGCACGCCGGAGCAGCTCGTCCAGCTGGTCAAGGACTCGGGCCTGCGCGGCCGCGGCGGCGCGGGCTTCCCGGCCGGCATCAAGTGGTCGTTCATGCCGCCGAACTTCGACAAGCCGCACTACCTGGTGATCAACGCCGACGAGGGCGAGCCGGGCACGTGCAAGGACATCCCGCTGATGATGGCGGACCCGCACTCGCTCATCGAGGGCTGCATCATCGCCTCGTACGCGATGCGCTCCAACCACTGCTTCATCTACGTCCGCGGCGAGGCGCTGCACTGCATCCGCCGGCTCAACGCGGCCGTGCGCGAAGCCGAAGCCGCGGGCTACCTGGGCGAAAACATCCTCGGCTCGGGCTTCGACCTCAAGATCACCGTGCACGCCGGCGCCGGCGCGTACATCTGCGGTGAGGAGACGGCGCTGCTCGACTCGCTGGAAGGCCGTCGTGGCCAGCCGCGGCTCAAGCCGCCGTTCCCGGCCGCCGCGGGTCTTTACGCCGCGCCGACCACGGTCAACAACGTCGAGACCATCGCGAGCGCGCCGTTCATCGTCAACGGCGGGTCGAGCTGGTTCCGCGAGATGGGCCGCGAGAAGTCGCCCGGCCCGAAGATCTACTCGATCTCCGGCCACGTCGAGAAGCCCGGCCAGTACGAGTGCCCGCTCGGTACCACGCTGCGCGAGCTGCTCGACATGGCGGGCGGCATGAAGGACGGCGTCCCGCTCAAGTTCTGGACCCCGGGGGGCTCGTCCACCCCGATGTTCACCGCCGAGCACCTCGACGTTCCTCTGGACTTCGAAGGCGCGGCGGAAGCCGGGTCGATGCTGGGCACGACCGCCGTGCAGGTCTTCAACGAGACGGTGTCGGTGCCCTGGGCCGTGATGAAGTGGACGCAGTTCTACGAGCACGAGTCCTGCGGCAAGTGCACACCGTGCCGCGAGGGCACGTACTGGCTCGCGCAGATCCTCGAGCGCATGGTCGAGGGCCACGGCACCGAAGAGGACATCGACACCCTCCTCGACGTCTGCGACAACATCCTCGGCCGGTCGTTCTGCGCCCTCGGTGACGGCGCGGTGTCGCCGATCCAGAGCGGCATCAAGTACTTCCGCGACGAATTCCTCGCGCTGTGCGAGAAGAACCGGCACGAACAGACCAAGCCCGAACTCGTGGGAGCGCAGGCATCATGACGATCGCCCCCGACAAGCCAGAGACCCAGGAGACGCCGGTTCCCGAAGGCCACGTGAAGCTGGTCATCGACGGCGAAGAGGTCATCGCCCCCAAGGGCGAGCTGCTGATCCGCACGGCCGAACGCCTCGGCACGGTCATCCCGCGGTTCTGCGACCACCCGCTCCTCGACCCGGCGGGCGCCTGCCGCCAGTGCCTGGTCGAGGTCGAGATGGGCGGCCGGCCGATGCCGAAGCCGCAGGCGTCCTGCACGATGACCGTCGCCGACGGCATGGTCGTCAAGACGCAGCTGACGTCGCCGGTCGCCGACAAGGCCCAGCAGGGTGTGATGGAGCTGCTGCTCATCAACCACCCGCTGGACTGCCCGATCTGCGACAAGGGCGGCGAGTGCCCGCTGCAGAACCAGGCGCTGGCCCACGGCCGCACGGAGTCCCGGTTCGTGGACACCAAGCGGACGTTCCCGAAGCCGCTGCCGATCTCCTCGCAGGTGCTGCTGGACCGGGAACGCTGCGTGCTCTGCCAGCGCTGCACCCGGTTCTCCCGCGAGATCGCCGGCGACCCGTTCATCGAGCTCCTCGAACGCGGCGCCCACCAGCAGATCGGCACCGCCGAGACGGCGGACGTCCTGGACCTGGCCTCGCGCACGACGTCCGGCCAGCCGTTCCAGAGCTACTTCTCCGGCAACGTCATCCAGATCTGCCCGGTCGGCGCCCTGACGAGCGCCGCCTACCGGTTCCGCTCCCGCCCGTTCGACCTGGTGTCCGCGCCGAGCGTCTGTGAGCACTGCTCGTCCGGCTGCGCCGAGCGGACCGACTTCCGCCGCGGCAAGGTCCAGCGCAAGCTGGCCGGCGACGACCCCGAGGTCAACGAAGAGTGGATCTGCGACAAGGGCCGTTTCGCCTTCCGCTACACGAATGCCGAGGACCGCATCCGCCGTCCGCTGGTCCGCAACCGCGAGACCGGTGAGCTGGAAGAGGCGTCCTGGACCGACGCGCTGCGTGCCGCCGCCGAGGGCCTCACCGCGGCCCGTTCGAACGGCGGTGTCGGCGTCCTGCCCGGTGGCCGGCTGACCGTCGAGGACGCCTACGCGTACTCGAAGTTCGCCCGGGTCGCCCTGCAGACCAACGACGTCGACTTCCGCGCCCGCGCGCACTCGGCCGAGGAGCTGGCGTTCCTCACCTCGCACGTCGTGGGCGTGACGCCGGAGTCCGGTGTCACCTTCGGCGAGATCGAGCGGGCCCGCACGGTCCTGTGCGTGGCCTTCGACCCCGAGGACGAGGCGCCGATCGTGTTCCTGCGGCTGCGCAAGGCGGCCCGCAAGAACCGCACCCGGGTCGTCCACTTGGGACAGTGGACGACGTCGTCGGTGCGCAAGACGTCCGGCGAGCTGCTCGCCTGCGTCCCCGGCCAGGAGGCCGCGGCGATCGAGGGCATCACCAAGCACGCGCCGGACCTCGACGAGGCGCTGAGCGGCGAGAACGCCGTCGTCCTCGTCGGCGAGCGCGCCGCTTCGGTGCCGGGGCTGTTCTCCGCGCTGCACGACCTGGTGGAGCGCACCGGCGTCCGGCTCGCGTGGATCCCGCGCCGCGCCGGTGACCGGGGCGCGCTGGAGGTCGGGTGCGTGCCGGGCCTGCTGCCGGGCGGCCGCCGCGTCGGTGACGACGCCGCCCGCGTCGCCGTCGAAAACGCCTGGGGCGTCCCGCTTCCGTCCGCTCCCGGCCGCGACGCGACCGAGATCCTGAAGGCCGCCTCGGGGCGCGAGCTCGGCGGCCTGGTCGTCGGCGGGGTCGACCCGTACGACCTGCCGGACCCGGAACTCGCGCTGCGCGCGCTGGATGCCGCAGGGTTTGTGGTCAGCCTCGAGCTGCGGCACAGCGCGGTGACCGAGCGCGCGGACGTCGTGCTCCCGGTGGCCGCGTCGGACGAGAAGGCGGGCAGCTACCTCAACTGGGAGGGCCGCACCCGCCCGTTCGACATCACCATCGAGGGCACCGGCTCGCTGCCGGACTGCCGGGTACTCGACACCCTCGCCGTCGAGATGGACACCGACCTGTTCACGCAGACGCCGGCCGCCGCGCGTGGTGACTACGAGAAGCTCGGCGCGGCTTCCGCGCTGCGCTGGGGTTACGTCGCCGCGGAGACCGGGGGAGCCACGGTCGCCCCGGGTGCCGGCCAGGCGGTCCTGTCCACCTGGCGCCAGCTGATCGACAACGGGTCCCTGCAGGACGGTGAGCCGCACCTCAAGGGCACGCAGCGCAAGCCGGTCGCGCGGTTGTCCGCGAAGACCGCCGAAGGGCTGGGCGCGTCCGTCAAGGTGAGCACCGAACGCGGCGCGATCACGCTGCCGATCGAGGTCGCCGACCTGCCCGACGGCGTGGTGTGGCTGCCGGGCAACTCCGACGGCTCCGCCGTGGCCAAGACGCTCGGTGCCGGTCACGGCGCCGTGGTGAACCTCGCTGGGGGTGAACAGTGACACCGTTGCTGGCTGAAGCCGCTGTGGGCAGTGTCCCGGACGCGGCGACGCGTGCGGCACTCCTGGCGGACGACCCGTTCTGGCTGATCCTGCTGAAGTCCGTGGTCATCCTGCTGATCGGGCCGATCATGACGATCTTCCTGATCGTCTGGGAGCGCAAGGCCGTCGGCCGGATGCAGAACCGGCCCGGCCCCAACCGGGTCGGCCCCGGCGGCTACCTGCAGTCCCTGGCGGACGCGATCAAGCTGCCGTTCAAGGAACAGATCATCCCGGACACGGCCGACCGCAAGGTGTACTTCCTCGCGCCGGTCCTGTCCGCGGTGCCCGCGCTGATCGCGCTGTCGGCCATCCCGTTCGGCCCGGTCGTCTCGATCTTCGGCGAGCGGACCGTGCTGCAGCTGCTCGACCTGCCGGTCAGTGTGCTGGTGATCCTGGCCTGCTCCTCGATCGGCGTGTACGGCATCGTGCTCGCCGGCTGGGCGTCCGGTTCGCCGTACCCGCTGCTCGGCGGCATGCGCTCGGCGGCGCAGGTGATCTCCTACGAGATCGCGATGGGCCTCTCGATCGTCGCGGTGATCCTGCAGTCCGGCTCGCTGAACCTGGCCGACATCGTCGGCGCGCAGCAGCACTGGTGGTTCCTCATCCTGCTGCCGAGCTTCGTGATCTACCTGATCTCGATGGTCGGCGAGACCAACCGCGCCCCGTTCGACCTCCCCGAGGCCGAGTCGGAGCTGGTCGGCGGGTTCCACACCGAGTACAGCTCGATGAAGTTCGCGATGTTCTTCCTCGCCGAGTACGTCAACATGGTGATCGTCTCGGCGTTCGCCACCACGCTGTTCCTCGGCGGCTGGATGGCCCCGTGGCCGCTGTCGCTGATCGGGAACAACGTGCTCAACACCGGCTGGTGGCCGGTGCTGTGGTTCTTCGCGAAGATGTTCGTCCTGCTCTTCGGGTTCATCTGGCTGCGCGGCACGCTGCCCCGCCTGCGCTACGACCAGTTCATGCGCCTGGGCTGGAAGGTCCTGGTCCCGCTGAACCTGGTGTGGATCGTCATGGTGACCTTCGCGAAGGTCATCCACTGGACGCCACTGTCGATCATCATCGCCGCGATCGCGATCGTCATCCTGATCGTGCTGTTCTTCTACGTCCGCGCGTCGGGCCGCGAAGAGGAGAGCGAAGTCGTGCCGGTGACCGGTGGCGGTTTCCCGGTCCCGCCGCTGGACCTCAAGGTCCCCCAGACCACCCCGCGTCAGAAAGCCCTGGCCAAGGCCGAGGCGAAGGCGGCCCGGCGCAAGCCGGCGGCCGTCGGTACCGCACAGGAAGGAGCGCAAGATGGGGTTTCTTGATCCCGTCAAGGGCTTCGGCGTCACCTTCGGGATGATGTTCAAGAAGGTCGCCACCGAGGAGTACCCGGAGGCCGGCGCGCCGGCCGCCCCGCGCTACCACGGCCGGCACCAGCTGAACCGGCACCCGGACGGCCTCGAGAAGTGCGTCGGCTGCGAGCTGTGCGCGTGGGCGTGCCCGGCGGACGCGATCTTCGTCGAGGGCGGTGACAACACCGAGGAAGCCCGGTACTCCCCGGGCGAGCGGTACGGCGCCGACTACCAGATCAACTACCTGCGCTGCATCGGCTGCGGCCTCTGCATCGAGGCGTGCCCGACCCGGTCGCTGACGATGATCAACTTCTACGAGCTGGCCGACGACGACCGCCAGCGGCTGATCTACACGAAGGAAGACCTCCTCGCGCCGCTCCTGTCCGGCATGGAGCAGCCGCCGCACCCGATGCGGCTCGGCGAAAACGAGCAGGACTACTACGTGAACGGCCCCGAACTGGCGCGCGGGGAGGGCCCGAAGTGATGTCCTTTACTACGGGGATCACCGCCCTCCTGGCCCAGGCGCCCACCGGCGCCGCCGCCGGCGTGACGACCGGCGAGGCCATCGCGTTCTGGATCCTCGGCCCGGTCTGCCTGCTCGGCGCGCTCGGCATGATCTTCTCGCGCAACGCCGTGCACTCGGCGCTGTGGCTGGTGCTGACCATGCTGAGCCTGGGCGCGCTGTACATGATCCAGTCGGCGCCGTTCCTGGGCTTCACGCAGATCATCGTCTACACCGGCGCGATCATGATGCTGTTCCTGTTCGTGCTGATGCTGGTCGGCCGCGAGAGCTCCGACTCGGTCGTCGAGGTGCTGCGCGGCCAGCGGCTCGCGGCGACCGTGCTGGGCATCGGCCTGGCCGCGCTGCTGGCCACCGGCATCTACCGGGCGCTGGACACCGTCACCCCGGCCGTCCCGCTCGACTCGGCGACGTCGGCGGGCGGCGGCCCCAAGGGCCTGGGCCGGCTGATCTTCACCGACTACCTGTTCCCGTTCGAGCTGACGTCGGCGCTGCTCATCACCGCCGCGGTCGGCGCGATGGTGCTGGCCTTCACCGACCGGCACGCCAAGGGCGGCAAGAAGACCCAGAAGGAACTGGTCGTCGAGCGCTTCCGCGGTGAGCACGACCGGCCCTCGCCGCTGCCCGGCCCGGGTGTCTTCGCCACCGCCAACTCGGTGTCCACCCCGGCGCTGCTGCCGGACGGTTCGGTCGCACCGGAGTCGCTGTCGGCGATCATCGAGGCCACCTCGGCGATCGAGCTGGCGAAGGAACGCAAGCTTGTCGCGGACGACCGCCCGCACCCGGACGCGCACGCGCTGGTCGCTTCCGAAGCCGCTTCGGAAGGGGAGAAGGAATGACCCCGACGTACTACCTGCTGCTGTCGGCGCTGCTGTTCTCGATCGGCGCGGTCGGCGTGCTGGTGCGCCGCAACGCGATCGTCGTGTTCATGTGCATCGAGCTGATGCTGAACGCGGTGAACCTCTCGCTCGTGACGTTCGCCCGGATCAACGGCAGCCTCGACGGCCAGATCATGGCCTTCTTCGTGATGGTCGTCGCGGCCGCCGAGGTCGTGGTCGGGCTGGCGATCATCATGTCGATCTTCCGCACCCGGCGCTCGGCCTCGGTCGACGACACCAACCTGCTGAAGTACTAGGAGACACCGAGTGACCGCATCATCGTGGCTGCTGGTGGCCCTCCCTGCCCTCGGCGCGCTCGTCCTGCTGCTCATGGGCAAGCGCGCGAAGGCGTGGGGGCATCTGCTCGGCACCGCCACCGTCACCCTCGCCTTCGTCTACGGGCTGATCCTGTTCTTCTCGGCTGACGGCAAGGCCACGACGGACACCAAGCTCTACTCGTGGATCCCGGCCGGCGCGCTGCAGATCGACTTCGGGCTCCGGATCGACGCCCTGTCGCTGACGTTCGTGCTGCTCATCACCGGCGTCGGCATGCTGATCCACTTCTACTCGATCGGCTACATGGAGCACGAGGACGGCCGGTACCGCTTCTTCGCGTACCTGAACCTCTTCGTCGCCTCGATGCTGATCCTGGTGCTGGGCAACAGCTTCGTGACGCTCTACCTGGGCTGGGAGGGCGTGGGTCTCGCGTCCTACCTGCTCATCGGCTGGTACCAGGGCCGCCCGTCCGCCGCGACCGCGGCGAAGAAGGCGTTCCTGATGAACCGCGTCGGTGACGTCGGGCTCGCGCTGGCGATCTTCATCATGTTCAAGTACGCCGGGTCCACCGGCTACGCGCAGGTCTTCGACGCGGTGGGCGCCGGCAAGTTCCCGCCGGCCGCGATCACCGCGATGGCGATCTTCCTGCTGCTGGGCGCCTGCGGTAAGTCCGGTCAGTTCCCGCTGCAGGCCTGGCTCCCGGACGCGATGGAGGGCCCGACCCCGGTCTCGGCCCTGATCCACGCGGCGACGATGGTCACCGCCGGCGTCTACCTGGTGGCCCGCTCGCACGACATCTTCAACGCCACGCCGGACGGCCGCCTGATCGTCACGCTGGTCGGGGCGTTCACGCTCCTGCTCGGGTGCATCATCGGCTGTGCGTACGACGACATCAAGAAGGTCCTCGCGTACTCGACGGTCAGCCAGATCGGCTACATGATGCTGGCGGTCGGCCTCGGCCCGGGGATCTACGCGCTGGGCATCATGCACCTGGTGGCGCACGGCTTCTTCAAGGCCGGGCTCTTCCTCGGGGCCGGTTCGGTCATGCACGGCATGAACGACGAGGTCGACATGCGCAAGTTCGGCGGTCTCCGCAAGAAGATGCCGATCACGTTCGTCACCTTCGGCCTCGGCTACCTCGCGCTGATCGGCTTCCCGTTCCTCACCGGCTACTACACCAAGGACGCCATCATCGAGGCGGCGTTCGGCCAGGAAGGCTGGCGTGGCTGGGTCTTCGGCATCGCCACGATCCTCGGCGCCGGGCTGACCGCGTTCTACATGACCCGCCTGATGATGATGACGTTCTTCGGCAAGGAACGCTGGAAGGACATCAAGTCGACGGACGGCCGTGAGTTCCACCCGCACGAGTCGAAGCCGATCATGTGGATCCCGATGGCGATCCTCGCGGTCGGTTCGGTCGGCGCCGGTGCGTTCTTCGCGATCGGCAACCGGTTCGTCGACTGGCTGGCCCCGACGGTCGGCGAGTTCCACGAGGCCGAGCACACCCCGATCCCGGCGGACATCGTGCCGATCCTGACCCTCGTGTTCGCCGCGCTCGGCGTGCTGATCGCGTACCTGATCTTCCGCCGTCCGGTCCCGGTCGAGCGGCCGGAGCGGGTCTCGTTCGTCACCCGCGCCGCCCGCAAGGACCTGTACGGCAACGCGCTCAACGAGACGCTGGTCGCCCGCCCGGGCACCTGGCTCTCGCGGGCGCTGGTGTTCGTCGACAACCGCGGCGTCGACGGCGCCGTCAACGGCCTCGCCGCCGGTCTCGGCGGCGGCTCCGGCCGGCTGAGGCGGCTGCAGACCGGGTTCGTCCGGTCCTACGCGCTGTCGATGCTCGGCGGCACGTTCCTGCTTCTGGCGGCTCTCCTGCTGGTGAGGTTCTCCTGATGACCTGGTTGCTGATCCTCATCCTGGTGCCGCTCGCCGGCTCCCTGGTGCTGGCGTTCCTCAAGGGGAACGACCGCGCCGCGGTGCTGGCCGCGCTCGCCTTCTCGATCCTCGAGTTCCTGCTGATCATCCCGTTCTGGCTCAGCTACTCGCCCTCCGGCGCGCGGCTGCAGATGACGTCGAGCTTCGACTGGATCCCGAGCTTCGGGGTGCACATCGCGTTCGGCACCGACGGCATCTCGCTGATCATGATCGCGGTGATCGCCCTGCTGGTGCCGATCGTCGTCGGCGGGCTCGGCACGATGGACAAGCTCCCGCCCGGCCGCAGCGCCGGCGGGTTCCTGTCGCTGATCCTGCTGCAGGAGGCGCTCACCATCGGCGTCTTCGCCGCGACGGACGTCTTCCTGTTCTACGTGCTGTTCGAGATCATGCTGATCCCGATGTACTTCCTCATCGGCGGTTACGGCGGCGCGAACCGGCAGTACGCGGCGGTGAAGTTCTTCCTCTACTCGTTCCTCGGCGGCCTGATCATGCTGGCCTCGGCGATCGGGGCGTACTCGCTGGCGGACAAGAAGCTCGGCCACGGCACGTTCGACTGGGCCACGCTCGTCACGGTCGTCCGGGACGCGCCGCTGAGCACGCAGATCTGGCTGTTCCTCGGCTTCTTCCTGGCGTTCGCGATCAAGGCGCCGCTCGTGCCGTTCCACACCTGGCTGCCGGACGCGGCGGGGGAGGCGCCGATCGGCGTCGCCGTCCTGCTCGTCGGCGTGCTGGACAAGGTCGGCACGTTCGGCTTCCTGCGCTACTGCCTGCCGATGTTCCCGGACGCGAGCAAGGCACTGGCGCCGCTGGTGCTGGTGCTTTCGGTGATCGGCGTGCTCTACGGCTCGATCCTCGCCGCGGGGCAGCGGGACATGAAGCGGTTCATCGCCTACGTCTCGATCGCCCACTTCGGCTTCATCTCGCTCGGCATCTTCGCGTTCAACGAGCAGGCGATGATCGGCTCGGCGACGTACATGCTGAACCACAGCCTCGCGACCGGCATGCTGATCGTGGTGATCGGCCTGGTCGTCGCGCGCGGCGGCTCGACGAAGATCTCCGACTACGGCGGCATGGCGAAGGTGACCCCGCTGCTCGCGGGCCTGTTCCTCCTCGCCGGGCTGTCCACGTTGTCCCTGCCGGGCACCAACTCGTTCGTCTCCGAGTTCCTGGTGCTCATCGGGTCCTATGTGGACCAGCCGGTGTACACGATCCTCGCGACGGTCGGCATGGTCCTGGCCGCGGCCTACGTCCTCTGGCTCTACCAGCGTGTGATGCAGGGCCCGCTTCGCGGTGACGCTGTGTTGTCGCCGGCCCCGAAGGGGCCTCCCACCCCGACCAGCGTGGAGTCGGGTGGCGCCGTAGCCACGGCAACCGTGGCTCAGTCCGGAGCGACAAAGGTCATCAAGGACCTCAGTGGCCGGGAGATCGCACTCCTCGCGCCGCTGGTCGTGCTGATCATCGTTCTCGGCTTCTACCCGAAGCCGGTGCTCGACACAGTCACCCCGACGGTGCAGCAGACGCTGTCCGCGGTTCAGGGAGGCAAGTAACCCGTGCTCGACATCCTCCTGACCCAGGCGCCGGAGCCACCGATCACGACGCCGTCGGTCGACTACAACGCCGTGCTGCCGGTGCTGATCATCTTCGGCGCGGCCTGCCTCAGCGTGCTGGTGGAAGCGTTCGCCTCGAAGCGCTCGCGGTTCGGCGTGCAGGTCGGGCTGAGCCTGATCGCGATCCTCGCCGCCGGCGGCTGGCTGATCAAGTACGCGCTGAGTGACGCCCCCGCGGGCGGCGTGAAGACGTTCAGCGGCGCGATCTCGATCGACAAGCCGGCCCTGTTCCTCTGGGGCACGCTGCTGGCCCTGGCGGTCGGCGCGGTGCTGCTGATCTCGGACCGCGTCGTCGAGCCGGGCGGCGCGCTGGTCGCGCAGGCCGGCATCCGGCCGGGCACGGTCCAGGACCGCGCGCAGACGGCGACCGTCATGCAGACCGAGGTCTTCCCGCTGACGCTGTTCGCGCTCGGCGGCATGATGGCGTTCTGCGCGTCGAACGACCTGCTGACGATGTTCATCGCGCTGGAAGTGCTGTCCCTGCCGCTGTACCTGATGTGCGGCCTGGCGCGGCGCCGGCGGTTGCTGTCGCAGGAGTCGGCGGTCAAGTACTTCCTGCTCGGCGCGTTCTCCTCAGCGTTCTTCCTCTACGGCCTCGCGCTGCTCTACGGCTACGCGAACTCCGTGAAGCTGGGTGACATCGCGGCCGCGGCGGCCGGTTCGGACCGCTCGGACACGCTGCTGTTCGCCGGCCTCGGCCTGCTGGTCGTCGGCCTGCTGTTCAAGGGGTCGGTCGGCCCGTTCCACACCTGGACCCCGGACGTCTACCAGGGCGCGCCGACGCCCGTGACCGCGTTCATGGCGGCGTGCACGAAGGTCGCCGCGTTCGGCGGGATCCTGCGCGTGCTGTCGGTGGCGTTCGGCTCCACGAGCTGGGAGTGGCGCGGCGTGCTCTGGGGCGTCGCGATCATCTCGATGGTGATCGGCGCGGTGCTGGGCCTGACCCAGACCGACGTCAAGCGCATGATCGCGTACTCGTCGATCGCCCACGCGGGCTTCCTGCTGATCGGCGCGATCTCGATCACCGAGAACGGCCTGTCCAGCACGCTGTTCTACCTGCTGTCGTACGGCTTCACGACGCTGGCGGCGTTCGGCGTGATCAGCCTGGTCCGCGACTCGTCTGGCGAGGCGACGCACCTCTCGGCGTGGGCCGGCCTGGCGAAACGGTCGCCCTTGGTGGCCGCGGTGTTCACGTTCCTGTTGCTGGCGCTGGCGGGCATCCCGTTGACGTCGGGCTTCGTGGGCAAGTTCGTCGTGTTCTCGGCGGCCCTGTCCGACGGGATGGCCCCGCTGGTGGTCATCGCCCTGGTCTTCAGCGCGGTCGCGGCGTTCTTCTACCTGCGCGTGATCGTGCTGATGTACTTCTCCGAGCCGGCCGCCGACGGCCCCACGGTCACGATCCCGGGCTTCGGCACGGGAACGGCGATCTTCCTGGGTACGGCGGTGACGCTGGTGCTGGGCCTGGTCCCGGCGTTCGCCCTGTCGTGGGCGGGTGCGGGCGGCTTCGCTTCCTGAGTTCCGGTCGCCGAAAGGGCCGCCACCTGTTCCGGGTGGCGGCCCTTTCAGCTGTCCAGCAGGGCTGCGACCTTCCGCCCCAGCACCACGGGATCCCCGGGCATGACCGTGATGTACTCGCCGGCGAGCCCGATGCCCACCCGCCCGGCGTCGACGTCGAGGTAGCTGAGCGAGTCCCGCGCTTCGGTCCGTTGCCCGTCCACCTGCTTGGCGGCGTACAGCTGCCCGATCCCGACGTGCGGCTGCTTCAGGAGATCGTCGAGCCGTTGCGCCTCCCGGCTGCGCGCCGGCGCGTCATCGAAGACGTCGCTGACCGGCGCGTCCCGAAAGTCCTGCTGCGGCAGGGTGAAGGGCTTGAATTCGGCGGCGCGGTACGGCGGCAGGTTCGCGACGAGCGCGTCGACGGGATGGGTGTCCGGCGGAACCCCCTTGAGCCACACCCGGGTGCCCTGACAGACCGCAGTGACGGCAGTCCTCCCTCGCGCGGCGACCAGGACCCCGATCTGTTCGGTGAGGTCGCGGGCGTAGGCGAAGAACTCCGTCGCGGGCCGGTCGAGCAGGTGAAGGACGTCGTCGAATTCGGGCGTGAAGCCGTCGCCCTGGGTGAAGCAGTGTTCGCTGAGCTCCTCAAACGCCGCCCGGCTGGTCTGTCGTGCGGCGGACGGCGGGACATACCGCAGACCCCCGGCGAAGACCGGGTGCGGTTCGCCGCAGCCGGCCTGGCGCAGGGCGGTGAGCAGGGTGTCGAGCGAGATGTCGGCCTTGAGCACCACTGGTGCGTGTCCTCCTGGCTACTTCGGCCGGTTCTCCCCGATGACGGGCGGCATGGGCTTCTCGATGAACCCGCCGAAGGTCTCGTCAGGATCGGGGTTCTTCAGGTAGGCAGCGGTCTTCTTCTCTTTGTCTTCGTCCTTGGCCCCCCGCCCACCGGCGGCGGTACCCATGGGCATCCCGTTGGCCCCTCGGGCGCCGGCGATACCGCGTGAGCCGGGCTGCCCGGGGAGGCGTTCGTCGGGAAGACGGGCACCGGATCCACTTCCTGGCCCACGCGGGGTGACGACGCCGCCGTTCGGGCCGCCGTACCGTCCGCTGGTGCTGTTTCCCGGCCCGGTCCCAGTGCTGGTCCCGGTCCCCGGCCCGAACCCGCCGGTGCCCGGCCCGAAGTCACCGTAGGGCTGGTAACCGGAGCCGCCGCCGAGGTTGCTGACAAGCTGCCCGCTGGGTCCGAACTGATACCCGCCCTGAGCGGCCGGGGGAGTGACCGGCTGGGGTACGTAGTTGTTGGCGTGGGTGCTGTCGAAGGACCCGCCTCCGGGAGTCTGCGCCACAGCCTGGTTGCCCTGCTGGTTGGTGGGCTGCACCTGGTTGCGCCCAGCCTGGACGTTCTGATCCTGCCCAGAGGTGCGTTCCTGCCCGGAAACGCCGGGCTGACGCGGATTCCGCGCCCATTCACCGGTATCAGTGGCAAAGGTCGTGGGCCGCCCAGTGGTGGTGGTCTTCCCCCTCGTCTCCTGCCCAGGGGTGGTCATGGAGACGGGCGCCCCGGAGTCCGCGATCTGCGCGTACTGAGCAGGCATCCGCCCGCCGTTGGCGGTGCTGGCGGAGTGGTAGGCACCAAAGGCATCGATGTTGGCCTGACTGTCGGCCTGCCACCCGGCAACCTTGGTGTTGTAGGACTGGCCATCCCCGGTGAGCACATTGAGAAGGTCACCAGAGGTGAGTTCAGGCGGCTGAGGCGCAACGGGCTTCACGGAGTTCTTGGCCGTCCCAAAGGCATCCATCTGAGCCCCGACAGCCGTCCGAGCGGTCTCAAGATGAACAGCATCATCAGCGGCGGCCCGAACAAGCGGAATGGTGGCATCGGCGGCAGAGTCCCCAGCGGCACCTTGCCACCCGGACATGGTCTTGGCCCGCAGCGCACTGATCCGCTGAGCCCGTTCAACCATCCGATTGGTGAGCTGGCCGGCCCCGTCGTGTGCATCGGCCAACGAACCGATGCCATTACCACCGGTGACCTGTTCGTAGATCTGCGCGGCAGTCAGCGGCACTTCGGTGGCCATCAATTGCCTCCCTTGAGGGTAGCGAGGACTTTGGCGCCAACGGTTTGGGCGACCGCGCAAGGGTCGCTTTTCCCGATCTTCTCGCGAGACTGGGTGACGGCGATGTCCACGGTGTTGCGGTCGCTCGTGCCGACTGCGATCGAGCAGCTGCCGTCGGCTCGGTGATCCGAGGTTCCGTACGCCACCGCGGGGTAATCGCCGACCGATTCGAGAACCTGGAAGAACTTGTAGGTGCTGTCCTTTGCCTGATACACGCTGGTCAGACCCAGTCGGTCGACCTTGGAGAAGATGAGGTTGATGCTCGCGCCCGATCCGTCCGCCGGGTCCCAGGTACACGTTGGGCCGGCCGGCCCCTGCAGGTCCGGTTTTGGTGTGACGGACCGGCCGAAAAGCTCCATCACCTGGGATTCGGTCATCGCAGTGCACGGCGCGGATGCGAACTGATCCGTGTCGATCGGGGACTCGACCTTCGGGACACCGGGACCAGGCACCTCGGGGCTCGTGCTCGAGACCGATGAAGAGCTTGGTGTGTTCGCCGGCGAGGCGACACCTGAAGTTTCTGGTGAACACGCGGTGAGTGCCACGAATCCGATGCAGACGGGAAAAATGATCCGGCGCACTAGATGATGCCCTTCGGGGTGTTGCCGATTTCCGTGGCGTGAGTCTCTTCGGCGGTCGCGTACTTTCCCAGGGCGGTGACGTACTTGTTCGCCATCGTTTCGCAGTAGTCGATCCGCTGCTGCAACGTTGAGTACAGGGACTCACCGGACGATCGGATCAGTTCCGCGTTGCCTCCGCTCGCGTATTCGAGACCTGGTCCCTGCGCGCGGGCGAG
This sequence comes from Amycolatopsis sp. NPDC049252, assembly GCF_043197175.1. Classification (NCBI taxonomy): domain Bacteria; kingdom Bacillati; phylum Actinomycetota; class Actinomycetes; order Pseudonocardiales; family Pseudonocardiaceae; genus Amycolatopsis; species Amycolatopsis sp. NPDC049252. The sequence goes on from NZ_JBICSQ010000002.1 coordinate 300,782, forward strand.
CACTTCCGCGTGTGCGAGGTCGGTGCGGAACTCAGCCGCCAGATCTCGCCACTCCCTGACCAGTTCTTGCAGTGTCGCCTCGTCGTACTGGAACCCCGGCCCACCTACCCCCGAGCCCGCAGCCCCATAAAACCCAGCCCGCGGCACCCCATTCGGCCCCGGCAGCTGCCAGTTGCCGCCCGGGTCGTAAACCGGCCCCTCACCCACGACCGCTCACCACAACCGTCGTCACGTCAGCTCTCCCCTAGCTTGCTGGGTGCTCCGGCCCGAGCACCCTGCGTATCCGACGGCTCGTAGCCTACCAAGGTTCCGCCAGGGAAGAATCCGCAGGTCAAGAGGGCCGCGGCCGGCGAACGGCCGCGGCCCTCGAGTGACCTAAGGCGTCGGCGAGCAGGACGTGTGGCCCAGGATCACCTGGCCCGTGATGCCCGACGCCGGGAGGAAGTTGATGCGCAGCATCGTCAGGCCGATGCTGCCGTCGCCCGGGAGGTTCTGGGTGTTGAACACCGCGTTCGCCAGCACCGTGCCGTTCGACTTCTTGATCGGGGACACGTAGCCCACCGGGACCGGGCTCGGCGGGTTCGGGATGCCGCTCATGCCGCCGTACGTCCAGCCGGCGTTCGTCTGTGTGTGGGTCGCCGTGCAGGTCACCTTGAACGTCGACAGCTTGATCCGCGGTCCGCCCGCGCTCACCAGTGCCGACAGCTCGAAGTTCTTGCCCGTCGCTGTGGAGGTGGTCGTCGTGGCGTCCGTGTTCGGGTCCGTCACCGTCGTCGTGCAGGACGACGTGCCGCCGCCGAACGTGATGCCCGTCTTGGACACCGACTGGGCCGTCGCGGTCGTCGGGCCGGCCACCGAGCACTTGCCCTGCGCCGGCACCGTGATCGTCGAGCCGGCCTTCGTGAAGTCGGCCGAACCGATCTGGGCCACACCCGGCTGCGGCGCGGCCTGAGCCGGCACGGCCACAGCGAGTCCGGCCACCAACAGCGTTCCGGCGAGCCCCGCTCGCCTCGCGATAGTGCGCATTGCGCTGTCCTCCTTGCTGACCGGGAGAGCTGTCGGGTTCGGCAGTTCTTCCACGCCGTGAATATCCGCCTGTCCGAGCCGCCCGTTGCGTCCGAAACCGCTGATCACCCCTTCGTGGATCATGAACCACCCGTTGGGTGATCCCCGCGGTATCCGGATACGTGTCCGGCTCGACGTCGCGAGCGGTGCCCGTACCGCGATCTCGTGGTCAGCCCGACCTGCCTCGAGGGCGTCGGGATCAAGCGCCGCCGCGGTGTCATGTTCGTCACCGTTTCCGCAGGACAGCGGGTAAACGGTGACGCGGGGCAGCCACTACGCTCAGGGGAGAACCCGACCGGTGCACGAGTAGAGCGGAGCCGACGTGTCTGTGCCTTCCCCAGCCCCCGGGGCGGGATCCCTCCCCGCTGCGCCGGGTGGCGCCCTCGAGGACCTGCGCTCGTCGGTTGGCCTGCAGATCGCCGACGAGACCCTGCTGCGCTCGATCGCCGCCGGGCTGGCCGACGTCGAGAAGCTGCTGCGCGAGGTCGTGCGCAGTGACGTCCAGGCCGTCAACGACGCCGCGTTGCACCTGGTCGAGGCGGGGGGCAAACGCTTCCGTCCGTTGTTCACCCTGCTGTCCGCGCAGTTCGGGCCGAAGCAGGACGACCACGTCGTGATCGCCGCCGCCGCGGTCGAGCTGGTGCACCTGGCCACGCTCTACCACGACGACGTGATGGACGAGGCGGACATGCGCCGCGGCGCCGAGAGCGTCAACGCGCGCTGGGACAACACCATCGCCATCCTGACCGGCGACTTCCTCTTCGCCCACGCCTCGCGGCTGGTCGCCGACCTCGGCACGGACGCGGCGCGGATCATCGCCGAGACCTTCGGCGAGCTGGTCACCGGGCAGATGCGCGAGACCGTCGGCCCCGGACCGGGTGACGACGCCGTCTCGCACTACCTCACCGTGATCGCGCAGAAGACCGGCTCGCTGATCGCGACGTCCGGCCGGTTCGGCGGGATGATGTCCGGCGCCGCCGACGAGCACATCGAGGCGCTGCGCCGGTTCGGCGACATCATCGGCACCGCGTTCCAGATCTCCGACGACATCATCGACATCGCCTCGGCGTCCGACGAGCTCGGCAAGGCGCAGGGCACCGACCTGCGTGAAGGCGTTCGGACGCTGCCGATGCTGTACGCGCTGGCCGACCCCGGGACCGACCCCCGGCTGGTCGAGCTGCTGTCCGGGCCGATCGCCGACGACGACCTCGTCCAGGAAGCACTCGAGCTGCTGCGCGCGAGTAGCGGACTCGAACGCGCGCGCGTCACCCTTTCCGACTACGCTCAGCGCGCGCGTGCCGAGCTCACCGCGCTGCCGGCGTCCCCCGCACGGGACGCCTGCGAGTCGGTTGCCGCTTACCTGGTCGCGCGCACGCACTGAACTAGGGGCAGGGATAGATGTCCATTTTCGGACAGGTTTGGCTGTGGAGCCTCGCGGCGTTCTTCGTCGGGGTACTGCTCACCTGGCTGGTGCTGGTGCTGCCGCTCCGCAAGAGCGTCCGCAAGCTGGAGAGCGCGCTGGCGCAGGCCCACGCCGACGCCGCGCGCACCCCCGCGAACGCCGCCGGGCTGGCCACCTCGGGCGCCGAGGGCTTCACGCGACCCGCGCCGTCCTATGACGACGACGAGAGCCGGTACGAGCACAACCCGTACGAAGAGGCCCGGCCGCAGGAGACGTCGTACCCGGGGACGCTGGTCGCGTCGCCGGTGAGCCTCGACGACGTCCACGACGACATCGACCAGGACTTCGCCGAGCTGGACTCGCAGGTGCCGCCGCGGACCCCGCCGGCGCCCGACTACCGGCCGGAACCCGAGCCGGAGCCCGAGGACGCCTACCCGGCGTCGGCGACGCAGGTGATGGCGCCGGTCGCGGAGCCGGAGCCGGACGACCCGTACCGCACGGCCGCGTCCGAGTACCTGAGCCCGGAGGACGACGAGCACTTCGAGCCCGAGGCCGCCCCGGCGCTTTCGCAGCTGGAGCAGCAGCTCGAGCCGGACACCGCCGGGTCGCTGTTCCGGCCGCCGGGCGCGGAGCCGCAGCCCCGACCGCAGGACCCGGACTGGTTCGACCACCAGCCGGCCGAGCAGCGGTCGGCGTTCGAAGAGCCGGTGGAGCGCACCCGCTACATCAGCGCGCACCCGGGTTCGGTCCGCGAGGAAGAGCCCGAGGACGACGAGACGCCGCAGTACGCCTTCGCGGGCGACGACGCGTCCGACGGTGAGCTGGACGTGCCGCCGGAGACCCCGGCCGAGGCGACGCAGGTGCTGCCGAAGCGCCAACCGCGCGGCCTGGGGTCGGTGCGGGGCGGGTTCGACGCCCCGCAGCCAATCCAGCCGTCGATGCGCACGGTCGAGCGCCGCGACCCCGAGCTGTCCGGCGCGCACAGCGGCTCGCTGTTCGAGCCGTCGGTGCAGCCGAACCAGACGGCCGTCGGCGTCGCGCCGGAGCCGCCCCCACCCCCGCCCGCGCGGGAGACGGCCGAGGATTCGGTTCCGCCCGGCCCGTTCGGTCCCGGCTCGGCCATGCCCCGCCCCGGCGGCGGCCGGCCCAGCGACGCCTTCGAGGTGAAGGCCAGCGTCACGGCTTTGCGGTACTGCACCGACGAGTCCGAGCAGTTCCCGAAGATGGTGGCCGAGGTCTGGTTCCGCACCGCCGAAGACGCCGAGCGCGTCGGGTTCCGCCCGATCGTCTGAGCGTTCATGCCGCCTGGAACAGCACCATCGCGGCCCCGCCGGGATCGGTGACGACGACCAGCGAGCCGACCGGCAGGTCCGTGCGTTCGCGCACGAGCTTTCCGCCCAGCTCCACCGCTTTCGCCGCCGCGGTGTCCACATCGGACACCGCGGCGTAGGGCAGCCACTGCGGCGCGCGCTCGTCGTCCGGGGCCAGTTCCGTGAGGCCGCCCCACGGCGCGCCGTCCTCGGTGAGCAGCGGGCCGCTCGCCTGCCAGCCCAGCAGCTCGGCGAAGAACCGCTTGCTTCCGTCCACATCGGACGTGCGGACGTCGAAGAACACGAACGGTGCGGCCATCCCGCACCACCTCCTCAGGTCGGTTGACCTAAAACTTAGGACAAGCGTCCCAATCAGGCAACACCAAAAAGGCCACCTCGTGCTGAGGTGGCCTCTCGGGTTACGCGACCGTCCAGGTGTCCTTGCCGCGCAGCAGACCCTGCAGGTCCGGCTTGCGGGCCGCGCGGGCCTCCTCGACCTGGGCGCGGGCGCCGTCGTCGTAGGTGGGGCGCTCGACCTGGCGCAGGATGCCCGTCGGGACGTGGTTCAGGCTCTGGTCGCCGAGGCGCGAGAGCGCGAACGCGTACGACGTGTCGGTGATCGTCGGGTCGTGCACGACGATGTTGTCCTCACCGATGTCGGCCACCTTGGCGACGTCCAAGCCGCCCCAGTCGCCGCGCTTGACGCCGAACTCCTGGTTCGGGCCGAACCGGATCGGCGCACCGGCCTGCAGCGGGATCAGCCGGGCGGCGGCCTCGTCGGCGTCCTTGAGGACGTCGAACGCGCCGTCGTTGAAGATCGGGCAGTTCTGGTAGATCTCCACCAGTGCCGACCCGCGGTGCTGCGCCGCGGCCTGCAGGACCTCGGTGAGGCCCTTGCGGTCGGAGTCCATCGCGCGGCCCACGAAGGACGCCTCGGCGCCGATGGCCAGCGACAGCGGGTTGAACGGCGTGTCCACCGAACCCATCGGCGACGACTTGGTGACCATGCCCGGCCCCGACGTCGGCGAGTACTGGCCCTTGGTCAGCCCGTAGATCCGGTTGTTGAACAGCAGGATCTTGATGTTCACGTTGCGGCGCAGCGCGTGGATCAGGTGGTTGCCGCCGATGGACAGCGCGTCGCCGTCACCGGTGACGACCCACACCGACAGGTCCGGCCGCGTGGTCGCCAGGCCGGTCGCGATCGACGGCGCGCGGCCGTGGATCGAGTGCATGCCGTAGGTGTTCAGGTAGTACGGGAACCGCGACGAGCAGCCGATCCCGGACACGAACACGATGTTCTCGCGCTTGAGGCCGAGCGTGGGCAAGAAGGACTGGACCGCGTTGAGCACGACGTAGTCGCCGCAGCCGGGGCACCAGCGGACCTCCTGGTCCGACTTGTAGTCCTTGGCCTTCTGCGGCTCGTCGGTGGTCGGGACGAGATCCAGACCGCCGAGAGTCGGCAGCCCCAGGTCGATCGCAGTCACTTCACGGCCTCCGTAACCCCAGTGATGATCTCCGAGAACACGTTCTGCAGCTCTTCGGCCTTGAACGCCATCCCGGCGACCTTGGTGTACGAGTGGATGTCCACCAGGTACTTCGCGCGCAGTAGCAGAGAAAGCTGACCGAGGTTCATCTCCGGCACCACGACCTTGTCGTAGGAGCGGAGCACGTCACCCAGGTTCGACGGCAGCGGGTTGAGGTGGCGCAGGTGGGCCTGCGCGATCGGCATGCCGAGCTTGCGCACCCGGCGGCACGCGGCACCGATCGGGCCGAAGCTGGAGCCCCAGCCGAGCGCGAGCACCCGGGCCTTGCCGCCGCTCGGGTCGTCGACCACGACGTCGGGGACGTCGATGCCGTCGATCTTCGCCTGCCGCAGCCGGACCATCTTGTCGTGGTTGTCCGGGTCGTAGGAGATGTGCCCGGTCCGGTCGGCCTTCTCCAGGCCGCCGATGCGGTGCTGCAGGCCGGGCGTGCCCGGGATCGCCCAGGCGCGGGCGAGGGTCTCCGGGTCGCGGACGTAGGGCCAGAACTCGCCGGAGTCGTTGTCGGAGTTGGGTTCGGTCGCGAACTCGACGCGCAGGTCGGGCAGCGTCGCGACGTCCGGGATCAGCCACGGCTCGGAGCCGTTGGCGATCGCGCCGTCCGACAGCAGCAGCACCGGCGTGCGGTACTTCAGCGCGATCCGGGTGGCCTCGATGGCCGCGTCGAAGCAGTCCGCCGGCGACAGCGGCGCGATGATCGGCACCGGCGACTCGCCGTTGCGGCCGAACATCGCCTGCAGCAGGTCGGCCTGCTCGGTCTTGGTCGGCAGGCCGGTCGACGGGCCGCCGCGCTGGACGTCGATGACGACCAGCGGCAGTTCCATCATCACGCCGAGGCCGATGGTCTCCGACTTCAGCGCGACACCCGGGCCGGACGTCGAGGTGACGCCGAGCGCACCGCCGTAGGACGCGCCGAGCGCGGCGCCGATGCCGGCGATCTCGTCCTCGGCCTGGAAGGTGAGGATGCCGTAGTTCTTGTGCTTGGACAGCTCGTGGAGGATGTCCGAGGCCGGGGTGATCGGGTAGGTGCCGAGCAGGATCTGCAGCCCGGACTGCTGTCCGGCGGCGACGATCCCGTAGGCCAGCGCGGTGTTGCCGGTGATCTGCCGGTAGGTGCCCTGGTTCAGCTTGGCCGGCGCGACCTGGAACGTCGTCGCGAACGACTCGGTCGTCTCGCCGTAGTTCCAGCCCGCGCGGAAGGCCAGGATGTTGGCCTCGGCGATGTCCGGCTTCTTCGCGAACTTCTCGCGCAGGAACCGCTCGGTGCCTTCGGTCGGCCGGTGGTACATCCACGACAGCAGGCCGAGGGCGAACATGTTCTTGCAGCGCTCGGCGTCCTTCTTGCCGAGTCCGGTGTCGGCGAGCGCGCCCTGGGTCAGGGTCGACATGGCGACCCGGTGCACCTGGAACGGGGTGAGCGTGTCGTCGTCCAGCGGGTCCGTGGCGTAGCCGACCTTGGTCAGGTTCCGCTTGATGAAGTCGTCGGTGTTGAGGATGATCGTGCCGCCGCGCGGCACGTCGCCGAGGTTCGCCTTGAGCGCGGCCGGGTTCATCGCCACCAGCACGTCCGGCCGGTCGCCGGGGGTGAGGATGTCGTAGTCGGCGAAGTGGACCTGGAACGAGGAGACGCCCGGGATCGTGCCCTGCGGGGCGCGGATCTCGGCGGGGAAGTTCGGCATGGTCGACAGGTCGTTGCCGAACGCGGCGGCCTCTGACGTGAAGCGGTCACCGGTCAGCTGCATGCCGTCACCCGAGTCGCCCGCGAACCGGATGACGACCCGGTCCAGCTTGCTGACCTCGGTCTTCCTGGTCGCGGCGAGCGAGCCGTGACCAGCGCCGTTGCCGTTCGCACTCGTGCTCATGGGTCAGGGATTCCCTCTCTCCCGACGATGCGGCCTTCGGTCGCTCTTGCCCGGTGTCGTGACATTCGGGGCACCAGGCCCTACCACGAGGTTAGCTCGCGCATGACCACGATGTTCCCAGTGTCCCTACAGTCGAACGACCTCTCGGCTGCGCTGGTGGTTCTTCTGTGCTGGTCCGACAAATACCTGTTACCGATGGTAACGGGAATATCTTTTCGAACGCTGTGACGCGTGTCTCGCGCGTCGCGTCCATCTGCTGGGAATCACGGCCGCGCCCGGATCCGCGCTCGCATCGCCGCCAGTCGTTCGGCGAACTCCGGGGACGCCAGCGAGGCGAGCTGCGGCTCGATCTCGACGTCGACGGCGTCGGCGTGCGCGGCCAGTGAGGCCGTCGTCCGGAGGCTGCGCTTGGTGGCGAGCAGGGCCTCGCGCGGCGCGGCGACCGCGGGGGCCGCCAGCTCGCGCGCCGCGGCCACGAGCTCGTCGTGCTCGCCCTCGACCACGCGCAGCGCCAGCCCGGCGCGCACCGCCGCCTCGGCGTCGAGCGGCCGGCCGAACAACGTCATCGCGGCGGCCTGCTGCGGGCCGGCCAGCCGCTGCGTCATCCACGTCATCCCGCCGCCCGGGTGCAGGCCCAGCTCCAGGAACCGGGCGACGAACTTCGCGTGCGGCCCGGCCAGCCGGACGTCCGCCGCGAGCGCGAGGTTCAGCCCGGCGCCGACGGCCGCGCCGCCGACCGCCGCGATCGTCGGCAGGGCGCAGCGCGCGACGGCGAGGAAGCCTTCGTAGATGGCGCGCAGGCCGGCCTCGTCGGCGGCGCCCAGCGCGGCGAGGTCGGCGCCGGCGCAGAAGGCCGGCGGGGTGCCGGTGACCACGACGGCGTGCACCGACTCGTCCCGCTCCGCGGCCGCGACGGCCGCCGCGAGCTGCGAGGACAGCTCGAGCGTGAGCGCGTTGCGGCTGCCGGGCGCGTCGACGGTCAGCAGGGCGACGCCGCCCGCGTGCTCGCTGACGATGCTGTCGGTCATGGGGGTAAGGGTGGCACGGGGCGGCCGACGCCGTGCTCGGGTATGACTTGGAGGTATGGGGGAACTCGTCGGAGCCCTGGTGCGGGGGTTCATCGTGCTGGCGGGCCACGTGCTGACGATGGTCGACACGGCCGAGTTCTTCGGCGCCCGCCGCCGCAAGGCGCGTCAGGAGGCGCTGGCCCGCGGCGAGCAGGTGAAGATCCCGTGCGTGCTGCGCGACCCGGACCTGACGGACGGCCGCGAGCAGCAGGGCAGGCTGCACGTGGGCGGCGGCCGCGTCCGGTGGCTGGCCCCGGGCCGCCCACCGGCGGCGTTCGAGCCGGGCGAGCTGACGATGCAGGCGGTGGACGAGCAGGCCATCACGTTCCACGCGGGCCGCACCGAGCTGCGCCTGCACCCGGACGAGGCCCCGGCGGTCCTGCGCGCGCTCGGCACCTGAAACCGTCGGTACCCGCCGCTACGCTGGAAAGCGGGGGGCGCCGCCCCGCGTTCGTTCATCTTTCGCCCTTCGACCAGCGGGCGACGTGCGACCGGCGTCCGACGCCCGGCCCGGCGAACGGCGGATTCCGGCGTCACTCCTCCGGCGTCGGCGGCCGTTCGAGCAGCCGGGAGAGGACGACCGTCGACACCGTCCGGTCCACGATCTCCAGCCCGCGCAGCCGCTCCAGCGCCGTCTCCAGGTGGTGGATGTCGGCCGCGCGCAGGTGGACGATCGCGTCCGCCGCGCCCGACACCGTGTACGCCGCCACCACCTCCGGCAGCGGCTCCAGCCGCGCGCGGATGCGGGCCGGCGTGATGTTGCCCTGGCACGTGACCTCGACGAACGCCTCCGTGCCCCAGCCCAGCGCCTCCGGGTCGACGACCGCCGTGAAGCCGCGCAGGATGCCGGTTTCGAGCAGCCGGTCGACCCGCCGTTTGACCGCCGGCGCCGAGAGTCCGACGACCTTGCCGATCTCCGCGTAGCTCGATCGCGCGTTCGCCACGAGACACGAAACGATTCGCTGGTCGATGGTGTTCACACGCAACATTTAGCACAGATACGCGCAGCGAACAGCGATTGATTGCGAGTTTAGGCAGCACTTACCCTGCAATCATGCAGGGATCACAGCCCTTGGCCACTCGTGTACCGACCACCCGCCGATACCTGATGTGCCCGCCGCGCTTCTTCGCGGTGGACTACGTGATCAACCCCTGGATGGACCCGACCCAGCCGGTCAGCGCCGACGTCGCCGTCGCGCAGTGGACCGAGCTGCGCGACACCTACCGCCGCCTCGGCCACACCGTCGAGGAGATCGAGCCCCAGCCCGGCCTGCCCGACATGGTCTTCGCCGCGAACTCCGGCACGGTCGTCGACGGCCGCGTCCTCGGCTCGCGGTTCCGCGCGCCGCAGCGCTCCGCCGAGGCCGAGCACTTCCGCCGCTGGTTCGTCGAGCACGGCTACCGCGACATCACCATGCCGGAGAAGATCAACGAAGCCGAGGGGGACTTCGCCTGGACGGGCAGCCTGCTGCTGGCCGGCACCGGCTTCCGCACCGACCCCGCCGCGCACGCCGAGGCGCAGGAGGTGCTCGGCGTCCCGGTCGTCTCGCTCAACCTGGTCGACCCGCGTTATTACCACCTCGACACGGCGCTGTTCGTGCTCGCCGAATCGACCGACACGACCCGCGCGCAGATCGTCTACTACCCGGAGGCGTTCTCCGCGGGCTCGCGCCGCGTGCTGGAGCGGCTGTTCCCGGACGCCGTGCTCGCCACCGCGGCCGACGCCGAGTGCTTCGGGCTCAACGGGGTGTCCGACGGCCGGAACGTCGTGCTGCCGGTCGAGGCGACACGACTGGGTGAACTGCTCGCCGCCCGAGGGTACGAGCCGGTCTACGTCGACATCTCTGAGCTGCGGAAAGCCGGTGGCGGACCGAAGTGCTGCACGATGGAGATCCGGAAAGGCTGATTGCCGGAAAAAGGGTGTAACTCACCCGTTTGCTTCCGCGATTAATCGAGGTAATAGCTCGACTACGTGCGGTGGCAGGGGGTGGAGCGGTGGCGGTGAACCTCGCCATGCACGGGATCGGCCGGCCGGCTCGCCAGCTCGAGCCGGGGGAGAACGAGCGCTGGGTGACGGTCGAGCAGTTCGAGCGCATCCTCGACGCGGTCCAAGACCGCGACGACGTCCACCTCACCTTCGACGACGGCAACGAGTCCGACGTCGAGATCGCCCTGCCCCGGCTCGTCGAGCGCGGGCTGACGGCGGAGTTCTTCCCGCTCGCCGGCCGTCTCGGGCAGCGCGGTTATCTCGACCGCGACGCCCTGCGCGAGCTCGCCCGCGCCGGCATGGAGATCGGCTCGCACGGCTGGGAACCCCGCGACTGGCGCCGGCTCGACGACCGCCACGCCCGTCGGGAGCTGACGGAGGCGCCGAAGCTCCTCGGCGACCTGTGCGGCAAGCCGGTGCGGCGGTACTCGCTGCCGTTCGGCGCCTACGACCGACGGGTGCTGGCACGGCTCAAGCAGGCGGGCGCAACCCGCGTGTACACGAGCGACGGCGGCGAAACCAGCCGCGACGGCTGGCTGCAGGCACGTACGGAGCTGCGTCACGACCTTGACGACGCCTGGCTCGACGGGGTTCTGTCGGGAGGCCTCCGCAAGGGCTGGTGGGGGCGGCTGTTTCGGCGGTCTGACGGTTAGTCGGTATAACCGTCAGACGGGTTGCCTGTCTGACGGTTGGTCGGTCCGACGGCCGTCGGTATGACCGGTAGTCGGTATAACCGTCATTCTGGCTGCCGGGCTGGCTGTACGCCGCCGGCACTGGCTCTGCGCTTGCTGACCGGGTGGACGTAGCCGGGCCGCGCGCCTGGGCGTCGGTGGGCTTGCCGGCTGGGGGACGGTTAGTCGGTATAACCGTCAGACGGGTTGTCTGCCTGACAGTTTGATCGCAGCTGCATGAGCTTGTCAGCCGGTAAATCGGTATGCCGGTATGACCGTCGATCGGACTTCCCGATGGCCGGAACACGGCGCCAACCCGGTTTCCGCGCGGACCGCGTCCGGTGAGCAGGGTTTTCGTCAAGTCCCGCCGGATGCTGGGAAATTCTCGTACCTCTGGGTCTTGAACCCGTCACGGTCCGGGTGCATCCTGTGTGCCTCGCCGCCGTAAGGAAAGTTTCCTAACTAAAGGGAGCACCAGGAATGCGGAAACTGATCCTGCTCGCGACCATGGCGCTTGCCGCGGCCGTGATGCCCTCGGCACTCGCGTCGGCGGCCCCGGCCCCCGCCGCGGCGCCGGCCTCCGTCGAAGCCGGGCCGACCGCGGCCCAGCTGCTGGCCAAGACCACCAGCTGCCACCAGATCTCCAACGGCAAGTACAAGACCGACGAGGACGTCTCGGCCAAGACGGTCGCCGTCTGCGACGCGAACGGCGCGGTCTTCTGGAAGGCCGACATGGACATCGACTGCGACGGCCAGCGCACGACGCAGTGCAACGAGAACACCGACTGCTGCTACCAGGACGACACGGCGTTCCACCAGTCCGACGGCAAGCCGCTCAGCGCCGCGAAGCTGCCCTACATCGTCGTGCCGAGTTCGAGCAGCATCTGGAAGTACTCCTCGTCGCAGCTGAAGGGCGGCGGCTCCTGCGCGGTGATCTACAACGGCAAGATCGAGTACGCCGTCATCGGCGACACCGGCCCGACCCAGATCATCGGTGAAGCCTCCTACGCGACGGCGAAGGACCTCGGCATCAACCCCGACCCGTCCAACGGCGGCACCGACTCCGGTGTGACGTACATCTGCTTCAAGAACTCGACCGTCTCGCCGATCGAGAACCACACCAATGCGATCAGCAAGGGCGAAAGCCTCGCCACGACTTTCGTGAACAACAACTGACGCACGCGCGTCCGGGGCCGATCCGTTCAAGACACGGGCCGGCCCCGGCTGCTGTGCTGGGCCCATGAGCGAACTGCTGAAGCTGGCCAACATCGGCCCGGCGATGGTCCGCGACCTCAGCCGGCTCGGCATCACCGAACCCGCCCAGCTGGCCGGGCGCGATCCCGTCGAGCTGTACGAACGCCTCTGCGCGACCGACGGGCACCGGCACGACCCGTGTGTGCTCGACACCTTCATGTCGGCCGTCGACCAGGCCGGCGGCGCGCCGCCCCGGCCGTGGTGGACCTACACCCCGGAACGGAAACGCCTTCTCGGGGAACGCTGACCGGAACCGCGCCGAACGCGTTGCCCGCCCACCTGCAAGATGCAATTCCCGGGCGAATCGAGACGCGATTCTTACCCGAAAACTGTTGCGCCTCACGGCCGTCACACGCATTACCCCGTTCGCGGCCCTCGCGGTAACGATCCAGGGGGGCCCGCCGACCAACTCATGGGTCGCGTGGGAAAAGCGGAGGTTTTGGCGTGAAGATCAGTGTCTTCGGGCTCGGTTATGTCGGATGTGTCTCCGCGGCGTGCTTGGCGGGGCAGGGGCACCGGGTGGTCGGCGTGGACGTCAACCCGGTCAAGATCGACCTCATCACCCAGGGCAAGGCCCCGGTGGTCGAGGAGCGGATCGGCGAGCTGACCGCCGAAGTCGTGGCGAGCGGGGCGCTGAGAGCCACGACCGACGTCGCGGAAGCCGTCGCCGACAGCGAGATTTCGCTCGTCTGCGTGGGTACGCCATCGGCGCCGAACGGCAGCCTCTCCACGGTCTACCTCGAGCGCGTCGCCGAGGAGATCGGCGAGGCGATCGCGAAGAAGACCGAGCGGCACACCGTCGTCTTCCGCAGCACGATGCTGCCCGGTACCTGCCTCGACCTGCTGGTTCCCATCCTGGAGAAGGCGTCCGGCCGCACGGCCGGTGTCGACTTCGGTGTCGCGGTGAACCCTGAGTTCCTGCGCGAGGGCACCAGCGTCCGCGACTTCTTCGACCCGCCGAAGACCGTGATCGGCGAGATTGACGCCACCAGTGGTGACGCCGTCGCGGCGCTCTACGAGGGCCTGCCCGGCCCGGTCTTCCGCGTGCCGATCCCGGTCGCGGAGATGACGAAGTACGCCGACAACTCCTTCCACGGCCTGAAGATCGGGTTCGCGAACGAGCTCGGCTCGATCTGCCGCGCGCTCGGCCTCGACTCGCACCAGGTGATCGACGTCTTCCTCGCCGACACCAAGCTCAACATCAGCCCGGCCTACCTGAAGCCCGGGTTCGCGTTCGGTGGCTCGTGCCTGCCGAAGGACCTGCGCGGGCTGGTCTACGCCGCGCACCGCGCCGACGTGAAGGTGCCGATCCTGTCGCACGTGCTCAGCTCCAACGAAGAGCACCTGCAGCGGGCGTTCGACCTGGTCGCGCGCACCGGCAAGCGCAAGGTCGGGCTGTACGGGCTGTCGTTCAAGCCGGGTACCGACGACCTGCGCGAGTCGCCGCTGGTCGAGCTGGCCGAGAAGCTGCTCGGCAAGGGCTACGACCTCAAGATCTACGACGCGAACGTCAGCCTCTCGCGGCTGATGGGCGCGAACCGCGAGTACATCGAGGGCCGGCTCCCGCACCTCGGGCAACTGCTCGCCGGATCCGTCCAGGAAGTCATGGACCACGCCGACGTCGTGATCGTCGGCTGCAAGGACCCGGACGTGCTGGCGGCCCTGCCGCACGGCGGCGACCGGGTGCTGATCGACCTCGTCCGCCTGCCCGACGCCGAGAAGCGTCGCCTTGAAGAGGGATACGCCGGCCTTGCCTGGTAAAGCGCTCATCCTCGTCGAAAACCTTTCGGTGCCCTTCGACCGGCGCGTCTGGCAGGAGTCCACGACCCTGCGCGACGCCGGCTGGGAGGTGCACGTGATCTGCCCGCAGGGCACGAAACGCGACACCGAGGCCGAAGCCGTCATCGACGGCGTCCACATCCACCGCTATCCGTTGAAGGCCGCGACCGGCGGCCCGGCCGGGTACCTGCAGGAGTACGGCAGCGCGCTGTGGCACACGCTGCGGCTGGCCCGGAAGATCGGCCCGGTCGACGTCGTGCACGCCTGCAACCCGCCGGACCTGCTGTACCTGGTCGCGAAGGTCCTCAAGCGCCAGGGCGCGAAGTTCATCTTCGACCAGCACGACCTCTGTCCCGAGCTGTACCTGTCGCGCTTCGACCGCGGGCAGGACCTCCTGTACCGCGGGGTCTGCGCGCTGGAGCGCGCCACCTACCGCGCCGCCGACGTCGTCATCTCGACGAACGAGAGCTACAAGCAGGTCGCCCGGATCCGCGGCGGCAAGCGGCCCGAGGACGTCTTCGTGGTGCGCAGCGCCCCGGTGGTCGAGCGGTTCCACGAGGTCCCCGTCGAGCCCGAGCTGAAGAAGGGCAAGCCGTACCTGCTGGCCTACCTCGGCGTGATGGGCCCGCAGGACGGCGTCGACTACGCCCTGCGCGCGCTCGCGAAGCTGCGTGACGAGGTCGGCCGCACCGACTGGCACGCCGTGTTCGTCGGCTCCGGTGACGCCTTCGACGACATGGTCGCCCTCTCGGCGAAGCTCGGGCTGGCCAACCAGGTCGAGTTCACCGGCCGGATCTCGGACGAGGACCTGGTCCGGTACCTGTCCACCGCCGACGTCTGCCTGTCGCCGGATCCGCTCAACCCGCTCAACGACGTCTCCACGATGAACAAGGTCATGGAGTACATGGCGATGAGCAAGCCGATCGTCTCGTTCGAGCTGCGGGAGGCACGCGTCTCCGCCGGCGACGCCGCGGTGTACGCCCCGGCGAACGACGAAACGGAGTTCGCGGCCCTGGTCTCGCGCCTGCTCGACGACCCCGAGGAGCGGGTCAGGATGGGTAAGCTCGGCCAGGCCCGGGTCGCGGGCCCGCTGTCCTGGGAGAACTCGGCGAAAGCCCTCCTCGCCGCGTACGAGCACGCACTCGGTTCCTGATCGCCGTTCGGTCAAGAAGTCACCGGACGTGTAACCAATGGTCCCGGCCGGACGACGGTTGGGGTAACCGGCCGATCCACTGAAGCCGTTCGGCGTACTCGCCTCAGGAATGGAGATCCAGCCGTTGACTGACGACACGGTGCGCCTGAGCCTGATCGGGCAGGTTCTCCGCCGGCGCTGGCGGCTGCTGGTCGCTCTCGCCGTCCTGGGCGGGGCGGTCGGCGCCGGCGCCTCGGTGCTCTTCTCACCCGGGTACCAGACTTCGTCCAGCGTCCTGCTGCAAGGGCCGCGCCAGGCCGACGAGCTGCTCACCCAGGCCGAGGTCGCGACCAGCTCGGTCGTCCTCGACCGGGCCGCCGTGCAGCTGCCGTGGCACCCGAGCGGCGCCGACCTGAAGAAGCAGGTCACGGCGTCGGTGGCGAACGGCAACGTCGTGACGCTCACTGTCTCGGCCGACACCGCCGAGCACGCCCAGCAGCTCGCCGACCAGGTCGCGCAGCAGTTCGTCAAGTACTCCGGGCAGCTCGCCAGCAACTCGGCCGACGCCTCGGTGCAGCTGGCCCAGGAGCAGCGCGAGACACTGCGCCAGCAGGTCCAGCTGACCACGCAGAAGATCAGTGACCTCGCCAAGAGCGTCGGCGGGGACCTGACCGTCGAGAGCGTCCAGGTCCGCACGCAGCTCGAAGGCCTGCGGACGTCGCTGGAGCAGGCCATCAACGACCTCAACCAGGCCGACCTCGCGACCGGCATCGGCAACACCGTGGTGCTCGGCCCCTCCGAGCGCCCGACCGGTCCGGCCGCCCCGACGATGACGCAGCTGGCCGCCGGTGGTGCCGTGCTGTTCTTCCTGATCGGGGTCTTCGGGCACCTCTTCACCGCACGTGCCGACCGGCGGCTGCGGGGCGAGCCGGAGATCGCGTCCGCGCTCGGCTCGCCGATCCTCGCCGGCGTCGACGTCCCGACCCCGGCGGGCGACCGCCTCCCGGCGACCGGCCTGTACGGCAAGGTGCGGCGCCTGCTCGGCGGCGACCGGCCGTGGGTGCTGCCGCCGGTGGCGACCTCGGCCGACGACGTCAACCGCGGCATCCGGTACCGCCGGGTACTGGCCCGGGTGGCCACCGGCCCCGCCGACATCCTGCTGCTGGTGGCCGACGACGACGAGACGGCCCGGCTGGCCGCGACGCAGCTGGCCGCCCTGGCCGACGAGATGTCGCTGCCGCTGCGCGTCCAAGAGGTCACCCCCGGCCGCCCGACCGTCCCGGACGCCGCGGCGAGCTCCGGCGTGCTGGTCGTGCTCAGCACGGCCAGCCGCACCGCGTGGGAGCTCGTCTCCCTCGCCGAGGCCTGCTCGGAAGCCGGGCGGGAGATCATCGGCGCGGTTCTCACCCATCCCGTCCGGCCCCGTGAGCCGGTCGCCGAACCCGCGGCGGAAGCCCCAGAAAACACCACCGAGAAAGCCTTGGCAGGTTCGGCGTGACGACTACATCGGAAACCCCGGCCGCTCCGCTGGTCGACCTGGCGCGGGTGTTCGTCGCCATCCGCCGCCGCAAGCGGTTCTGGCTGGCCACGGCGCTGCTCGGGCTGATCGCGGGCGCTCTCGTCGCGATCCTGCTGCCGGCCCCGCCGACCGCGGTCGCCAAGGTGATCGTGGTCCACCAGGACGACTCGCCGACCGACAGCGGCACGCTGATGCGCACCGACGTCGCGGTGCTGTCGACCACCCAGATCGCCGAAGGCGCGCTGAAGAAGCTCAACAGCACCGAATCGCCCGAAGAGTTCATGAAGAACTACGCGGGCCTGCCGGTGACGAACAACGTCATGCAGATCACGGTCAAGGCCAAGACCGACGAAGAGGCTGTCGCGCAGGCCAAGGCGCTGGCCGACACGTTCATCGCCGACCACGTGCAGCGCAGCCAGGCCGCCGCGGCCGCGCAGTCGAAGGCCATCCTCGACCAGCGCAAGAACGCCCAGGACGAGCTGACGAAGGTCGACGCGCAGATCGCCGACGAGACCGGCAAGGGCCGCAACGCGAACGCGAGCACCCTCGAAGGCCTCTACGGCCGCCGTGCCGCACTGGCGTCGCAGGTCTCGGACTTCGACTCCCGCGCCCAGCAGGCCGGCATCGGCAGCCCGCAGGTCGCCGCCGGCACCCAGATCGTCGACGCGCCCCGCGCGCTGCCGAAGGCGTTCCTCAAGACGACCGCGACCAACGCCGGCATCGGGTTCGCGCTGGGCCTGGCCCTCGGGATCGCGTTCGCCGGCATCGGCGCGGTCTCGCGTGACCGGCCGGTGCTGCGCCGCGAGATCTCGACGCACCTCGGCGCGTCCGTGATCGCCCAACTGCCGTCGAAGCGCCGCGGCCCGGCCCGGCTGTGGCAGCGTTCCCGCGCGGTCTCGGAACGCAAGCGCGTCGCCACGACGCTGGTCCGCGCGATCCAGAAGGACGTCACCGAGGTGTCGCTGCTGGAGCTCGGCGCGCCGAAGATCGCCGCCGCGCTCGCCCTCGACGTCGCGGAGCAGCTCGGCGAGGACGGCCGCGCGAGCGTCGTGGACGACCTGCCGGGCGAGGACGTCCGCAAGCTGGCGAGCGAGACCAAGAGCCAGGTCACCGTGCTCGGCGCGGGCGACCCGGAGGCCGAGGACGGCGAACGCCGGGTCGGCGTCGGCACGGTGTCCCCGGGCACCGCGTGGACCGACCTGGAGCACCTCGGCGCGGAGACCGTGCTGGTCGTCAAGGCCGGGCACGCGAACACGCTGTGGCTGCACACGGTCGCGCGGCAGCTGGCCGACCAGCAGATCCCGATCCTCGGTGTGGTGCTGGTCGACCCGGACCCGCGCGACAAGTCCGACGGGACGCTGTGGGACGGCCTGCACACCGCGCTGCGCGGCCGCGCCGGCCTGGCGCCCGCGGCGCCGCGCGTCGACGAACGCGAAGACCGGATCGACGAGCTGGCGGCCCGGGTCGCCGAGCGCGTCGCGCTGGTGGATCCGCCGACGCGGATGTTCGCGCCGGTCCGGCCGATGGTCCCGTCGGTCGCCAAGCCGCTGCAGCCCAAGCCACTGCCGCCCAAGCCCCTGCAGTCCGCGCCACTGCAGTCCAAGCCGGTGCCGCCCAAGCCGCAGGACCAGAAGGTCCCGGAACCCGGCAGCGTCAGCGTCCCGCACGCGGACGCGCCGACGAAGAAGTTCGCCCCGGTCAAGCCGAAGCGGCCGACGCCGTTCAAGCGCGACCACGGCGAGCCGACGCACCAAGGCGAACTGAACGCCGAGCTCGAGTCCGAAAAGAGCGCGGAGGTCTCCTGACCCCGCGCCGCGACGAAGGGGAACCCACTCGAGATGTGCGGCATCGCAGGCACCTACCTCTGGCCGGACGGCGGACCGCTGACCGACCGGCTGACGAAGACGCTGGCCCACCGCGGGCCGGACGGTTCCGGCCGCTACGACCACGGCGTCGGCGGCGCCGGCTCCGGCGACGTCCACTTGGGACACCGGCGGCTCTCGATCGTCGACCTGACCGAGACCGGCGCCCAGCCGATGGTCCTCGACGGCCTCGCGCTGAGCTACAACGGTGAGCTGTACAACGCGCCGGAACTGCGGGCCGAGCTCGAGGGTGCCGGCGTGCGCTTCCGCGGCACGTCCGACACCGAGGTGCTGCTGCAGGCGTGGCGGCGCTGGGGCACCGACTGCCTGCCGAAGCTGCGCGGGATGTTCGCCTTCGCGATGTTCGAGGAGGGCACCGGCGAGCTGTTCCTGGTCCGCGACCAGCTGGGCATCAAGCCGCTCTTCTTCGTGCGGCGAAACGGCGGTGTCGCTTTCGCGTCCGAGCTGAAGGCGCTGGCCGGTGAGCTGGGCGGGTCGCTGCAGATCGACAACGCGGCGCTGGTCGCGTCGCTGCTCTACTACTGGGTGCCGGACAGCCGCTGCGCCTACCAGGGCGCGGAGAAGCTGCAGCCGGGCACCTGGCTGCGCTGCCGGCCGGACGGCCAGGTCGACCGCGGCCGCTACTGGTCGCTGCGGGAGGTCGCCGAGGAGGGCGCGGCCTTCGAGGGCGAGGTCGACCTGCACGAGGTGATCTCCGAGTCGACCGCCAAGCACCTGATCTCGGACGTCCCGGTCGCGACGTTCCTCTCGGGCGGCCTGGACTCCAGCTACCTGACGGCGCTGGCCGCGCGATCCCGGCCGGGGATCTCCGCCTACACCATCGGGTTCCGCGCCGAGGACGCCAAGTTCGAGGCCATGCCGGACGACCTGAAGTACGCCCGGATCGTGGCGCAGCAGTTCGGCGTGGACCTGCACGAGATCGAGATCGCGCCGCAGGTGCTCGACCTGCTGCCGAAGATGACCTACCACCTCGACGAGCCGATCGGCGACCCGGCGGCGATCAACTCGTTCCTGATCTGCTCGGCCGCGCGGGACGCCGGCGTCAAGGTGATGCTCTCCGGCATGGGTGCCGACGAGCTGTTCGCCGGCTACCGCAAGCACCTCGCGAACCTGATCGCCCTGCGCTACCACAAGGTGCCGGGCGCGGTCCGGCGTCCGGTGGAGTCCCTGGTCGACCGGCTGCCCGTCGCGTCGGCCAAGCGCGGCTACCGCTCGGTGCGGTTCGCGAAGCGGTTCCTCTCCTTCGCCGGCCTGCCCGAGGAGACGGCGTTCCGGCGCAGCTACACGATGTACGACCAGGCGGAGCTGCTCGGCCTGCTCAACCCGGACCTCGCGCCGACGGTCGACGACGTCCTCACCGAGCACGCGGACACCTACAACGACCAGGCGCTCGACGACTTCGTCAACCGCATGTGCCTGGCGGACTCGCGGCTGTTCCTGCCCGGCCTGAACCTGACCTACACCGACCGCTCGACGATGGCCGCGTCCACCGAGGTGCGGACGCCGTTCGTCGACGTCGAGGTCGTCCGGGCGGCGTTCAAGATCCCTGGGGACAAGAAGATCGTCGGCCGCGCCGGCAAGGTGGCGCTGAAGAACGCGGCGCTGAACATCCTGCCCAGCGAGATCGTGCACCGGCCGAAGGGCCTGTTCAGCGCGCCGCTGCGGGCGTGGATGAGCCGCGACCTGGCGCCGCTGGTGCGGGAAGTCGTGAACGAGGGTGTGCTCGTCGAGTCCGGCTTCCTGCAGCGTGAGGCGCTGCAGCGGATGGTCGCCGAGGACGCCGCCGGCCAGGAGGACCGCGGCAAGCACCTCTGGCACATCTTGACCCTTGAGTACTGGTACCGGAATGCGATGGCGGGAGCGAAGTGAAGCAGGTCGTTCAGAACTACAAGAGTGGTGAACTGGCACTGCTCGAGGTGCCGGAGCCGGCGTGCAAGGCCGGCGGCGTGCTCGTCCGCACGGTGTACTCCCTGATCTCGACCGGCACCGAGATGATGAAGGTGTCCGAGGCGAGCCTGTCGCTGGTGGGCAAGGCGAGAGCCCGGCCCGACCAGGTCGCGAAGGTCGTCCAGAGCGTGGCGACCAACGGCCTCTCGGCGACCTACCGCAAGGTGACGTCCAAACTGGACTCATACACGCCCCTCGGATACTCGTTGTGCGGCATCGTGGAGCAGGTCGGCGACGGGATCACGGACGTCGCGGTCGGCGACCTCGTGGCCTGCGCGGGCAACGAGCACGCGCTGCACGCCGAACTGAACTGGGTGCCCAAGAACCTCTACTCGCGCGTCCCGGCCGGGGTCGACCCGCGGCACGCGGCGTTCGGCACCGTCGGCTCGATCGCGATGCAGGGTGTGCGCCGCGGCGAACCGCAGATCGGTGACGTCGCCTTGGTGATCGGGCTCGGCCTGATCGGCCAGCTCGTGGTGCAGCTGCTCGTGTCGTCCGGCGTGCGCGTGTTCGGCGTCGACCCCGACCCGGATCGCTGCAAGCTCGCCGAGAGCCTGGGCGCGCTGGTGTGCAGCCACCCGGGTTCCGGCGTGGTCGACACCGCGGTCGACGAGCTGACGCACGGCGCGGGCGTCGACCAGACCTACCTCGCGGCCGGCGGCAACACGAACGACCCGGTGGAGCTGGCCGCGAAGCTGTCGCGCGACCGAGGCCGCGTGATCGACATCGGCAAGTGCAAGCTCGACCTGCCGTGGAACGCCTACTACGAGAAGGAACTGGACGTCCGGTTCTCCCGCTCGTACGGCCCCGGCCGCTACGACCCGTCGTACGAGCTCGAAGGGCGCGACTACCCGATCGGCCAGGTCCGCTGGACCGAGCGCCGCAACCTCGAGTGCGTCATCGACCTGATCGACCGCGACCGCCTCGACGTCGAGCCGCTGATCACGCACGTCTCGGACTTCTCCGAGGCCGTCGAGACGTACAAGGCGCTCAACGACGGCGAGCTGAAGGCTGTCGCGGTGCTGTTCCGCTACCCCGACGCGGTCGCGAGGACCGAGCCGGTCGTGACGTCCGCGCGAGTCGGGCTCGTCGAGCACAAGGCTGCGCCGCGCCCGGCCGGGCAGCCGGTGCGCCTCGGCTTCATCGGGGCCGGCAACTACGCGTCTTCGATGCTGCTGCCGCACCTCGCCGAGCGCGAGGACGTCCACCTCGAGCACGTCGCGACGACGTCGGCGCTGTCCGGTGCCAACGCCCGGCGCAAGTTCGGCTTCGCCGAGGCGTCCACCGACATCGACAACGTGCTCGGCGACGACTCGATCGACGCCGTCTTCGTCGTCACCCGCCACAGCTCGCACGCCGAGCTGACCCGCCAGGCGCTGCTCGCGGGCAAGACGGTGTTCGTCGAGAAGCCGCTCGCCCTGTCGGAAGCCGAGCTGCAGAAGGTGCTCGACGCGATCGAGGAGTCCGGCAACGACCGGCTGCAGGTCGGCTTCAACCGCCGGTTCGCACCGCTGCTGCACGAGGCCCGCGGCCAGTTCGGCCCGCGCGTCGGCCCGGCGACGGTCCGGTACCTGGTCAACGCCGGCCGCCTCGACCACGGCAGCTGGTACAACCAGACCGCCACCGAGGGCTCGCGCTTCGCCGGCGAAGGCGGCCACTTCATCGACACCGTGAGCTGGCTGCTCGACGCCGACCCGGTCTCGGTGTACGCGACCGGCGGCACGGACCTGCAGGTCACCCTCGGCTACGCGGACGGCTCCACGGCGGTCATCACCTACGCCGAGAGCGGTTCGTCGGGCTTCCCGAAGGAGACGCTCGACGTCACCGCCGACGGCAAGGTCCTGAAGTTCGACGACTACGTCCGTGCCTCGGTGTACTCCCGCAAGAAGTGGGCCAGTTCGCGGATCCCGAAGGGCCGCGACAAGGGCCAGGCCGCCGAGGTCGACGCCTTCCTCGAAGCCGTGCGCACGGGTGGCCCGATGCCGATCTCGGTCGCTTCGCTGGCCGCGACGACGCTGGCCACGCTCGCCGCGCAGACCAGCGTCGCGAACTCGGCGCCGGTCCGGATCGAGCTCCCGCGGAAGGCGGGTGCCCCGGCATGATGGGTCCCGGCTGGTACCTGCGCCGGCTGTCCCGGATGGGGCCGGCGGAGGTCGTCGGCCGCGCTCGGCACGCCGTCTTCCAGCGGCAGTGGCGCTCGGCGCTGCCGTCGCCGCCCGAGCGGCCGTCACACCCACGGTTCACCGCCCAGCTGCCGGACGGCGTTCTCGGCAAGGTCTCCGGCGAGGCCGTCACGCGGCTGCTGGCCACGGCCGACGGCCTGATGGCCGGCCGCGCCGAGTACTTCGGCGTCCTCCGCGAAGACATGGCCGACCCGGACTGGGCGCTCGACCCGAAGACCGGCCGCCGCGCGCCGCTGGACGTCTACGCCTTCGACGTGCCGTACCGGTCGGAGGACACGGTCGGCGACATCAAGCAGATCTGGGAACCGTCGCGGCACCAGCACCTCACCGTGCTGGCCGCGGCGTACGCCCTGACCGGCACCGAGGCGTACGCCGAGCGCGTCGCCGCCCACCTGCGGTCTTGGTGGGCGGCCAACCCGCCCCTGCAGGGGCCGCACTGGGTGAGCGGGATCGAGCTGGGCATCCGGCTGCTGTCGTGGGTCTGGGTCCGCCGCCTGCTCGACGGCTGGGCCGGCGTCACGGCGTTGTTCGAGGACAACCCGGACTTCCACCTGCAGCTGTGGCACCACCAGAACTGGCTGGCGACCCTGCGCAGCCACGGCTCGTCGGCGAACAACCACGTCATCGCCGAGGACGCCGGGCTGCTGGCCGCGGCCTGCGCGTTCGGCTGGTTCCCGGAGTCGCCGCGCTGGCGGGCCGAGGCGACCCGCTCGCTCGACGTCCAGCTGGGCCGCAACACCTTCGACTCCGGGCTCAACGCCGAACTCGCGTCCGAGTACCACGGCCTGGTGCTGGAGCTGGGCCTGGCGGCGGCGCTCGAAGCCGACGCGGCGGGCACCCCGGTGCCGGACTCCACCTGGGACGTCCTGCTCCGGATGACCGACGCCCTGGCGTCCATTGTGGACAACCGGTTCCGGCCGCCGCGGCAGGGCGACGCCGACGACGGCTTCGGCCTGATCGTCGACGGCTCCGAGACCAGCCGCTGGGGGTCGCTGCTGGCCACCGGGGAAGCCCTGTTCGGCCGCCTCGACTGGTGGCCGGTGCCGGGCGACGACGTCCGCACCCCGCTGCTGGCCGCCCTCGCGGCCCGGACGCCGCGTGTCACCGGCGTCCGCCCCGGCCGGCGCCCCGCCCACCTGCGGGACGCCGGGATGACCATCCTGCGGTCGGGCAAGGTCTGGGCGCGCTGCGACGGTGGCCCGCACGGCTTCCTGTCGATCGCCGCGCACGCCCACGCCGACGCCCTGTCGGTGGAGGTCCGCCACGACGGTGTCGACGTCCTCGCCGACCCGGGCACCTTCTGCTACCACGGCGAGCCGCAGTGGCGGTCGTACTTCCGGTCCACGCTCGGCCACAACACGCTCGAGCTGGGCGGAAGCGACCAGTCCGGGTCCGGCGGCCCGTTCCTCTGGACCCGGCACGCGGTGACGAAGGTGCTCGGCGTGCACACCCCGGACGACGGCGCGTCCCGCTGGTCGGCGGCCCACGACGGCTACGCGCCGGCCGTGCACCGCCGCACGGTGGAGCTCGACGGCGCGGTGCTGAAGATCGTCGACGAGGTGCTCGGCGACACCGGCCCGGCCGCGCGGCTGGCGTTCCACCTGGGCCCGGCCGTCACGGCCACGCTCGAGGGAAACGTCGCCCACCTGAGCTGGGCGGGCGACGGCCGTACCTTGGCCCCGGTGCACACCGCGGAGCTGGAACTGCCGCCCGAGCTGTCGTGGACGGCCCACCGCGGTGAGCTCGACCCGCCGCTCGGCTGGTACTCGGCGGGCTTCGGCCGCAAGGAACCCTCGACCACCCTGGTCGGCTCCGGCACTCCAGGACACCTGACCACCCTGCTCCGCTTCAGTTAGGACCCGCCCGTGACAGCCCGCCGCTCCCGACTCAGCCGTGCCGCTCCGCTGCTCGGCGTGCTGCTCACGCTCGCGGCGTGCTCCAGCAGCCCCGACACCGGCGGCCCGGCCCAGGCGACGTCGGCTCCCAGCGGGTCGGTCGCGGCGGTCTGCGACAAGGAGCAGGCCGGCCCGACGGCGCCGCCGGCGGGCGCGGTGATCGTCGACCCGGCGGTCCCGAACGACCTCGCCGTGAAAACCCGCTCGGCCGGCCCGGGCACGACGTTCTGGCTCAAGCCGGGCAAGCACGTCCTCGGCGACGACAAGTACGACCAGGTCTCCCCGAAGGACGGCGACGTCTACATCGGCGCTCCCGGCGCGATCCTCGACGGCCGGAAGATCAACCAGTACGCGTTCACCGGGCACGGGGCCAACGTCAAGCTCACCTACCTGACCGTGCAGGGCTTCGCGGCACCTCGCGACGAAGGCGTCGTCAACCACGACTCGGGCGACGGCTGGCTGATCGAGCACTCCACGATCCAGGACAACGACGGTGCCGGGCTGATGGCGGGCGCGCGCCAGCAGGTGCGCGGGAACTGCCTGCGCCGCAACGGCCAGTACGGCATCAACGCCTTCTCCGGCAGTACCCCGATCACCGCGCTGGTCGTCGAAGGCAACGAGATCGCCGGCAACAACACGGGCGACTGGGAAACGAAGATCGACGGCTGCGGCTGCACCGGCGGTGTGAAGTTCTGGGACGTCAACGGCGCCGACGTGCGCGGCAACTGGGTGCACGACAACCACGGCACCGGGCTGTGGGCCGACACCAACAACAACGACTTCCTCATCGAGGGCAACCTCATCGAGAACAACGACAGCGCCGCGATCATCTACGAGATCAGCTACAACGCGATCATCCGCGACAACACGATCCGGAAGAACAACTGGGTCGACGGCCGCAAGTACGCCGACAAGGGTGACAACTTCCCGACGCCGGCGATCTACATCTCCGAGTCCGGCGGCGAGCCGCGGATCAAGGCGCGCACCGCGAAGCTGGAGATCTCCCGCAACTACCTGGAGAACAACTGGTCCGGGATCACGCTGTGGGAGAACGCCGACCGGTACTGCAACAGCCCGGCCAACACCTCCTCCGGCGACTGCACCCGGCTGGTGCCGAACGTGAAGACGTGCGCCGCTCCGGCCATCACCACCCAGCCACTGCTGAGCGACTGCCGCTGGAAGACCCAGCACGTCGACATCCACGACAACAAGTTCGTGCTGGACCCGGCCGTGGTCGGCTGCCAGGCCTCGTGCGGCCGGATGGCCCTGCTGTCGAACTTCGGCACCTACCCGGACTGGTCGCCCTACAAGGGTGACGTGGTCCAGGAGGCAATCACGTACAAGCAGGACAACCGCTGGCACGACAACACTTATGCCGGGCCGTGGACGTTCATCCCCTACACCACCGACCGGGTTGTCGAGATCGGCGAGTGGGAAGGCGCGCCGTACTCGCAGGACACCGGAAGCACGTTCACCGCGCAGGGCGGGGGCTGACATGGCGGCGCAGACCGGAGTGGCGGCGGGGATCCGCGGCGAGGCCGTGACCGAGCCCGGATCGGCGACGCCGAAGTGGGCGGCCGTGGCGTGGGCCCTGCTGATCATCAACACGCTCGGCTCGACCGGCGCGAAGACGGTCATCCCGCTGCCGCGCTCGGTCAGCCAGCTGGTCACGATGGGCTCGCTGATGACGGCCTTCGTGATCGCGCTGGCGCTGAACAAGCACCTGCGGATCCGGCCGAGCGCGTACCTGCTGCTGCTGACGTTGCTGCTGCTGTCCAGCATCCTGGCCAGCGCCGACCTGCAGGAAGGCGCGGGTGCGCTCTTCCGGTGCTTCCGGCTGACCGTGTTCGTGTCGACGCTCTGGCTGCTGACCCGCTGGTGGGACGGCGGGTTCGCCTTCGTCCGCTCCCATATCCGGACGTACGGGGTCGTGCTGGCGTCGGTCGCGATCGGCCTGGTCGTCTCGCCGGGCAACGCGATGCCGGAGGAGTACGGCGGCCGGCTTTCGGGTGCGATCTGGCCGCTCACTCCGCCGCAGATCGGCCAATACGCCGCGGTCATCGCGGGACTCACGCTCCTTCTCTGGTTCGGCCGCCGCACGACGTGGCGCAGCGCGGTGGTCATCGTGGTGCCGGTGCTCGGGTTGCTGCTGCTCACGCACACCCGCACGGCGACGCTCGGCCTGATCGCCGGGCTCCTGGTGGCCTTCCTGTCGATGGCGCTGACCAGCGCCCGCGCCCGCAAGGTGTTCGCCTGGACGGCGGGCATCGGCGGCGTCGCCGGTATCGTGCTGGCCGGGGCGCTGCAGGCGTGGTTCCTCCGCGGTCAGAGCGCGGACAACTTCTCCAGCCTGACCGGTCGCGCGAAGGTGTGGGACGCGCTGCTCGAGGCTCCGCGGACGACGTCGGAGTACATCTTCGGCGTCGGCCTGACGGACAAGTCCTACGACGGCCTCCCCATCGACAACAGCTGGCTCGCGATCTACCACGAGCAAGGGTTCGTCGGGATCGCTTTGGTCGCCGCGTTCCTCCTCACGTTGGTCGTGGTCGCGGTGCTGCGCCCGCCGTCACTGGCTCGCGCGTGCGCGATCTTCTTGATCACCTACTGCATTTCGGCCTCCTACACCGAAGCCGGTCTCGGCGACGCGTCGCCGTACCTGCTGCACCTGGCGCTGGCCGCCTCGCTGCTGGTGCGGGGAACGCCGCAGACCGACGAAGAAGCATTCATCCCGTCGAAGGGGGCAAGCGTGCGAGGTGCAGGCGCGTGAAGGTGCTCGTGGTCCACAACCGATACCGGTCCGAGCAGCCGAGCGGGGAGAACAACGTCGTCGACGCCGAGGTGTCGCTGCTCGCCGAGGGCGGGCACAAGGTCTCGTTGTTCGAACGCCGCAGCGACGACATCGCGCAGATGCCGTTGCCCCGCAAGGCGGCCGTCCCGCTGATGGTCCCGTGGAACCCGGCGGTGCGGAAGGAACTCGCGGCCCGGCTGCGAGCCTCGCGCCCGGACGTCGTGCACATCCACAACACGTTCCCGCTGCTGTCGCCGTCGGTGGTCGCGGCCTGCGCGGACGCGGGCGTGCCCGCCGTCGCGACGCTGCACAACTACACGATGGTCTGCCCACCGGGCACCCTGCACCGCGACGGCCACATCTGCACCGAGTGCGTCGGCGGCTCACCGCTGCCCGCGGTGAAGCACGGCTGCTACCGCGGCTCGAGCGCCGCGACGGTGCCGATGGCGGCGAGCATGGTCGCGAACCGCCGCCGGTGGTGGACGGGCGTCTCCCGGTTCTTCTGCATTTCGGCGGCTCAACGTGACCTCCTGGTGTCGGCCGGCATGCCCGGCGAGCGGATGGCGGTGAAGCACAACTTCGTCACCGACCCCGGCGTCCGCCGCACCGGCGACGGGACACATGTGCTCTTCCTCGGCCGAATCACCGAGGAGAAGGGGGTCGGGCTCCTCATGCGGGCCTGGGACCGGCTCGGCGGCGCCCTGGGCGTGCCGCTGGTCATCGCGGGTACCGGCCCGATGCAGGACGAGGTCGCTGTCTGGGCGAACGGCCGCTCCGATGTGTCGTACGTCGGCCTGCGGAACAAGGCGGAGTGCCGCGCGTTGACGGCCGACGCCCTGGCTGTGGTGGCCCCGTCGACGTGGCTGGAGGCGTTTGGCCTTGTGGTCGTCGAAGCGATGGCCGCCGGTGTGCCGACGGTCGCGGCGGCCCACGGCGCGTTCCCCGAACTGGTCGAGGACGGCGTGACCGGCCTCCTGCACCAGCCGAACGACGCGGCCTCGCTCGCGGACCGGCTGCGCGAGGTGGTCGGCGACCGGAACCGGGAGATGGGTGACGCGGCCCGTGTCCGGTACGAGAAGGACTTCACCCCGGAGGTCGGGCTGGACCGGCTGATCTCCGGGTACCAGGCGGCGATCGAGGCGCACGGGTGAGGGAGCTCGTCCGGACCGCGCCCGTGGCCCTGCCAGCCACGCTGCGCACCCCGCTGGCGATGACGGGCGCGCTCGCGACGGCGGTGCTCGTCGCCCTCGGCATTCTCCACTTCCACGACTCCGGCCTGACCGGGATCGACGCGGCCGTGCTGCCCTCGGTCGACGGCGTCCGGCCGCCGTGGCGGTACGTGGCGCTGATCTTCGACTTCGGCGGCGAGCCGGTCGGGTCGACGATCCTGGTCGCGCTGATCGCCCTGGCCGGGTTCCTGGCCCACCGGGTCCGGATCGCGGTGCTGACCGTGCTCGGTGTCCTGGCCACGGTCGCGGTGACGACGGTGCTCAAGCCGATCGTCGGCCGCACGATCCACGGCGAGTTCCTCTCCTATCCGAGCGGCCACACGGCCCTCGCGACGGCGCTCGCGCTGGTCATCGGCCTGCTGGTGGCCGACCGCCTGCACCTGGGCCGTACCGCGGCAGTGACACTCCTGCTCGTCCTGGCCGTGGTCGCCGGGCTCGCGATGGGCTGGGCCGAGGTGGCCTTGGGCGCGCACTACCCGACGGACACGATCGGCGGTTTCTGCGCCGCGCTGGCGGTGGTCCCGGCGACGGCGTGGGTCGTCGACCGCGTCGCGGACCGTCTCTGACGAGAGCCCGGCCGTCCGGCTGATCGGTTCCACAGGGGTGTCGGTCTTCGCCCGACCTGTTCGTCGGTGGGGTGACCGACTCACGAAGGAGACCCCGATGATCCAGGACCTGATCGCCGCGGAACGCCGTGACCTGGCCGCGGTGCTCGACGGCCTGTCCCCAACCGAATGGGCGACGCCGACGTTGTGCGCCGGCTGGCGTGTGCCGGAGGTGGTCGCCCACCTGACGATGCCGTTCCGCATGTCGACCGGCCGGTTCGCGCGCGAGATGCTGAAGTCCGCCGGCCGCTTCAACCACATGGCGAACCGGGTTGCCCGCCGCGAGGCGGCCGAGCTGTCGCGGGAGGCGCTCATCGCTTCGCTGCGCGACAACGCCGAGGACCCCTGGCGGCCGCCGGGCGGGGGAGCGGAGGGCGCGCTGAGCCACGACGTGATCCACGGCCTCGACATCACGACCGCCTTGAGCCTCGACCGGCACGTGCCCTTGGACCGGCTCGAAGTGATCCTGAACAGTCTCAAGCCGAAGCAGGTGAAGTACTTCGGCACCGATCTGACGGACATCTGCCTGCGCGCCGACGACCTCGACTGGTCGTACGGCACCGGCACGCCGCTCACCGGCGCGGCCCAGGATCTCCTGCTGGTGCTCTGCAACCGGCGGCTGCCCTCCGGGCGGCTGCGGGGAGAGCCGAGTTCGCGGTTCACCACGGTCTGAGCTCTCTTCGCAACTGTTCCATTGTGGACAGACCGGCCGCGCCGAACCGCAGCGCCTGCAGGCCCGCGGCCCGCGCGGCCATGACGTTCTCCGCGCGGTCGTCGATCAGCAGGACGCGGTCCGGCACCACATCGAGCCCCCGGCACAGGCCGGTGAACGCTTCGGGATCGGGTTTGCGTACGCGGACATCACCGCTGACGACCCAGTCAGTGATGTATTCGGCGAGCCCGAACCGTTCCCGCAGCACCTTCGACCATTCGCTGACGTCGTTGCTGAGACAGGCGAGTCGCACGCCGGTGGTGTCGAGCTCGGCGAGCACCGTGACGACGCCGTCGGTGAGACGGTGGCCGCGGCAGTATTCGTCGTCCGGCGCGCCGGGTACGCCCGCCGCCGCCCAGAAGTCCGCGGAGGACATCTTGCCGAGGCTGCAGGCGTGGTAGAGGTCGTCGATGTCACGTCGTTCGAGCACGCATCCCTTGCCGCGCAGGAAAGGGACGAGCAGCTCGCCGACGTCATCGGCGCACGAGTAGAGGACGCCCATGGCGTCGAACACCACGACGTCGATCGCGTCGCGGCGGAGGGGTTCGGAGACGGGGCTCGGGGTGGCCATGTCTCCGACGGTACCGAACACCCGTGCGAACACCATCGCTGAAACGGGTGATCTACCGGTGTCCGGAATTTACCGGTCGCGACTTTTCCCTTGTGCGCCAAGGGAAATCGTCATCACTGTCGTGACTGTTCGAGAAAAGTGTCGGACCTCGCTGTCACAGTCGTGATCAGCAACCGGCGGACCCACCGTCGAACGAAGAACACGCGTCCTGCGAGTACGGGCCCGCCCGCCAGCCCGCAGGATCGACCGTCCTGGAGGTGTCATGCGCGACGAAGGTCCACGGCCCCGCGTAGGAGTTGTCGTGCCACCGGTTGTCCTGCTGGAAGGTGATCGCCTCCTGGACCACGGTTCCCTTGTAGGGCGACCAGTCCGGGAACGTCCCGTAGTTCGACAGCAGGGCCATCCGCCCGCAGAGACTCGTGCACCCGAGCCGTGCGGGATCGAACCGGAAGGTGTTCCCGTGAATCTCCACACGCTGCGTCTTCCAGCGGCAGTCGCCGTAGGCAGGCGCCTTCGCGATGGTGCCCGCCGAGCACGAAGACGGGGAAGCCACCTTCGTGCAGTAGCCCGAAGACGTGTTGGCCGGGCTGGTGCAGAAGCGGTCGGCGTTCTCCCACAGCGTGATCCCGCCCCAGTTGTCGGCGAACGTGTTCCCGCTGATGTCGATGGCGGACGTCCGCGCCGGGACTCGTGGCTCGCCGCCCGACTCCGACAGGTACACCGTCGCCACCGGGAAGTTGTCGCCGCGCGCCGCGAACGCGCGGCCCTGAACCAGGCTGTTTCCGCGGAAGGTGTTGCCGCGCAGCACCAGGTTGTAGCTCGTCTCGTAGAACAGCGCCTCGGCGTCGTTGGCCTCGAAGAGGTTGTCTTCGACGAGGAAGTCGTTGTCGTTCGTGTCGGCCCACAGACCGGCGCCGTGGTTGCCGTGGACCCAGTTGCCGCGGACGTCGGCGCCGTTCACGGCCCAGAACTTGGCCCCGCCGCTGCAGCCGCAGCCCGGCACCTTGGTCTCCCAGTCGCCGGTGTTGTTGCCGGTGATCTCGTTGCCCTCCAGCACGAGCCCGGTGATGCCGTCGCCGGCCTGGTACGCGTTGAGCCCGTACTGGCCGTTGTTCCGCAGGCAGCTGTGGCGCACGACCTGGCCCGCGCCGGCCATCAGGGCGGCGCCGGCGTTGTCTTCGATGGTGGCGTTTTCGATGAGCCAGCCGTTGCCGGAGTCGTGGTTGACCACACCTTGGTCCTGCAGGGCCGCGAAGCCGCGGATCGTCAGGTTCCTGATCTCGACGTCACGGGCCCGCTGGGTGAACGCCGCGCGGTTGACGCCGCGGCCGTCGACGATCGCGCCGGGCGCGCCGAGGTAGACGTCGCCGTCCTTCGGGGCGACCTGGCCGAACTCGTCGGTGCCGAGAGTGTGGGTGCCGGGGCGGAGCCAGAACGTGGTGCCGGGCGGGTTCGCCGCCGTCTTGGCCGAAAGGTCCCCGTCGACGCCCGGATCGACGGAGACCGCTCCGGAGGGCGCCTCTTCGTACGCCACGGGCTGGTGATCGCACACCGGCTCCGGCCCGTCGGCACCCCGCGCGATCGCCGGGCAGGCCACGGCGATCAAGAGCGAGCAAGCACCAACGAGGAACGCACGAGATCTGCCCATGGCAGGACGCTACGCACGATCGGGCGGGAAGACAGTCACCCTGCAGTGTCCTCATCGGACCCAAGGAGTGAATCCGGCTCCCCGGGGCGGCGAACCGGCGTGCTTCCGTGGAGACGGAACCGCCCGGTGCCCGGTCGAGACCGGGCACCGGGCGGGTCGTGGCCGTTCGGGTCAGGCGTACTTGCGGAACACCGGCTGCACCGGGCGCCCGCCCATCCACGGCGTGGGGTCGTTGGCGTCGAGGGCCTTGCGGTAGACCGTGCAGGCCTGGGCGACCACGTCGATCGTCTTGTCGATGTCCGCCTCGGTGAGCGCGGCACTGACCACGAAGGACGGGCCGAGCACGCCGCCGGAGATCAGCTCGCGCAGGAACAGGGTCCGGTACGGCTGCGACGGCTTGCCTTCCTCGTCGAGCGTGCCGAAGACCAGGTTGCTGGCCCGGCCGCGGACGACGACGTGGTCCTCGACGCCGATCCCGGCCGCGACTTCGCGGACGCCGGCGGCGAGCCGGTCGCCGAGGGCGTGCATGCGGCCGATGACGTCCTCGTCGCGGTAGACGTCCATGACGGCCATCGCGGCGGCGAGGGAGTGGGTTTCGGCGCCGTGGGTGGTCGAGAGGAGGAACACCCGCTCCCGGTCGGTGCGCACCCCGCCGATCTCCATCAGCTCCCGCTTGCCCGCGAGCGCGGAGACGGCGAAGCCGTTGCCGAGTGCCTTGCCGAAGGTCGAGAGGTCCGGGGTGACGCCGTAGAGGCCCTGCGCGCCGTGGGCGGACCAGCGGAAGCCGGTGATCATCTCGTCGAAGACGAGCACGACGCCGTGGCGGGTGGCGAGTTCCCGCAGGCCCTGCAGGTACCCCGGTGGCGGTTCGACCGCCGCGGCCGGCTCCAGGATCATGCACGCGATCTCGCCGTCGTGGCGCTGCAGCAGCTCCTGCGCGGCCTGCAGGTCGCCGTACGGGAAGGACACCGTCTGCTCGGTCGTCTCGTCCGGGATGCCCGCGTTCATCGGCGTGGTGCCGATGAACCAGTCGTCGGTCGAGAAGAAGGCGTGGTCGGCGCACTTCGCGACGAGCTTGCGCCCGGTCGCGGCGCGGGCCAGCCGCACCGCCGCCGTCGTGGCGTCGGAGCCGTTCTTGGTGAACTTCACCATGTCGGCCGTCGGGATGTTCACGAGGAACCGCTCGGCGGCCTCGGCCTCGATGATCGACGGGCGGATGAAGTTGCTGCCCTTGTCCAGTTCGCCGCGGACGGCGTCGAGGACCCGGGGGTGGGCGTGACCCAGGCTGACCGCTCTCAGCCCGGAGCCGTACTCGATGTACTCGTTGCCGTCGACGTCCCAGACGTGGCCGCCGCGGCCGTGGGAGATGACCGGGGCCATCTCGAAGGGATACTGGTCCGAGCCCTTGGCGTAAGTGTGCGCACCACCCGGGATGACCCGGTGCAGCCGCTCGTTCGCCGTCGTGGAGCGGGGCAAGTTCGTTCCCATGGGGGTCACCTCGTTGGTTTCAACGCCTCTCCGAGAGACGGCGCACGTTCGTCTCGGTCACTCACCAGTGTGACCGACAGTGGCCAGGAAATGTCCAATTCAGGGTCTTTGTACGAAATCGTAATGTCTTCGTTCGGGTTGTGCGCCCGATCGATACGGTACGAGACGTCGGACGGATCTGTGAGTGACTGGAATCCGTGCGCACACCCCGCGGGGATGTACACGGAAACCTGCGTCTCACCCGAAAGTTCGAAAGTCTTGATGTTTCGGAATGTCGGGGAATCCGGTCGGAGGTCCACCACGACGTCGAAGATCGCGCCGTGTGAACAGCGCACGAGCTTCGATTCGCCGGCCCCGCCGCGCAGGTGCATCCCGCGCACGACTCCCTTGCGGGAGCGGGAAAGGCTGTCCTGGGCGAAGCCGTCCGGGTCGATCCCGACCGACGCGACGACCGCACGGTCGAAGGTGCGGCTGAAGAAGCCGCGCTCGTCGACGTGGGGGGTCGGTTCGAACAGGTACACGCCCTCGATTTCGGGCACTGGAATGGCCTTCATCGCCCACCCCCGAAGAGGGCCGCCGAAAGGGCGGCGAACTGGTCCTTGAGCCGTTGCGCGTTCATCTCGTTCCGTTCCAGCAGCGTCTGGCGCAGTTCGGCCGAGCGGTTCTCGAGTTCGGTGAACTGCTCGACGAGACGGTCGAAGTCGACGGTCTTCGCCCGCTGGGTGAAACCGCCGAGCCCCATCTCCGCCATGAGGACGTCGTTCTTCGGCGCGTACCCGATCGCCACGGTCGGTTTCGCGACCTTCAGGGCGCAGAGCACGTTGTGGTAGCGCGTCGCCACCACGCGGTCCACCGCGGCCATCTCGTGCATCAGCTCGTCCAGGGTCTCCGCCGAGGCCGCCGTCACCAGCGGGGAAGCGGTCTTCTCGATGATCTCGTCCACGACCTGCCGGTCGATCTGGTCGCCGATGAACAGCCGGACCGGTCTGTCCTGGTCAACGAGCCAGGCGACAAAACGGTTCATCGTGTCGACGTAGTGGCGGTAGATCCGGTCGGCTTCGGCGCGGTCGTCGTTGCCGCCGTAGTAGGCCATCACGCCGACGCCGACGGTGCCCGGCCTGCCGTCGCCGTCCGGGGTGGGAAGGGAGAACGCGAGGTCGGGGTACACCTGGTCGCGGCCGGTGTCGACGCCCATGGCGCGCATCGCGTCGCGGGAGATGTCGTCGCGGTAGGAGCGGTAGGCCGCGAGCCGGCCGGCCCAGCGGACCAGCGTTCGCGTGGCCCGTGCGCTGATCTCGTTGGCGCCGACGCTGACCAGCGCGACCTTCGTCCCGAAGAGCTTTCCCGTGGCAGAGAGGAGGAACAGCGAATACGGAAAACCCCAGGGGCGCAACGGAAGCGTCGCTTCGAGGACGCCCATGCCGGGCACGATCACGACGTCCTGCTCGCGGACCCAGGCGGCCGTGCGGCCGATGTCGACCAGCTTGCCGAGTCCCTTGAGGACGACCGACCGGAGGCCGGACGCCGTCTCGTACTCGGACTGGTTCCAGTGCAGTGGTGTGGTGTCGAGGCCGTACCGCTCGCGGACGATCTCCGGGCCGCCCACCAAAGCGCCCAGCACGGCGTCCGGGTACTCGGCGCGCAGGTAGCCGAGCACGGCCTCGAGGGAACCGTCGTTGCCGAGGTTCCCCGAGCCGAGCAGACCGAACACGCCGACGCGTGGGGCACGCTTCACGCGAGCCTGCCTTCCCGGCCGGCGACGATCTCGTTGACCGTGGCGACGTCGGAGGCGGTCGGCGCGCGGTCCTCGACGCGCTCGCCGTGACCGGAGCGCGCGCGGTCGGTCAGCCAGCTGCCGAGGTGCCGGAAGCACTCGCGCTTGTCGGCACCCGAGATCGGCGCTCGCCTGATCAGGTCGGCGAACCCGACGATGTACTCGCCGACCAGGCGGACGGTGGGATTCCGGAGCCGGTCCGCGCGCCGCGGGTCGAGGTTGGCGCACCGGCTCCGGATGGTCGGGTTGGCCCGCTCCGCGCGGCCCGGGTGGTCGCGGCGGAAGTACAGCAGCTCGGGCACCTGGTAGAAGGGGCCGTGGAGGGCCATCTCGGCCGAGTACGTGCGGTCGGCGTGGTGGTAGCTGTCGAGCGGCTTGACGCGGCGGAGGACGTCGGCGCGGATGACGCCGTAGAAGTCGTCGCCGCCGGGCTCGAACAGGATGCTGCGGAAGCGGTCCGGGGCGTGCCGGGAGCCGGTGTTCAGCGTGTACTGGAGCGGCTGGACGATGCGGCCGTCGCCGTCGATGATGGCCTGGTCGCAGTGGGCGAGGATGACGTCCGGGCGTTCGTCGAGCGCCTCGACGCAGCGCTTCAGGAGGTCGCGGGCGTAGAGGTCGTCGTGGGAGACCCACTTGAAGAGCTCGGTGCGGGACACGTCGAACACGAAGTTGTGGTTCGGCGTCGCGCCGATGTTCTTCGGCTGGCGGACGTAGCGGATCCGCGAGTCCTTCTCGGCGTAACGGCGGCAGATCTCGTCGGTCGCGTCGGTGGACGCGTTGTCCGAGATGATCAGCTCGTAGTCCTCGTAGGTCTGGCCGAGCAGCGCGTCCAGTGACTCGGCGAGGTACTCCTCGCCGTTGTACACCGGGAGGCCGAGGCTCAGCCGCGGGACGGTGGTCATGGAGTCCTCATTCCTTGATCGGCTCTTGGATCGGGGCGAAGACCACGGTGGTTTCGTTGATCGTCTCCTTGATCGGCGCGAAGACGATCGTGGTCTCGTTGGCCCCGGCGTCGTCCAGGGCCGGCGGCACGTACTCGCGGAGCCCGAGCCGCAGCTGCCACCACCAGACGACGGATCCGGTGAGCGTCGCGGTCGCGACGCCCCAGGCGGATCCGGCCGCGCCGCCCAGGAAGGCTCCGGTGATGCCGAACGTGACGTAGAAGAGGGAGGCGATCAGCTGCGACCGCAGGCTCCGCGGGGCGGCGCCG
Source organism: Amycolatopsis sp. NPDC049252 (assembly GCF_043197175.1). Lineage (NCBI taxonomy): Bacteria > Bacillati > Actinomycetota > Actinomycetes > Pseudonocardiales > Pseudonocardiaceae > Amycolatopsis > Amycolatopsis sp. NPDC049252. The sequence continues at coordinate 337,304 of NZ_JBICSQ010000002.1, forward strand.
AGGGCACGGAGACCGGCGGCGGCGCCGGTCGCGAAGCTCGCGCCGACCACGGCGAGGGTCACCGGGAGGATCAGCGGGGACGACGAGTCCCACACCGAGCCCATCACCCAGCGGCCGGCCGAGTCGGGGATCAGGAACAGCAGCCCGAGACCCCAGCACAGGGCGGCGCCGGCCTGGCCGCCGCCGAGGATCACGCAGAAGTGCTTCAGCCGGTGCGGCGCCCGCTGAAGCACCCGCGCGCCCTCGGCGACGGTGACCAGGGACAGGCCCATGAGCAGGGCCAGGAACGGGCCGAGCAGCTGCTCGGCCCCGCGGACCGCGCCGACGGCCGTGATGCCGGCGATCGCGCCGAGGCCGTAGGCGCGCAGCTGGGACGCGCCGCTGTTGCTGACGTTCTCGACGAGGTAGCGGACACTCAGGTCGCGTTGCTGCCGGAACCACCCCAGCGCTTCGCGGGGGTGCGGGAGGATGCCGGTCTGGAACCAGCCGAACAGGGCCGCGACCGCGCCGGAGAGGCCCCAGGCCAGCACGAACGCGACCACGGTGTGGACCTGGGCGGCGACGAACAGCGCCGGCAGCAGGGCCACGCCCCAGACGCAGTCGTTGACGAACGCCTTCTTGCCCTCGCCCTTGGCGAAGAACGCGAAGCGCCAGGCGTCCTGCAGCAGCAGCCCGGGCAGCACCACGGCGAGCGCGACGAACGCGCTGCCCAGCGGGCCGCCCGCGGCCAGCCCCGCGACGAGGCTGATCACGCCGGTCACGCAGCCGACGCCGATCGCGGTGCCGGACGCGCTCGCGACGCCGGAGCGCCAGCGATCCTGCGCGACGGCGCTGAAGCGCACCATCAGCGGGTCGGTGGCCAGTCCGCGTGAGACGTTCAGCACCACGCCGTACGTCACCCAGGCGAGGCTGAAGATGCCGAAGGCGAACGTCCCGAGCGAGCGGGCCACGTACAGCCCGACCGCGAAGTTGGTCAGGCTCGACACCGCCTGGTCGCCGAGTCCCCAGCTCAGCCGTCCGGCCATGGCGCGCACGGCGCCGTTCCGGAGCAGCGAGCGGGGAGCACGGCGATGGTTGGCCACGTTGCTCATTCCTTGACCAGACCGGCGTCGTGGAGGGCACGCGCCGCGACGTCGACGATGTCGAAGGGCAGGCCGGCCCGTTCGGCGATGTCGAGGAGCGAGTGGTCGCCGTCGGACAGGTTGAGCACCCAGAGCATGGCCATCTGGGCTTCCTTGGCGTCGCTGCGGCCGCCGAGCGAGCCGTAAAGCCCGCGCTTGCCGAGCTGGGGCTCGCCGTAGGGGCTGAGGTTGACGTACTGGCGGTTGCGGTCCAGGACACCGAAGGCGTCGAGAAGCGCGCCGAGCGTGTCTTCCATGGCCGCGGGCGAGACGAAGCCCGGGTTGTCGGCGGAGGTGTGGTACTCCGGGTAGCCCGCGTACGGCGTCCGCGTCAGGGAGCCGACGCCGAGGTTGAAGCCCGGCGAGCAGAACTGGCGCTCGTCGTAGCCGTACGGCGAGAAGTCGACAACGCGATGCTCGCGTGAGCGCAGCACGTGCTGCACGACGCGGTCGATCTCGGCGTCGTCGCGGCGGGACTTCTTGTACGTCAGCGGGCCGGGGTCACCCGCGCACGCCAGCACCAGGCCGTGCTTGACCTTGTCGATCCGGCCGGCGTTGCGCGCGAGCCAGGTGATCGAGCCGATCGTGCCCGGCATGAACAGGAACCGGTACGTGTAGTGCGGCTGCGCCTCGGCCAGCTGCTGGGCCAGCGAGATCGCGACGGCGATGCCGGCGAGGTTGTCGTTGGCCAGCGACGGGTGGCAGACGTGGCAGGACACGATGACCTCGTCGGTGACGCGGCCGGGCACGACGTGCTCGCCGTAGGTGAGCGAGCCGTCGGCCAGGGTCGAGTCGATGACGACGTCGTAGTCGCCGTCGGGCAGCGCGTCCAGCTTCTCCTGCGCGAGGCAGAATCCCCAGGCCGGGGCGTAGTAGCTGGTCCGGTAGGGCACCCACGACGGCTGGTCCGGCAGCGTGTGCAGGTGCTCCCGCAGCTCGCTCAGCGGCATCCGCTCGGACACCGGGACGCTGTACCCGACGACGTGCAGGTTCGACTCCCGGAAGTCGATTACCCGCTCACCGGACGGCGTGGCGACGTACGCGTCGCGGATGTTCCACTCCTGCGGGATCGTCCAGTCCAGCACCTGGGTGCCGGTCGGGACCTCGTGCCGCTCGAGCGCGATGTGCTCGCCGATGATGTCCAGGGTCTGCCGCACGCCGTCGCCGGTGATGCTGCGGCAGACCGGGTACAGCCGTTCGACCAGGGCGTGCAGCTCCGCCCCCGACCGCAGCCGCGAGCCCGGCACTAGTGCCGCCGCAGGGTGTCGTCGACGCGGCCGGCTTCGCCCTCGCTGCGCAGCCAGGCGAGCCTGGTGAACAGCTTGTCGAAGGATTCCCTGGTCAGGCCGAACTTCCGGTAGGCCTCGATCAGCTCGACGGCGCCGTCCTTGACCGACCACTCGCAGGCGAAGCCCGGGATGGCCTCGCGGAAGCGCGAGAAGTCGACGCGGTAGGAGCGCGGGTCGGCGCCGGCCTCGCCGGTGATGTTCAGCGTCGAGCCCGGCACGGCCTCGACGACCTCCTGGGCGATCTCGGCGACGGTGACGTTGTTGTCCTCGGTGCCGATGTTGAAGGCCTTGTTGTGCACGGCCTCCTTCGGCGCGGTCAGCGCGGCGGTGAACGCGCGCGCGATGTCCTGGGCGTGCACCAGCGGCCGCCACGGCGTGCCGTCGGAGAGCACCAGCACCTCGCCGGACAGGTGCGCGTGCGCGGTGAGGTTGTTCAGCACGATGTCGCCGCGCAGGCGGGGCGAGTAGCCGAACGCCGTCGCGTTGCGCATGTAGACCGGGGTGAAGTCGTCGTCGGCGAGCTCGTGGACGTCGGCCTCGACGCGCACCTTCGACTCGGCGTACGGCGTCACCGGCTTCAGCGGCGCGTCCTCGTCGACCAGGTTGTCGCCGCCGGCGCCGTACACCGAGCAGGTCGACGCGTAGAGGTAACGGCCGACGCCGGCGTCCTTGGCCAGCTTCGCGAGCTTCACCGACGCGTGGTGGTTGATGTCGTAGGTCAGCTCGGGTGCGAGCGAGCCGAGCGGGTCGTTCGACAGCGCGGCCAGGTGGATCACCGCGTCGACGTCGGAGACGTGCTTGGCCGTGACGTCGCGCAGGTCGACCGCGTAGCCGCCCGGGTCGGCCGGCGCGGGCCCGAGCAGACACTGCTCGAACAGCCCGGAGTCGAGGCCGACGACCTCGTGGCCGGCCGCGGCGAGCACCGGGGCCATCACCGTGCCCAGGTAGCCCTTGTGCCCCGTCAGCAACACCCGCATCGAATTCAGCCCTTCAGGTCGAGAGTGAGTTTCTTGACGAAAAACGCTTCGGCGTACTTCGCGGCCGCTTCGATCCCGCGGATCCGGGCCAGGCCGAGGAAGGCCTCCCGGTCGTACCAGCCACGGTGCCGCTGGGACGCGTAGTGCGTCTGCAGCAGCCGCACCTTCTCCTCGGCGACGTCGTCGTCGAGCGGCTGGTAGACGGACGGCGCGCCGAGGTCGCCGTCCCACTTGACGATCTCGTAGCCCAGCGCCAGGTGGTCGCGGAACGCCGTCGGCACCAGCTTCGCGAGCCCGCGGTGGTCCTGATGCGCGTCGTCGGTGCGCGGCGCCAGGATGACGTCCGGGTCGGTCCGGCGCCGCAGCTCCTCCAGCGCGTTCTTGGCCTCTTCCCAGTGCGCCGGGAACCGGCCGTCCGGCAGCTTCAGCACCGTGACGTCGACCTGCGCGCCGGGGCAGAACGCCGCCAGCGCCGCGCGCTCCTCGTCCTCGCGGGGTGTGCCGCCGCCGGAGAGGACCAGCGCGTCGACCCGCAGGCCCGGCCGTGCCGCGCACATCGTCAGCAGGGTGCCGCCGGCGCCGATCGCGATGTCGTCGCAGTGCGCGCCGAGGGCGACGACACCGCCGAGCCGACCCGGCCGGAGCCCGATCACGCGATGCTTTCGACAGGCCGCTCCCAGAGCGCCCAGGGCTTCTTGCCGTGCGTGTACGCGTCGTCGAGCGCCGCGCGCTCCTTGACCGTGTCGGTCGGCTTCCAGAACCCGCGGTACGGGTAGGCCAGCAGCCGGCCGCGTTTGGCCAGCTCGCCGCAGCCGTCGGCGACCAGGTCGCCGTTCTCCGGGATGTGGTCGAAGACCTCCTGGCGGAGCACGAAGTACCCGCCGTTCTCCCACAGCGGCATCTCGCTGACGGCGGTGATCGCGCCGACCATGCCGCCTTCGTTCATCTCGACGCAGTGGAACGACGACTGGGGCGGCACGACCATCATCGACGCGCCGGCGTCGGTGTTCTGGAACCGCTCGATCATGTCCGGCAGCGGCGCGTCGGACAGGACGTCGGCGTAGTTCGCGAGGAACATCTCGTCGCCGTCCAGGTAGTCACGGACGCGGCGCAGACGCTCACCGATCGGCGACTCGATCCCGGTCTGCACGAAGGTGATCGTCCAGTCGGCGATGTCGGTCGAGAGCAGCTCCGCCTGGCCGTTGCGCAGGATGAAGTCGTTGGAAATGGTTTCCTGGTAGTTCAGGAAGAAGTTCTTGATGTGCGCCGCGCCGTAGCCGAGGCACAGGATGAATTCGGTGTGCCCGAAGTGGGCGTAGTACCGCATGACGTGCCAGATGAGCGGTCTCGGGCCGACCATGGCCATCGGCTTCGGGACGTCGTCGGCCGCGCCGTTGCGCATCCGCATCCCGTAACCACCGCAGAAGAGAACGACCTTCACTTCAAGACACCTCGACGATTTCCAGGCGGGGAATGGGGAACACGAGCTTTCCGCCCCAGGCACCCACGAACGACAGCTGTTCGGTCAGTTCCTCCCGGAGGTTCCACGGGAGGACGAGCACGTAGTCGGGCCGATCGGCTTCGATCCGTTCCGGGGGCAGCACCGGAATGCGCGTGCCCGGGGTGAACCGGCCGTGCTTGTACGGATTGCGATCGACGGTGTAGCTCAGCAGGTCCGTCCGGATCCCGCAGTGGTTCAGCAGGGTGTTGCCCTTGCCCGGGGCGCCGTAGCCGACGACGGTCTTCCCGTCGTTGCGCGCCTCGATGAGGAACTTCAGCAGGTCCAGCCGCACGCGGGTGACGCGCTCGGCGAACTCGGTGTACCCGGACAGCTCGTGCAGCCCGGCGGCCTTTTCGCGCTCCAGGACGTCGGTCATCCGCTCGCTCGGCTCGCCCGCGACCTCGTCGGGACGCGCCCAGAGCCGGATCGAGCCGCCGTGCGTCGGCACGAGTTCGACGTCGACCACGGTCAGCCCGCCGGTCGCCAGTGCGCGGCGGGCGGATTCGACCGTGTAGTACTGGAAGTGCTCGTGGTAGATCGTGTCGTACTGGTTCTTTTCGATCAGCGTGAGCAGGTGCTGGACCTCGATGGAGACCCAGCCGTCGTCCGCGACCAGGGCGCGCAGGCCCTTGGTGAAGCCGAGGACGTCGGGGATGTGCGCGTACACGTTGTTGGCGGCGACCAGGTCGGCCGGCCCGTGCTCCTCGCGCACCTGCCGGCCGGTTTCCTCGGAGAGGAAGGCCGTCAGGGTGGGCACGCCGGCGTCACGCGCCGCCTGCCCGACGTTCACCGAAGGTTCGACACCCAGACACCGGATCCCGTGGCCGACGACGTGCTTGAGCAGGTAGCCGTCGTTGCTGGCGACCTCGACGACGAACGACTTCTCGTCCAGCCCGAGCCGCTCGACCGAGCCGTCGACGAACCGCTTCGCGTGCTCGACCCACGACGTCGAGAACGACGAGAAGTAGGCGTACTCGGTGAAGGTGTCGTCCGGGTCGATCAGCGGCGGGATCTGCGCCAGCCAGCACTCGGTGCACACGATGAGGTGCAGCGGGAAGGTGGTTTCCGGCTCGTCGAGCTGTTCGGCGGTCAAAAATCGCTCACACGGGGGAGTCGCGCCGAGGTCCACGACGCTGGCCGTGTTTGTCGAACCGCAGAGTCGACATGTGGTCATCTACCAGGCTCCTTGGACTCGCGGTCGCGATATGCGTTAGACACGTCGAGCAGCGGTGGAAGGTCGTTACAGCGACGCGTGCCGGTCAGGTGGACCGATTCGGAACCGCAACATCACCACGCCGACCAGGTGACCTGTGGTGCAGATCACGGATAGTGCCGGTCCGGATCCGTAACGTCCACAGTGGACCTGGGCCCTACGCTGGGCGGATGACTTCGGAGCCGACTCCCCGCCTGAGCGGGATCGCGGGCGTGGTGCTGACGGTCCGTTTCCTGACGGAGCTGGCGCTCTTGGGCGGCTTGGCCCTGGCGGGCACCCAACTCGGCGGCGGCCTGGCACTGGCGATCGTCGACGCGATCCTGCTGCCGGTGGTGGCGGCCGCGATCTGGGGCCTGTTCATCGCCCCGCGCGCCCCGCGGCGGCTCCCGGAACCGGCCCGTTTCCTGGTGGAGTTCGTCCTGTTCGCGGTCACCGGCGTGGTGCTGGCCCTGGTGGGCTGGGTGGTCGCCGGGATCGTGCTGGCGGTGGTCGGCATCGGCGTCGCGGCCCTGACCCGGCGCTTCGCCAAGGACGGCTGAGGTGGCCGGAGACATTCTTCTGACTCGCGAGCTGGTGTGGGCGGTGAGCTACTCGGCGTACCACTGGGCGATGGATTTCCTGGCCGGGGAGGTCACGGACGCCGGGCTTCGGCGGAAGATCACGGAGGTCCACGAGAGCGGCGTCGGCATCTTCGACGTGACGGAGCTTCCTGCGCCCTGGCGGGCGGAGATCCTGCTCTCGCTGCGGACTCGATTCGTGGACTACTCGGCGCAGCGGCTGCCTGGCCCACGGGCGGGGAGCGAAGGTTTCCTGGCGATGTGCCGCGAGCTGGCGGAGCTCGCGGCGAAGGCCGGTTGACGGTTGCCTCGCGAGACGGGCCCGCGAGGCAACCACCCAGGTCAGAGCTTGTTCGCCACCGGGATCACGTCCGTGGCGAAACGCTCGATCACCGACAGGTCCGGCACGCCCGGGACCCAGCCCAACACCGCGTCCACGCCCAGGCCGGACAGGCGCTCCAGCTCCTCCAAGAGCGCTCCGGTCGACGAGCCGCCGTCGCCCGTGTCCAGCCACAGCGCCACCGTCTTGGTGATCTCGCTGTAGTCGCGTCCCTCCGCTTCGCAGTGGGCCCGGAGCACCGACAGCTTGTGCTCCAGGTCCGGGCCGGCGATCAGGTTACAGGCGTCGCCGTACCTCGCGACGAAGCGCAGGGTCTTCTTCTCGCCGCCTCCGCCGATCATGATCGGGGGGTGCGGGCGGGACAGCGCCTGCGGGACGTTCAACAGGCGCTCCGCCGTCACGTGGGTGCCCGAGAAGCCCGAATCATCCGATGACCACATCTGGTGGACGTACCTCAGCGCGTCTTCCAGCTGCTCGAAACGCTCCTTCGTGGACGGGTAGCGCATGCCGAGGCCACGCGCTTCCTCCTCGTTCCAGCCGGCGCCGAGGCCGAGCACGGCGCGGCCGCCGGAGAGCACGTCCAGCGTCGTGATCGCCTTCGCCAGCAGGCCCGGGTGGCGGTAGATCACGCCGCTGACCAGTGTCAACAGCCTCACCTGCGACGTGTGCGCCGCCAGGAAGCCGAGCGTCGTGTACGCCTCCAGCATCTCGTGCTCGGGCGGGCCGTAGCGCGAGATCTGGAAGAAGTGGTCCATCACCGAGAGGTAGCCGAAGCCGGCTTCGTCGGCCGCTCGGGCCGTCGCGGCCAGGTCGGCGCCGAGCGCGGCCGGGCCGTTCGGGTACGTCTGCTGGGCGAGGTGGAGACCTAGTTTCATCCGATGTTCTCCGCGGCGGGGATGACGTCGGTGCCGAACTTCTCGAGCACCGCCTGGCTGTGCACGTGCGGAACCGCGCCGAGGGCGACCTCGAAGCCGAGCCCGTTCAGCCGCTCGAGCTCCTTCAGCAGCTCGTCGGTCTTCTCACCGTTCTCGCCGATGTCGAGGACGTGGTAGACGGTCTTGGTGATCGAGTCGTAGTCCCGGCCCTCGTTCTCGCAGTGCCGCTTGAGGACGTCGAGCTTGTGCTCCAGCTCCGGGCTGTTGAAGAGGTTGCACTGGTCGGCGTACTTCGCGACGAAACGCAGCGTCTTCTTCTCGCCACCGCCGCCGATCATGATCGGCGGACGCGGGCTCGAGAGCACCTGCGGCACGTTCAGGAGCCGTGAAGCGTCGAAATGCTTGCTCTTGAACGCGCCGTCGCCCTCGGCCCACATCTGGAGGACGTACTGGAGGTTCTCCTCCAGCAGCTCGAACCGTTCGGCGACCGGCGGGAACGGGAAGCCGAGCCCCGTGGACTCCTCCTCGTTCCAGCCCGCGCCGATGCCGAGGATCGCGCGGCCGCCGGACAGGACGTCCAGGGTCGTGATCGCCTTGGCCAGCAGGCCCGGGTGCCGGTAGAGGACACCGGTGACGACGGTCAGCAGCTTGGCGCGCTCGGTGTGCGCCGCGATGAAGCCGAGGGTGGTGTACGCCTCGAGCATGTCGTTCTCGACGGGGCCGACCCCGCGGATCTGGAAGAAGTGGTCCATCACGGCGATGGAGTCGAAGCCCGCGTTGTCGGCGGTGCGAACGACCGCGGCCAGGTCGGCGCCCAGCGCGGACGCCCCGTTCGGCCAGGTGAAGTCGGGAATCTGCAGTCCGAGTTTCATAGTCTCCGACCGTATACCTGGAGTTGCCCCAGCCGGGTGCTCAGAAATCCCTAATGAGGGAAACCCGGCCGTGCAAGGGATCCGTGACGAACACCGTGCGCGTGCGCTGGTCGACAGCGACGTCGCCGGGGTTGACGCCCAGCGAAAGATCGCCCGACAACGTGCCCGTCGCGCCGTCGATCCGGCTGAGCCCGTTCGAGCCGCCGTTGGTGTACACGGTGTTGGTGCCCTGGTGCACCGCGAGGGCAGAGGATTCACTGCGCAGCAACACGGTCTTGCGCTCGGTGCGCGTCGAGGAGTCCACAATGGACATGTGGTGGATGCCGGAGTTCGCGACGTACACCGCGCCGCTCGCGACGTGCACCGCGACGGCCGTCGGCCTGGCCCCGACCTTCACGCTCGCGACGAACTTCCCAGCCTCGATGTCGAACACCTCGACCGAGTCCGTGCCGGTGCTGGCGCAGTACGCGAGCTTGCGGCCGGGGTCGACGGCGATGCCGCCCAGGCTCGGCTTCGGGCCGGGCACGAGGGCCGCCAGGGTGCAGCTGACGCCGTCGAGCACGGCGAGCATGCCGGTGCCGCCGCTGGCCGCGTAGACGCGGTTGGCCTGCTCGTCCACCGCCAGGGTGGCCGCGCCGGCCCCGGCGCCGATCACGCTCACCAGGTCGTGGGTGTGGCCGTCGAGCACCACGACGGTGCCGGCGGGCGGGTTCGCGACGTAGACCCGGTTGGCGACCGAGTCGACGACGACGTCGCCGGGCTCCCCGCCGACGCGGACCACCGCGCCGACCGTGGCGCTCTGCGGATCCACGACCGACACCGTGCCGGCCTGCGGATCCGTGACGTACCCGAGCCCGGTGACCGGATTCACCGCGACGGCGGTCGGGGCGCCGCCGACGTCGATCGAGCGGACGTTCTCCGCGCGCGCGACCCCGGGTAGGACCAGGGCTCCGGCGCCCGCCGTGACCAGGGCGAACAGGGTCCTCCGGCGTATCTGGCGACCTCGCATCGGCGCCTCCGCTCGTGATCAATTCGCTTCCCGAGCGTAACCCGCGCGATGATCACGTGAAGGAACTTCGGGTCCCCCGATCGCGTTGTTTCCAGTGGGTAACCCACCTGAAGAGCGGGAAGAGCGGACGGAGGCGAGCGCGCGTGCACGGGCACCAGAACGGACTCAAGACGGCGTTGCTGCTCGGCCTGCTGTCGGCGATCATCGTCGCGATCAGCGGGCTCTTCGGCCGCGGTGCCCTGGTCATCGGCCTGGTCGTCGCCCTGGGGATGAACGCCTTCGCCTACTTCAACTCGGACAAGCTGGCGCTGCGCGCGATGCACGCCCAGCCGGTGTCCGAGGCCGAGCAGCCCGCGATGTACCGGATCGTGCGCGAGCTCGCGACCGTGGCCCGCCAGCCGATGCCCGCGCTGTACCTCAGCCCGACCGTCGCGCCGAACGCGTTCGCCACCGGACGCAGCCCGCGCCACGCCGCCGTCTGCTGCACCACCGGCATCCTCGACCTGCTCGACGAGCGGGAGCTGCGCGCCGTGCTCGGCCACGAGCTGTCCCACGTCTACAACCGCGACATCCTGATTTCCTGCGTCGCGGGGGCCCTGGCCAGCGTGATCAGCGTGCTCGCGAACATCGCGCTGTTCTTCGGCGGCAACAACCGCGACGGGAGCCCGCTGGTCAGCCTGATGCTGATCTTCGTCGGCCCGATCGCGGCGGCCGTCATCCGGATGGGCGTGAGCCGGTCACGGGAGTACCAGGCCGACGCGTCCGGCGCCGAGCTGACCGGCGACCCGCTGGGCCTGGCCTCGGCGTTGCGCAAGCTGGAGGCGGGCACACGCGCGCGGCCGCTGGTCGCCGAGCCGCAGCTGGTGTCGCAGTCGCACCTGATGATCGCGAACCCGTTCCGTCCGGGCGAGGGGCTGAGCAGGATGTTCTCGACGCACCCGCCCATCGCCGACCGCGTCGCGCGGCTCGAGGAGATGGCCCGCCGCGGCCCTGGTGGTCTCTAGGCCGAGGCCCCCGCCGCCACGGCGACAGCCTTGACGTAGTCGCCGTAGCCGGACTTCGCCAGCTTCGAGCCCAGGGCGTAGCACTCGTCGGCGTCGATGAAGCCCATCCGCAGCGCGATCTCCTCGAGGCAGGCGATGCGCACGCCGGTCCGGTGCTCCAGCACCTGCACGAACTGCCCGGCTTCGAGCAGCGAATCGTGCGTCCCGGTGTCGAGCCAGGCGAACCCGCGGCTCAGCTCGACCAGCGTCGCCCGGTCCTGGCGCACGTAGGTGAGGTTGACGTCGGTGATCTCCAGCTCGCCGCGCGCGGACGGCTTGAGCGCGCGCGAGATCTCGACGACCTCGTTGTCGTAGAAGTACAGGCCGGTGATCGCCTTGTTCGACCGCGGCTTGGCCGGCTTCTCCTCGATGGAGACCAGCTTGCCGTCCGGCCCGACCTCGCCGACGCCGTAGCGCTCGGGATCCTTCACGGGGTAGCCGAACAGGACACAGCCGTCGAGGTCCCGGACCGCGGCCTGGAGCCGGCTGGAGAAACCCTGGCCGTAGAAGATGTTGTCGCCGAGCACCAGCGCGACGTCGTCGTCGCCGATGAAGTCCGCGCCGATCACGAACGCCTCGGCCAGCCCGTTCGGGCTGGGCTGCTCGGCGTAGGAGAACGAGAGGCCGAACTGGTCGCCGTTGCCCAGCAGCTTGCGGAAGCTCGGCAGGTCGGCCGGGGTGGAGATGATGAGGATCTCGCGGATCCCGGCCAGCATCAGCACCGAGATCGGGTAGTAGACCATCGGCTTGTCGTAGACCGGGAGCAGCTGCTTCGACACCGCCTGGGTGATCGGGTGCAGGCGTGTCCCGCTGCCTCCGGCCAGCACGATGCCCTTCATTCGCTGCCTCCCTCTCGTCGACCACAGCCTTGCCCACCCTACGGGGCGACCTGTGGAGCCGGGATGGGGAAGCGCTAGAAGAGCGGGCCCTTGCCGAAGTAGGCCTTGCAGCCGAGGTTGTACTCGGTGGCGATCTCCAGGACGTTCTTGCCGTCGTCGACCGGCAGGAGCGTCGAGGAGTAGTTGGGGCAGAAGTTGTTGTAGATGCCGGTGATGTGCACCGGCGCGGGCAGCTCGTACCAGTTGCCGCTGCCGAAGTTGTCGTTGGCCAGCAGGACCTGGCCGTTGCCCGGCTGCGGCTTGCCCTTGGCGTCGGTGTAGATCTGCCCGACCATGACGATCCGGACGCCGTTCGGCCCGCCGGGAAACAGCGTGATCGTCTGCGCGTGCTGGAAGTAGTTGCCGTTCGCGGTGTTCACCCGGGTGCCGGGGTCGGTGGTGCTGCCCCAGTTGGCGCCGTCGGACGAGATCTTGAAGTACGGGTCGCAGTAGCGGTCGCGGAAGTTGCAGATCTCGTAGGCGAAGTAGTACCGGCCGTCGGGCAGCCGCCGGATGATCGGCATGCCGGGGCGGACCCGGTCCGGCGGGATCGCCAGGGTGAGCTGCTTGGTGCCCCAGTTCACGCCGTCGGTCGAGGCGACCCGGTTGAGCACCTGCGCGTACTTCGGGGCCTGCGTCTCGTCGGCGAAGTGCAGCCAGAGCGTGCCGCCGGCGTCGACGGTGAACTCCGGCTCCCAGATGCCGTCGATGTTGTGCGAGCGGGCGGCCTCGGCGAGGAACCCCCAGGAGCGGCCGCCGTCCTTGCTGGCCCAGATCTTGATCCCGACGCGGCGTTGTGCCCCGGCGTCCTGCCGGTAGGACGCGGCCCACAGCAGGGTGCCCGCGCGGAGCCGGCCGACGCGCTGGGGGAGTTCGTAGAGGGTGCCGCAGCACATGCCGTAGCGGCCGTCGGGGTCGTGGATCTCGGCGATCTTGTGGAACGTCTCGCCCTCGTCCGTGCTCTCCAGCACCGGCGTGAACTTGCCGCCGGCGTCTTCGCTGGTCAGCGCGGCGATGATGTGGCCGCGGCCGAAGATCGAGTACTCGAGCCGGACGAGGCGGGCGTAGGAGCCGTAGCCGGGGACGAGCTGCTGGCGCTCGGCGGCGCTCGCGGGCGTCAGCAGCGCGGTGACGAGGACCAGTGGAAGCACGAAGACGAGCAAACGGCGCATCCTGACCCTCTCCACGCGGTGACGGCGCGATTACAGCACGGCCGGGCCGTCTCTTGTGGACAGTCGAACGGTGTTCGCGCTTTCGGGGAGCTGGGTAGGCACGATCGGGTGACCAATCACCCAAGGCGACGGTAACGCCGGGCCAAAGGGGACCGAAAGATCACCTGGGGGGCCGGTGGTGGCCCCGAGGGGGAACGATGAAACTCCGGCTGTCCTGTCTGCTGGTCCTGATATTGGCGTCCGCGTGCGCGCCGTCCGTCGGTTACGGCGAGATCGTCGCCGCTACGTCCGCCGAAGAGCCGTCGCCGACGTCGGCTGCAGCACCGCGCGAGGTGCCGCTCGAGACGCACACAGGCACGGGGAGCGGCGAGTTCGCGACCAGCTGGCCGGCGGACCAGCTCGGTTTCTTCACGTTCGACTGCCCGAAGTGCTCGTCCAACGTGATCATCGACACCGACGGCGGCGAGCACGGCCTGGTCAACGCGATCGGCGCGTACAAGGGCACGACGTGGCTGAACACGGACCCCGACCGCCCGGTGACGCGGGTGACGGTCCACGCGAACGCCCCCTGGACGGCGACGATCCAGGACTACCGAAGCCTCCCGACGGCCTCGGTGGGCCAGCCGGCCTCGGGCAAGGGCGACGCGGTGCTGCGCCTGCCGGAAGGAGCGACGCACATCCACCTCACGGTGAAGACCCGCGGCAGCACCGCGCTGTGGGTGATGTCCCCGGAACAGCACGACCTGCTGGTCAACCAGATCGGCGACCTGCAGGTGGAGCGGAACGTGCGCGGGCCGGCGTACCTGCGGGTGGACGGCTACGAGGCGAGTTGGACGCTGACGCCGTCCTGAGCGGGCAGGATGGGTGCATGGTGAAGATCGGTTACCTGACCGAATCCGACCGCGCCCTCTGGGAAGTCCTGACCCGTGGCAAAGACGCGCACTTCGGCGTCGAACGCGGCGCCGACGCCTACGAACGAACCTGGCGCCGCCTGCTCGACGACGACCGGTTGCGCGGGATCGCCGCCCGGCTGGACGACAGGATGGTCGGCGTCGCGCACTACCTGTTCCACGCCAGCGTCTGGTACTCCGGCAAGTGCTACCTGGCGGACCTGTTCGTGGCCCCGGAAGCCCGGCGGCGCGGTATCGCGACGGCGATGATCGAGTGGGTGGCGCGCGACGCCGGGGAGCGGGGCTTCCCAGGCCTCTACTGGAACACGCTGGAAGACGCCCCGGCCCGTGCGCTGTACGACCAGGTGGGCAAGGTCCACGAGGGGTTGATCCACTACAGCTACCGGCGTGACGCCGCCGACGGTTTCGGTCCGATGGTGGCCGGCGCTGGTGATCACGATGTCCCCCAGGTTGTACCCACGGGCATCTGAAACCAGATACCCGCAGGTCAACGAGGGTGTGTCAGCGGTAGTTGGTGAACTGCAGCGCGATCTCGAAGTCCTTGCCCTTCAGCAAGGCGATCACGTCCTGCAGCTGGTCCTTCTTCTTGCCCGACACCCGCAGCTGGTCACCCTGGATCTGGGCCTGCACACCCTTGGGGCCCTCGTCGCGGATGAACTTCGCGATCTGCTTCGCCTTGTCCGAGGCGATGCCTTGGATGATCTTGCCGCTGAGCTTGTAGATCTTGCCCGAGAGGGCCGGCTCGTCCGCTTCGAAGGCCTTCAACGAGATGCTGCGCTTGATCAGCTTCTCCTTGAACACCTCGACCGCGGCCAGCGCGCGCTCCTCCGTCTCGGACTCGATCGCGATCGCCTCCTCGCCGGACCAGTTGATCGTCGTGCCCGTGCCGCGGAAGTCGAAGCGCGTACCGAGCTCCTTGCTCGCCTGGTTGAGCGCGTTGTCCACCTCCTGGCGGTCGACCTTGCTCACGACGTCGAAAGAGGGATCCGCCACGTGTCCTCACACCTCGTACTCGCTTGTCAGGGGCACTCAGCCTAGTCCCGGGTATCCCGGTTGACCCCCGCCGGGAGTGCTTGGGTAAGCTTCTTCCCGGCCGGTACGACCGGCTTGGGCGGGTTACCCGAGTGGCCAAAGGGGACTGGCTGTAAACCAGTTGGCTTACGCCTACGGGGGTTCGAATCCCTCACCCGCCACGCCCAACGGCCCCGGTGACCAGCAGGTCACCGGGGCCGTTTGCGTCAGAAGCCCGAGTTCCCGGCGCCCCGCACCAGCGTGTAGCCGCCGTCGTTGAGCAAGCCACCCGAGGTGGCGCCCGTCACCGTGGTGTGGGCGATCGACGCGCTGCCCGTTGCGTTCGTCTCGATGCCGTACGTGCCCGCTCCGGTGATCGTCACGCGGTCGAAGCTCAGCTGCGTGATCGACTTCTGGAAGCTCAGGAGCACACCCTGGTAGCTGCTGTCGGTCAGCGTCAGGTCCTCGACGACGATCGGTGCCGCGATGGGCGCCGAATCCGCGTAGATCCAGAGGCCGCCGATCGCCGAGTTCCAGTTGTGCTCGAAGCTGCCGGTCCTCACCAGCGTGTTGCGGCGGATCGACGTCGTGCCCGACAGCGGCACCGGGTTGAAGCGGGTGCCGACCGTGATGCCCGAACCCGCCTCGACGTTGTCCGAGACCACGTTGTCCTCGACACGGTTACCCGCCCCGCCGAAGACGCCGATGCCGTTCGCCAGCGCCGGCGACTGGACCGTGTTGAACGTGTACGCGCTGCTGGTCACAGCGCTGCCTTCCGAGAACATCGCCAGGCCGTCGTCGCCGGTGTTGCGGACCATGGACTGGTCGACCCGCACGTTGGTCACGTTGGCGTGGATGTTGACGCCGTCCGCGAACGTGTCGCGGATCCGGGTGCCGACGACGTACAGGCCGTTCGTGCCCGAGTCCGCCCACAGCCCGACCTTGGTGTGCTCGATCCACAGGTTCTGGACGAACGACCCGGCGCCGAAGTTGCCGTCGAGCGCCGCGTCCGAGCCGTTGTCGTCCCGGATCCGGACGTCACCGAAGATCGCGAAGTCGGCCAGCGTGACGTTGCCGCCCGTGCCGAAGAAGCCACCGCGAGGGCCGGTGCCCTGGATCACCGAGTACCAGGGTCCGGCGCCGTAGACGTGCACGTTCGCCACGTTGATCTTCGACGTGATCCGGAACGTCCCGGCCGGGATCCACACGGGCTTGTTCTGCGCTGCGCCCGCCGCGATCGCGGCGTTGATCGCCGACGTCGCGTCCGAGCCGTTGTCCGGCACCGCGCCGTACGACGTGATGGACAACGCACCCGCGGGAGCGGTTGCCGCGGCCGGCGCCTGCTCGGCGTCCAGCAGGTCGACGTCGTAGTACGCGGCCGTGCTCGACGCGTCCTTCTGCAGCTTCAGTACCGTGCCCGCGGGCCAGTCGCCGATCAGCGCGCGCGTCTCGTCGTAGTACCGGTGCGGGCTGCCTTGCGACGGCACGTTCGTGTACGGGTACGCGCCGTAGACCCAGCTGTAGTTCGACGTCAGGGACAGGTCGCGGATCTTCGTCCCGTTCGC
Organism: Amycolatopsis sp. NPDC049252; assembly: GCF_043197175.1. Classification (NCBI taxonomy): domain Bacteria; kingdom Bacillati; phylum Actinomycetota; class Actinomycetes; order Pseudonocardiales; family Pseudonocardiaceae; genus Amycolatopsis; species Amycolatopsis sp. NPDC049252. The sequence continues at coordinate 353,638 of NZ_JBICSQ010000002.1, forward strand.
GTAGAGAGCGAGCGGCGCGGTCTGCCCGGCGCCGTCCGCGGTGTCCGGGATCGAGAACCGGAGGGTGACGGCGTTCGCGGGCTTGGTCAGCGTGACGCTCACGGACTGTCCGGTCGCGCCCAGCCGCACCGCGCGGCGGCCGCTCGACTCGGCCTGGACCGTGTGGAACGTCCGGTCCGCGGCGAGCACGGTCCCGGTCGTCGTCCCGGCTTCGGCTTCGTACTCGGTGTACGGCGTCGTCGCGCCCCGCGCGGCCAGCGCCGTCTCGTTCGCGACGACCACGCTGTCGACCTGCACGTCGCTGCCGGTTCCGGCCAGTTGCAGCGTGTTGACGCCCGCGCGGACCGGCACCGAGATCGTCGCCGTGCGCCAGCCGGTGCCGGACGGCAGGGTCGCCGACCCGGCGTCACGGCCGTTCGCCGACACCGCGAGAGCGCCTCCGCCACTGAACCGAATCGTCGCGGTCGACGTTCCCGCCGACGCCATCGCGAAAGTGCGCACCAGACGCGCGCCCGTCGTCGCGAAGCCCGTCACATAGCCCGGACCGGTGTAGCCCGCGGTCGTGGCGCCGACGGTCGCACCGCCGGACAGGAATGCGGCTTCAGCCTCGCCAGGACCGGCGGGCACCGAAGCCGTCACGGTCAGGCTGTCCAGGTTCACGTTGCCGGAATCGTTGCTGTCGAAGGCGTATGCCACCGTGTGGTCACCCGCGGTCAGCGTCACGGACTCGGTCGCCGACGTCCACGTGTCCCAGTTCGCCGACGGCGGCAGCGACACCTGACGTAGCCGGACGCTGTCGACATAGAGCGAAAGCGTCATGGCGGTTCCGGTGCCGTTCGCGTACCGGAGCGCGAGCGACTGCGCCCCGGCCGTGGTGACAGCAACCGCGAACGACGTCCGCGCGGCCCCCTTGTTCGCGTCCGTGTAGCCGCCGACGAAGCCGGTCCCGCTGTAGCCGGGATGGTCGGTCGCGACGACCGCGCCGCCCGTGAGGGTCGCGTTCTCCGCCTCGAACAGCGGACCCGCCTGCCCGGTTGCGGACGGCGTCACGTCGAGACGGTCCAGGTTGACGTTCCCGCTGTCACCCGAACCGAAGGTGTACGACACGTTGTGCGCGCCCGCGCCGAGCGAGACGGCCACGCTCGCCGAGCCCCAGCTGTCCCAGGAAGCTGTTGCGGGCAGGGAAATCTGCTGGGCCGTGGAATCCACAGTCAGCGTGAGAGTTCGCACGGAACCGGTGCCGTTCGCGTAGCCGAGCGCGAGCGTGTACGAACCGGCTGAAGCCGCGGAGACGGCGAACGTCGTCCGCGCGGTACCTCGGTGGCTGTCGGTGAAACCGCCGACGAACCCCGAACCGCTGTAGCCGGGATGGTCGGTTTCGACGACTGCGCCGCCCGAAAGGGTGGCGGATTCGGCTTCGAGACGGGTGGTCGCGGCCTGAGCCGGGACCGTGCCCAAGAGAGCGGTGAAGGTGAGCACCGCGACGGCCAGAACAGGGGATCTGCGCATCTGTTTTCTCCCAACCAGAGAGTCAGCCCTTGACGGCTCCGCCCAGCGCGTTGCCGCGCAGGAACATCCGCTGGAACACGAGGAACAGCACGACGGGAATCACCGTCGAAATAGCCAGAGCGGCCAGGAAGACGTCCAGCTCGACGAACTTCTGCAACGCCGGCAGCCGGACCGAGAGCGGCTGGACCGCCGGGTCGGGCAGCACCAGCATCGGCCACAGGAAGTCCTTCCAGGCGGCCACGATCGCGAACACCGAGACGACGCCGAGGATCGGGCGGGACATCGGCAGCACGACCGACCAGAACAACCTCAGCGGGCCCGCGCCGTCGACGCGAGCGGCTTCGAACACCTCACGCGGGAGGTTGTCGAAGAACCGTTGCACCAGAAGGATGTTGAACGCGCTGGCACCCGAAGGCAGCCAGACCGCCCAGAACGAGTTGATCAGCGAGAAGTCCACCATGGACAGGTAGAGCGGCACCAGGAGTACCACCCCCGGCACGAACAACGTCGTCAGGACGACCCCGGTGAGCACCCGCCCATAGCGCGGCCGCAGCACGGACAGCGCGAACCCGGCCGTCGTCGCGACGATCAGCTGCACCAGCCACGACCCCGCGGCGACCCAGACGGTGTTGAGGAAGTACTTGTCGATCTGCACGCGCGTCCACGCCGTCGAGAGGTTGGCGAAGTCGATCCCGTGCGGCCACAGGGCGAGTGGGTCGCGCAGCGTGTCCTGCGTCGGCGTTACGGCCGCCTTCGCCAGCCACAGCATCGGGCCCAGTCCCGCCAGGAACAACGCGGCGAGCAGGAGCGCGTGCAACGTCCGAGTCGTGCGCCGGACCACCGGACGTCGCCAGTCCGACGGCGAGAGCAGGGCGCGCGTCATGACTTGCTCCAGGAGCGGGTGAGGCGGAAGTACACGGCGGAGAACAGGCCCAAGACCACGGCGAGCAGCACGCTCAACGCGGTCGCGGCGCCGTAGTCGCCGCCGAGGCTGTCGGCGAAGGCGTAGTTGTAGACGAGCAGCAGGATCGTGGTCGTCGACCGCGCCGGGCCGCCGCCGGTGAACAGGAACGGCTCGAGGAACACCTGCGCCGTGCCGACGATCTGCAGGATGAACGTGATCAGCAGGACCCCGCGCAGGTGCGGCAGCGTGACGTGCCAGACCTTGCCCCAGACCGACGCGCCGTCGATCTCGGCCGCCTCGTACTGCTCGGGCGGGACGCTGGTCAGGGCGGCGAGGTAGATGATGATCGTCGCGCCCGCGGCGGCCCACGTCGCCTCCGCGACCAGCGAGAACATCGCCGTCGACGCCGACTGCAGCCACGGCGCCGGGCTGATCCCGACGGCGCCCAGCACGGTGTTGAACACCCCGTTCGGGCTCGCGTCGTAGAAGAACTTCCACAGCAGCACGGCCACCACCGGCGGGATCACCACCGGCAGGTAGGCCAGCGCGCTGTAGAGGCCCTTCGCCCGGCGGACCTCGCTCATCAGCACCGCGGCGACGAGTGGGATCGGGTAGCCGAGCAGCAGCGCGAGCACAGCGAACCACAGCGTGTTGCCGACGGCGTTCCACAGCTGCGGATCACCGAGGACGGCGCGATAGTTGTCCAGCCCGACGAATACCGGGTCCGAGACGAGGTTCGTCTGCTGGAAGCTCATCACGACGGCCTGGCCGATCGGCCGCCACGAGAACAGCCCGAACACCGCCAGCATCGGCAGCAGGAACAGCACGGTGCCGAGGCCGCCGCCGCGCACCCACGTCATCGGGGTGCGCCGGCGGCGGGCCCGGGCCGGGCGGGTGGCGGTGACCGCCGGCCGGGCCGCCGTGAGCGTCACGGCTTGTCCAGCAACGCCTGGGCCTGCGTCTGCGCGTCGGCCAGCAGCGCGGGGATGTCCGCGCCGCGGTCGGTCAGGACCTTCTGCGCCACCGGGTCGAGCAGGCCGTAGACCTGCTGGGTGGACCGCGTCGGCTCGGGGAGCAGCGGCTGGCCGAACATCTTGTCCGTGTACGGCGTCATCTGCTTCACCGGCACGTTGACGTACTGCGCGATCCAGCCCATCCGCTGGTCGAAGGTCGCCTTGTCGAACACCGGCAGCTCGGGCGAACCGACGGCCTCACCGGAGTCGGCGGTCGTCTTCGCGTCGGCGACCGCGGCGGCCTGGTCGGCCTGCTTCTGCAGGTAGTAGAAGTCGATCCACTTGACGGCCGCGGCCTTCGTGGCGTCTTTGGCTTTGGCGTTGACGGCCGCGAGGGTGCCGCCGCCGAGCACACCCGCGCCCGGGCCGTCGAGCGGGAGGGCCGTGACGCCGTAGTCGTCCGCCTTGATCGCGTTCTGCGCCTTCAGCGAGCCGTAGTTGCCGCCGCCGGAGATGTACATCCCAATCCGGCCGGCGGCGAAGTCCTGGTTGATGCCGTTCCAGTCGTAGAGGAAGTTGGCGCCCATGCTGTTGTCGTCCCACCGCATGGTGTGGATGGTCTGCAGCGCGCGGGCCATCTGCGGGGTGTTCAGCGTCGCCGTCGCCTTGTCGCCGGTCAGCTGCTCGGTGCGGCCGCCGAAGGCGTAGTCGAGCGTCGCGAGGATCCAGCCGCCGGTGTTGTCCGTGGTCAGCTGGGCGTAGCCGGCCTGGCCGGTCTTCTGCGCGATCTGCTTGGCGTCGGCGCGGATCTCGTCCCAGGTGGACGGTGGCTTGTCCGGGTCGAGTCCGGCTTGCTTGAAGAGCGTCCGGTTGTAGTGCAGGGCCTGGCCGTGCGCGGCTATCGGGACGGCCCACATCTTCCCGTCGGCGGCTGAGCCGGCCTTCGCGACCTCGGGGTTGAACTTCTTCGCGTACGGCAGCTGGTCGACCAGGCCGCTGATGTCGGCGATCTGACGGCGTTCGATCAGGCCGCGGCCGTCGGTGAACGGCATCGTGAGGACGTCGGGGAGCGTGCCGCCCGCCAGCTGCGCGGTGAACGTCGTCGCGTCCCACTTGAACTCCTGCGGGACCAGGTCGATCTTCGGGTTCGCGGCTTCGAACTGCGTGACCCGGGCGTTGAACGCGGCGACCGCGCCCTGGTCCAGGCCCGGTTCGATGGACACCTTGACGACGGTCTTGCCGTCGGCGGTCGTGGTGTCGTCGGTGCCGGAACAGGCGGTCAGCGCGGCGGCGGCGCACAGGCACACCGCGGCGATCTTCGAGGACTTCATCGTCACTCCTGGCGGGTTACTGGACTCGCAGCCAGACGGCTGTGTCGGTGGGCAACTGGGAGCCGGCCAGCTCGCCGCTGGCGAGCAGGATTTCGAGGTGGGCGGGCAGGTCGATCGGGGTTTCGCCGAAGTTGACCAGGCAGAGCAGGTCGTCGCCGCGGCGGAAGGCGAGGACGTCGGCGCCGTCCTCGGCCGCCCAGGCGAACTCCTCGCCACGCAGCGCGGGTTCGGACCGGCGCAGCGCGATCATGGTGCGGTAGAGCGTCAGCATCGACCGCGGATCGCCGTCCTGCCGCTCGACCGAGTAGTCACCCCAGTTCGCCGGCTGGGGCAGCCACGGCTCTCCGCCGAAGCCGTACGCGGTGCTCGCGTCGGACGTCCAGGGCAGCGGGACGCGGCAGCCGTCGCGGCCGGGGTCGGTACCGCCGGAGCGGAAGTGCATCGGATCCTGCAGCACCTCCAAGGGCAGGTCCTCGACCTCGGGCAGGCCCAGCTCGTCACCCTGGTAGACGTACAGCGAGCCGGGCAAGGCCGCCGACAGCAGCGCGGCCGCGCGGGCTCGCCGTTGAGCCTTCGCGAGGTCGGTGGGGATGCCGAAGGCCCGGGCCACGAAGCCGAACGAGCTGTCCTCGCGGCCGTAGCGGGTGGCCGCGCGGGTGACGTCGTGGTTGGACAGCACCCACGTCGGGGGCGCGCCGACCGGGCCGTGGGCGTCCAAAGTGGACACGATGGCGGTGCGCAGCTCGCCGGCGTCCCAAGGCCGCATCATGAAGTCGAAGTTGAACGCCGTGTGCATCTCGTCGGTGCGCAGGTAGCGGGCGAAGCGGTGCGGGTCGGCCAGCCAGACCTCGCCGACCAGCACGCGTGGCTCGGCGTAGGAGTCGGCGACGGCCCGCCAGCCGCGGTAGATGTCGTGGATCTCGTCGCGGTCGACGAACGGGTGCGCGTCCGGCGTCACCTGGTTGGGCAGCGCGGGGTCCTTGACCGGCATGGTCGCGGAGTCGATGCGGATGCCCGCGACCCCCCGGTCGAACCAGAACCGCAGCACCCGCTCGTGCTCGGCGCGGACGTCCGGGTGGTTCCAGTTGAGGTCCGGCTGCTCGGGCGCGAACAGGTGCAGGTACCACTCGCCGGGCGTGCCGTCCGGGTTCGTGGTGCGGGTCCAGGTGCCGCCGGAGAAGGCGGACTCCCAGTCCGTCGGCGGCAGTTCGCCGTGCTCGCCGCGGCCCGGGTGGAACCAGAACCGTTGGCGCTCCGGCGATCCCGGCCCGGCGGCCAGTGCTGCTTGGAACCACTCATGCTGGTCCGAGACGTGGTTGGGGACGATGTCCACAATGGTCTTGATGCCCAGCCCGGCGGCTTCGGCGATCAGCTGCTCGGCCTCCTCGAGAGTGCCGAAGGCCGGGTCGATGACGCGGTAGTCGGCGACGTCGTAACCGCCGTCGGCCAGCGGCGAGGCGTACCAGGGCGTGAACCAGAGGGCGTCCACGCCGAGGCTTTTGAGGTGGGGCAGCCGGGCGCGGACGCCGGCGAGATCGCCGGTGCCGTCGCCGTTGCCGTCGGCGAAACTGCGCGGGTAGATCTGATAGATGACGGCCCCGCGCCACCACGGCGCCGCCTGGTCGACGGGTGCGGTCAGCGGGCTGGTCGAGAGGTCGGTGGTCACGGGACTCCCGTTCTGGCTCAACGGTTTCCGGAGCGCGGCGAAGGGTGCGGACCGGCGTCCGCAGCGATTAGGTTTAGCGCTATACCTCGATAGACGGTAATGTCGTCCCCGGCCGGTTGTCAACGGCCGGTCCCGTAACCTGGGGGCCCGGGTGAGCGAGAGGAGTCCGAGGGTGCGCGTCACGCTGCGGGAGGTCGCCGAGCAGGCGGGCGTGAGCATGATGACCGTGTCGAACGTGATGAACGGCAACCGCGCGCGCGTCTCCCCGAGCACCATCGAGAAGGTCCAGCGCATCGCGGACGAGCTGGGTTACGTCCCGAGCGCGTCGGCCCGCAGCCTCGCGACGCAGGCGTCCCGGCTGGTCGGCCTGCTGGTGCCGGCCGCCGACGAGGACAGCCTGATGATCAGCCCGCACACCATGGCGATCGTCGGCCTGATCGAGCGTGAGCTGCGCAAGTACGGCTACCACCTGCTGCTGCGCGGTGTCGCCCACCCGGACGAGGTCGCCGAGGCCCTGCGCTCGTGGAGCCTCGACGGCGCGATCCTGCTCGGCTTCCTCGACGAAGAGGTCGGCAAGCTGACCAAGAAGACGATCGGCGCGGTCCACGTCGTCGCGATCGACAGCTACTCGGCGAACCGCCTCACGACGGGCACCCGTTCCGACGACTTCGCGGGCGCCCGGCTGGCTGCGCGGCACCTGCTGAACCTCGGCCACCGCCGGATCCTGTTCGCTGGCCCGGCGTTCAGCGGCGTCGGCGTGGTCCACGAACGCTTCGAGGGCTTCAATCAGGCGTTCGCGGACGCCGGTGTCCCGCGGCCGGGCTTGGTCGAGACGGTCAACACGACGTACGAGGAGGGCCGGGAACTGGGGCTGGTCCTGCGGGAGCGCCACGCCCCGACGGCGGTGTTCGCGACGGCGGACATCCTGGCGGTCGGCATCGTCCACGGCCTGACCGAGGCGGGCGTCCGGGTCCCGGAGGACGTCTCGGTGGTCGGCTTCGACGACCTCGACCTCTGCAACTACGTGACACCGAAGCTGACGACCGTCGCCCAGGACATCGCGCGCAAGGCGTCGACGGCGGTGTCGATCCTGATGGACTCCATCGAGAAGGGCGATCGCTCGAAGCACCCGGTGACGATCGACGTCTCCCTCGTCGAGCGCGAGTCGACCGCCCCGGTCCGGACGTGAAGAAACGGCCGGTTTCCCTTGGGGGAGAGGGAAACCGGCCGTTCAGGTGGCGGCGTTCGGGGTTACGCCGCCTGGGCAACCGGCGTCGAAGCCGGGGTCAGGGCGAGGTCGAGGACCTCGCGGACGTTCGCCACCGCGTGGACGTCCAGCTGGGACAGCACCTCGGCCGGGACGTCGTCGAGGTCCGGCTCGTTGCGCTGCGGGATGATCACCGTCTTCATCCCGGCCCGGTGGGCTGCCAGCAGCTTCTGCTTGACGCCGCCGATCGGCAGGACGCGCCCGGTCAGGGACACCTCGCCGGTCATCGCGACGTCCGCCTTGACCACGCGGCCCGAGAGCAGCGACGCCAGCGCCGTCGTCATCGTGACGCCGGCCGACGGGCCGTCCTTGGGCACCGCGCCCGCGGGGACGTGGACGTGGATGCCGCGGTTCTTCAGGTCACCGACCGGGAGTTCCAGCTCCGCGCCGTGCGAGCGCAGGTAGGACAGCGCGATCTGGACGGACTCCTTCATCACGTCGCCGAGCTGGCCGGTCAGCTGCAGCCCGGACGCGCCGGACTCCTGGTCCGCCAGCGACGCCTCGATGTAGAGGACGTCACCGCCGGCTCCCGTGACCGCCAGGCCCGTGGCCACACCGGGGGTCGCGGTCCGCTGGGTCGACGCGGGCAGCGACGACTCCGGCAGGTGACGCGGCCGGCCGAGGTAGGTCTCGAGATCGGCGTCGTCGATCGTGAGCGGCAAGGACACCTCGTCCAGGGCCACCTTGGTCGCGATCTTGCGCAGTACCTTCGCGATCGTGCGGTTCGCGTCGCGCACGCCCGCCTCGCGGGTGTACTCGGCGGCGATCCGGCTGAACGCGGCGTCGGTCAGGCTGACGTCGGCGACGGCCAGGCCGGCGCGCTCCAGCTCGCGGGGGAGCAGGTGGTCGCGGGCGATGGTGACCTTCTCGTGCTCGGTGTAGCCGTCCAGCGTGACGAGCTCCATCCGGTCCAGCAGCGGGCCGGGGATGGTCTCGAGCGCGTTGGCCGTCGCCAGGAACACGACGTCGGACAGGTCCAGCTCGACCTCGAGGTAGTGGTCGCGGAACGTGTGGTTCTGCTCCGGGTCCAGCACCTCGAGCAGCGCTGCGGTCGGGTCGCCGCGGTAGTCGGCGCCGACCTTGTCGATCTCGTCGAGCAGCACGACCGGGTTCATCGAGCCGGCTTCCTTGATGGCGCGGACGATCCGGCCGGGCAGGGCGCCGACGTAGGTGCGGCGGTGGCCGCGGATCTCCGCCTCGTCGCGGATGCCGCCGAGGGCGACGCGGACGAACTTGCGTCCCATGGCCTTCGCGACGGACTCACCCAGCGAGGTCTTGCCGACCCCGGGAGGGCCCGCGAGGGCGAGCACCGCGCCGGACCGGCGTCCACCGACCGGGCCGAGACCCGATTCCGCGCGACGCTTGCGCACGGCCAAGTACTCGATGATGCGTTCCTTGACGTCGTCGAGACCGGCGTGATCGGCGTCCAAAACGGCGCGCGCGGCGGCGATGTCGTAGACGTCCTCGGTGCGCTCGTTCCAGGGCAGCTCCAGGACGGTGTCCAGCCAGGTGCGGATCCAGCCGCCCTCGGGGGACTGCTCGGACGTCCGGTCCAGCTTGTCCACCTCGGCCAGCGCGGCCTTCTTCACGGCGTCCGGCAGCTCGGCACCTTCGACGCGGGCGCGGTAGTCCGTGTCGTCGGCGGAGCCGTCGAGCTCACCCAGCTCCTTGCGGATCGCTTCGAGCTGGCGGCGCAGCAGGAACTCCTTCTGCTGCTTCTCCATGCCTTCGGAGACGTCCTTGCGGATCGTGTCGGTGACCTCGAGCTCGGCCAGGTGTTCCTTGCTCCACTCGAGCGCCTTCTCCAGGCGTGCGGTGACGTCGAGCGTGGTGAGCAGCTCGACCTTCTGGTCGGTGTCGAGGTACGGCGCGTTGCCGGACAGGTCGGCGACCGCGGACGGGTCCTCGACCTGCTGGACGGCGTCGATCAGCTGCCAGCCGCCGCGCTGCTGGAGGATCGAGATGACGACGGCCTTGTACTCGGCCGCGAGCTTCGCGGTCCGGTCGTCGGTGGTTTCGGGGGCGTCCTCGGCGTGCACCCAGCGGGCGGCGCCGGGACCGTCGGCCATCCGGCCGACGAGCGCGCGGCTCGTGCCGCGCAGCAGCACGGCGGCCTTGCCACCGGGCACGCGCCCGATGCGCTCGACCGTGGCGACGGTGCCGTACTCGGCGTACTCACCGTGGACCCGCGGGACGATCAGGACCTCGCCTTTGCTGGCCTTCAAGCCGCCGGTCGACCGGATGCCGGGGAACGACGCCTGACTGGGGGTGTTGGCCTGGGCGGACTCCACCGCGGCCCGCGTCTCGGTGTCGGTGAGGTCGAGCGGGACGACCATGCCCGGCAGCACGACGTCGTCATCGAGCGGGAGCACGGGCAGGAGGCGGGTGTCGGACATGTGCACTCCTCGGGTAGTTGAGTCTGCCTAGCTCAACTCTCCGATGGGCGGGTTTGTTTCCGATGGTGCGTTCGCCCACAGCGATCAGCGAACCCGCAGGTCAGAGGGGGCTGAGTGCTCCATATGGCGTTGGGGGCCGCGCGGATCGGGGCGACGAGACTCGAGCTCAGTGGCTTGGCCGCGGACTGCGGGCGGTGGCCGGCCGGCGTGGCCGGCCCGCTCGCCGGATGTCGTGGACCGCGGGCGGGCGCGGGAGCTGCCCTCGCCGATGTGAGCCGGAGTTTCACGTCCGGTGCCGATTCGACCTGGGGCAGCCGCTTCTCGCCAGGGCGGCCGCGTAGGGCGGCGAAGTGAAGGTCGCCAAAGCGGGCGAGTGGGTGCCTCGCAGAGCCTGGACGGGCGACGGTGAAAGGTCAGAGGCTTGGCCGGCGCGCGACGGCGCACCAGGCGAACGGCCGCGTCTCCAGGTCGATGGCGTTCGGCGGCGCCTCCGGCCGCCAATCCGGCAACGATGTCATCCCCGGCGGCAACAGCGGCCAGCCGCCGAACCAGGGGAGCAGTTCTTCGGCCGTGCGCAACCAGGCCGGGTTCGTCGTGTCGCGGTAGGCGTCGATGAATCGTTTCACCTCGGCCGCGCGAGCGGGTGGAGCGTCGTCGCGGCAGGTGCCGTGGGTCAGGGCCAGCCAGCTGCCCGGGGCGAGCTTCGCGCGGTACGCCGCCATCAGGCCCGCGGGATCGTCCGACGGGCCGACGAAGTGCATCACCGTGATCATCAGCAGGCACACCGGCCGCGACCAGTCGATCAGGTCCTGGGTCACCTCGTCCGCGAAGATCTCCTTCGGGCGGCGGATGTCCCGCTCGACCAGACCCGCCCAGTCCGTCGCTTCTTCCTTCTCCAGGATCAGCCGGGAGTGCGCGGCGGCCACGGGCTCGTAGTCGACGTACACCACCGACGCGCGTTCACCGGCGGGCAGCAGGTCGCGGACGATCTCGTGCACGTTGCCCGCGGTCGGCACGCCGGAGCCGAGGTCGACGAACTGGCGGACGCCGGCGGCCATCGCGGTCTTGACGACCCGGTTCATGAACGCCCGGTTCTGCCGCGAGATCGGCCGGATCAGCGGCCACACCTTCTCGACGCGGCGGCCGAACTCGCGGTCGACCGCCCAGTGGTGGTTGCCGCCGAGGTACCAGTCGTAGACGCGCGCCGCGGACGGCTTCTCCGTGTCCACCCCGGCCGGCGCGATCGGCGCGGTTTCGCTCATCCGCCCGGCCTCTCCGCGATGCCGCACCACGCGTACGGGCGGGCGGCGGCTTCGAGTGCGTTCAGCTTCCGGTCGGGCCGCCAGTCCGGCAGGTGCACGATGCCCGGCTCCAGCAGGGGCCAGTCGCCGAACAGCGGCTCGATCTCGTCGCGGTCGCGCAGCCACACCGGGTTGCTCGTCTTCCGGTACTGCTCGACGAACCAGCGCAGCCCGGCCAGCATCTCGCCCTCGCCGTCACCCTCGCTCATCTGCGAGATCGCCAGCCAGCTGCCCGGCGCGAGGGCGTCGCGGTAGGCCTTGAGCAGGCCGTGCGGGTCGTCGTCCGGGCCGACGAAGTGCAGCACCGCCATCATCATCACGCAGACCGGCTTCGAAAAGTCGATCAGCCGCTTCGTCTCCGGAGCGCGCAGCACGGCCTTCGCGTCCCGCATGTCGGCCTGGACGATGCCGGCCCAGTCGGTCGCCGCTTCCTCTTCGAGGATGAGCGTCGCGTGGGCGACGGCGACCGGCTCGTAGTCGACGTAGACGACCGTGGCGTCGTGGTCGTCCGGCAGCTCGGCCTCGACGACCTCGTGCACGTTGCCGGCCGTCGGGACGCCGGAGCCGAGGTCGATGAACTGCCGGATCCCCGCCTTCAGCGCCGCGCGCACGGCGCGGTTCATGAACTCGCGGTTCTGCTTCGAGCCGGGGCGCACGAGCGGCCACTGCTGTTCCATGCGGCGGCCGAACTCGCGGTCGACGGCCCAGTTCTGCGTACCGCCGAGGTACCAGTCGTAGATCCGGGCCGCGGACGGCTTCTCCGTGTCCACGCCCTCGGGTGCTCTGGGCGCGGCGTCCCGCTGCTCGTTCACGTCGGCTCCCCGTCCCTTGTACTGACATCAGCCTATAAGGACGGGGCACCCGGGGTAATCCGCCAGTAGTTCACCGAACGGCTGGGCGACGCTGCCAGTACGTCCACAGCGGGCGGTAACCCTGCGCGTACCAGAACGGCGTCGAGAGCGGGTTCGCCGCGGCGTGGTGCAGCAGGACGACGTCGGTGCCCTCCTCGTCGAGGACGTGGTGGGCGTGGGCGGCCAGCGCCGTGCCGACACCGGAGGACCGCGCCGCCTCGGCGACCGCCAGCGACGACAGGTACCCGACCCGGGTGGCGGCGACGCGGTCGCTGATCCAGCCGGTCTCGCCGGGGTGCTGGACGTTCACCATGCCGAGCGGACGGCCGTACAGCTCGGCGATCCACAGCGGCGGCTCCGGCCGGTTCAGCTGCTCGGCGAGGTCCTTGGCCATGATGTCCTCGACGCCCTGGCGCAGGTTGACCGTGCCGTACTGGGCGTCGTAGGAGTGCAGCTCCAGGCCGAGGGCGACGACCGTGTCGAGGTCGCCGGGCTCGGCGCGCCGGATCTTGACGCCCGGGGTGCCGTGCGGGCCCTCCGGGATCATCCGGTCGGCCGGGCGGACCGCGACGACGCGCAACGGCGCGAAGCCGTGGTGCAGCATTTCGCGCGCGCCGGCGGCGTCACGGCTGGCCCGGGGGACGACCGCGGCGGTCTCGGTGTCGCCGCGCTCGGCGACGGCCCGCAGATGTTCATCCCATCGGGTGAGGAGGGCGTCGAGCGCACCGGCCGGGTGGGGGCCGGCGAGCTGGAGGTCGAGCCGGTGCTCGGTGAGGGCGCGCCACGGCGCGTTGGGGGCGTCGCGGTCCACCTGGACGCGGGAAGCGAGTCCCGACGCGGCCGAGTCGTCGGTGGCCACCTCCAGGACCACGGCGTTTTCGGCCGCTTCGAACGGAGATGAGCCGGGGAGGAGGGGATCCACCGCCGCGAGTCGCGTCGCGTGCTCGGTGGCAATCACATCGCTGTGCATGGGGCACATTCAAGCGCTACCCGGCCCGGAATGCGTACAGAACCTCCCGGGAAGGGGTCGCGGCTCCCGCACCAGATGTTTCACCCCTTGGTCCACGCAGGTCAGCGCTATCGAGGCATTGTTAACCCTGGGGTGATCTCCTACTGTCTCGAAAGGGACATGAGTACGCCCTACGGGGTACGGTATGGCCCTTGTCCACACCTGACGTCACGGATCAGCGACCAGTGGGCAATCCGGGAGGGAAGAACGGATGCCGGAGACCACCGCGCACGGCGACGCCGTCGCGCAGCCCGGGCCGGGCGGTCCCGCGACCGCACCGATCCCCGCGGCCTCCGTCGAAGCGCGGACCGACGAACGCCGGTTCCGCGCCTACACCTTCGCGGTACTGAGCCTGGGGCTCGTCGCCGCGTTCGCGGTCGGCTCGTGGCTGCCGTTCCACTGGGACAGCAAGCTGCTGTGGATCGGCCCGGTGCTCGCGGTCGCGTTCCTCCTCGCCGAGCAGCTCGGCATCAACGTCGACGTCCGCAGCGGCATCTCGTGGACCATCTCCTTCACCGAGATCCCGCTCGTCATCGGCTTCTTCATCGCGCCGTTCGAGGTCGTGCTGGCCGCGCACCTGGTCGCCGGCATCGGCACGCTGCTCGCGCGCAAGGTCGCCGGCCGGGTCCTCTACAACGCGGGCGCGTTCCTGCTCGAGATCACCGGCGCCTTCGCGGTGGCCGGGCTGGTCAAGGTCGCCGTCGGCGCCGGGGCGGGCAGCGAGATCCCGTGGGTCGCCGCGCTCGCCGGCACGCTGACCGCGCCGCTCGTCAGCACGCTGCTCGCCCTCGCCGCGGTGCGCGTGCTACGCCGCCGGATGCGGGTCAGCACCGCGGTCCGGCTCACCGCGCGGATCCTGGTCGTCGGGTTCGTCAACGCGTCGGTCGGCCTCTCCGGGTACCTCGTCATCTCGAACACGCCCAAGGCGTGGCCGCTGGTGCTCGCCGTCTTCCTCGGCCTCACCGCGCTCTACTGGGCCTACTCCGACCTGCTGCGCGAGCAGCGGGACATGGAGGCGCTCTCGGACGTCAGCCTGATGGTCGCCCGCTCCGGCCAGCAGGCCGCGGCGCGCCCGGCCAGCCGCGCGGACGAGCTCGTCGGCGGCGTCGACGTCCGCGAGTGGGCCACGATCGCCGAGCGCATCAAGGACCAGCTCGCCGCCGGCCGCGTGGTGCTGCGGCTGCGGCTGGAGCCGAAGGACACCATGCGCGTCGTCGTCGCGGGCGACGAGCTGCCGGCCGCCGACCCGGGCGCCGACGACCCCCTGCTGCGCCTGCCCGGCGCGCACGTCCGGCACTTCCGGATCACCGAAGCCAACCCGGACGTCCGCGCCGCGCTGCTCGACCGCGGCGCGCAGGAGGCGCTCGTCGTCCCGCTGCGCAGCGCGAACCAGCTGCTCGGCGTGGTCGAGGCGCACGACCGGCTGTCCCGCTGGCGCGGGTTCGGCAAGTACGACGTCCAGCTGCTCGGCACGATGGCCAGCCACCTCGCGACGTCGCTGGACAACCGGCGGCTGCTCGCGACGCTGCGCCACGACGCCTACCACGACCCGCTCACCGGGCACCTCAACCGGCCGGGCTTCCGGCAGGTGGCGAAGGAACCGTTGCGGGACTTCGCGAACGCCGTGGTGCTGCGGATCGACCTCGACGTCTTCTCGACCGTCTCCGACGCGCTGGGCTACGCCTGGGCCGACCGGATGGTCATCGCCGCCGGCCGCCGCATCCGCGACGCGCTCGGCCCCGACATCCCGCTGGCCCGCCTCGAAGGCGCGTCGTTCGCGGCGCTGCTCGTCGGCTGCGCGCCGGAGGACGCCCACCACGCGGCGGAACGGCTGCGCGAGGAGCTGTCCGCGCCGTACCCGGTGGACCGCCTTTCGGTCGAGGCCAACGCGATGATCGGCTACGCGACGACAACGCCCGAAGAGGCCGGCGACCCGGTCGACATCGAAGGCCTGCTCCAGCGGGCCGACGTCGCTGTTCGCGCGACCAAGGGCGGCGAAGAGGTCCGCGGCTACGTGCCGAGCATGGGCCAGATCTTCCTGCGGCGCTTCCAGATGGTCACGCAGTTCCGGCAGTCCCTGGAGGACGGCCAGGTCAGCGTCCACTACCAGCCCAAGATCACCCTGCCGAACCGTCAGGTCCAGGGCGTCGAGGCGCTGGTCCGCTGGGTGCACCCGGAGTTCGGCAGGCTCGGCCCGGACGAGTTCGTCCCGGCCATCGAGGCGGCCGGCCTGATCGGCGTGCTGACGTCGTTCGTGCTCGGCGAGGCGCTGAAGCGCTGCCGCAAGTGGCTCGACGAGGGCCTGCGGATCTCGGTCGCGGTCAACCTGTCGGTGCGCAACCTCGCCGACGAGGACTTCCCGAACAAGGTCGCCCGCGAGCTGGACCGCGTGGGCATCCCGCCCGAGCTGCTGACGTTCGAGCTGACCGAGTCCGGCGTGATGTCCGACCCGCAGAAGGCGCTGCCGATCCTGCGCGAGCTGCACTCGCTGGGCATCACGCTCGCGGTGGACGACTTCGGCACCGGCTACTCGTCGCTGGCCTACCTGCGGCAGCTGCCGGTCGACCAGGTCAAGATCGACAAGAGCTTCGTCCTCGGCATGGGCACCGACCTCGGCGACCTGGCCGTGGTCCGCTCCATCGTCGAGCTGGGGCACTCGCTCGGCCTGACGGTGGTCGCGGAAGGCGTCGAAGAGGACGTCGCGCGCGACCAGCTCGAGGCGATGGGCTGTGACGTCGCCCAGGGCTACCTCATCTCGCGGCCGCTGCCGGAGGACCGCCTGGAGGCGTGGCTGCAGGCCCGCACCGCGCGCTCGCCGGGGCGGCACTCGGAGACCGTCCTGACCCTGCTGACCTGAGGTTTTGCTCTTTCGGGACCCCGGTTGCACGGCCGGGTGACGGGACTTGGTAATCTTTCCAAGTCCTCGCGAGAGGCCAGGCCCCTTTAGCTCAGTCGGCAGAGCGTCTCCATGGTAAGGAGAAGGTCTACGGTTCGATTCCGTAAAGGGGCTCCGCGATCAGGCGAGCTATGCTCGGGAAAAGCCCGAGCCTGGCTCGCTTCGCGGTGTCCATCTGGGGGTCGACCCCCAGACCCCCGCCAAGGGGCTTCGCCCCCTGGACCCCCGGGGTTGGGCATGTAAGGGCGGTGTAGCTCAGTTGGCAGAGCAAGCGGCTCATAATCGCTGTGTCGCCGGTTCAAGTCCGGCCACCGCTACGCGGTAACGACTGGGGCTGGCCCCCGGGACCTGAGAGAGAAGGAAACGCTGTGGCTGCCACCGACGTGCGACCCAAGATCACGCTGGCGTGCGAAGAGTGCAAGCACCGCAACTACATCACCAAGAAGAACCGGCGCAACAACCCGGATCGCCTGGAGATGAAGAAGTTCTGCCCGAACTGCGGTACGCACCGGACGCACAAGGAAACCCGCTGACCGCGTAGCGCGTTCGCACCAGCTTCGAAGAGCCGCCCTGGACCACCGGGGCGGCTCTTTGCTGTTGGTAGCCTCGTCGGCGTGCCCTTGGACGAGTCGTTCACCGGGCGGGTTTACCCGCCGCAGACCAGTTACGAAGTGAGCCGGGAGAAGATCCGGGAGTTCGCCGACGCGATCGGCGACCAGAACCCGGTCTACCGGGACGTCGACGCAGCGAAAGCCGCCGGCCACCCGGACGTCATCGCGCCCCCGACGTTCCTCACGATCATCAACCTCGCCTCGATCAACTCGATCGTCACCGACCCCGAGCTCGGTCTCGACTACTCGCGGATGGTCCACGGCGACCAGCAGTTCAGCTACACCCGCCCGGCCCACGCCGGTGACGTGCTGCTGCTGACCACGCACATCGACCGGATCATGGCCCGGGCCGGCAACGACTTCATCAACCTGCGCGCCGAGATCACCGACGCCGGCGGCGGGCACATCGCCACCACGCGCGCGCAGCTCGTGGTGCGGGGGGAGGACGCGTGAACGTCGGAGACGAACTGGCCGCCCTCGAGGTCCGGATCACCCGCGACCAGCTGGTGCGCTACGCCGGAGCGGCGCTGGACTTCAACCCGATCCACTGGAACGAGGCGTTCGCGAAGGAGGTCGGCCTCCCCGACGTCATCGCGCACGGCATGCTCACGATGGCCGTGGCCGGCCGCGTGGTCACGGACTGGCTCGGCGACCCGGGCCGCCTGGTCGACTTCAGCGCCCGCTTCACCCGCCCGGTCGTGGTCCCGAACACGCCGGAAGGCGCGGTCGTCGAGATCACCGGCAAGGTCGGCGCGCTGCAGGACGACGGCATCGCCCGCATCGACCTCGTGGTCAAGTCCGACGGCAAGACGGTGCTCGGCAAGCCCCAGGCCCTGATCCGCGTCTGACCGCCGCGCGGCGGCGGTGAGCTAAGGCAGCTTCAGCAGGGAGACCACGGCGTCGGCCATGCCCTGCTCGCCGCGGGCGTTCGGGTGCAGCGGCGCGGCGGGCGAGGCCGGGAGGATGCCCTCCACCCAGCGCTTGTCCGACGCCGTGCAGACGTCGTGGCCCTTGCCGGGGGTCGCCGTGTCCGCGTAGCCCGCGCGGTGGGCCTTCGCCTGGTCCTCGAGCATCGCGTTCAGCTTGGCCAGGGTGTCGCGGAAGTACGCGACGTCGCCCGCGCCGAGCGGCAGGGCGGGCCAGCAGCCGTCGCCGTCGGGCAGGACCGTCGGGTAGCCGACCAGCACCACCTTCGCCCGCGGCGCCTTGGTGTGGATCTTGTCGAGCACCGCGCCCAGCTTCGGCGCGGTGGCGTCGATCCGCTCGGCGAGCTGGTCGTGCCCGCCCGCGGTCAGCCGGTCCTTGCAGGGTGACGCGGACGGGTGCGCCGTCGCGCAGGTCGGCGCCAGCGCCAGGAAGCCGACGTCGTTGCCGCCGATGCCGAGGGTCACCAGCGTCGTCTTCCCGGTCACCGCGTCCAGCTGCGGCGGGTTCGTGCCGTTCGACGTCTGCTGCGCGGCGGTGAGGCTCGCCGTGGTGGCGCCGCCGCAGCTGACGTCGGCGAACTCGGCCGGCTTCAGCTTCGCCGACACGAGGTGCGGGTAGTTGTCGTCCGAACGTTCGCAGCCCACCGGGGTGCCCGACTGCCGCCCGGTGCGTGGCGAGGACGTGTACGAGTCCCCCAGCGCGACGTAGCGGCCGCTGCCGCCGCCGGTGTCGTCGCCGTCCGGCGGCGCCGCGGACGAGCCGTGCTGCCACTTGTAGTACCCGAAGATCAGCAACCCGACCACGAGCACGACCACGAGGCAGCCGCCCCCACCGCTCTTTTTCGCCACTAGTCCGTTTCTACCGGGCCGCGTGCCTCGCGGACCTAGTCAATCCGGGTGACGCCCTGCGCGATCAGGTCGTTCACCAGGCCGGCGCCGGTCTCCGGGTCGTCGACGCTCACCAGCACGGTCCGGCCGTTCTCCAGGGTCAGCGCCAAAGCCGGGCCGCCGCGCACCTTGTACGCCGTCGTGCCGGTCATTGAGTTGAAGCGGAGGCCGAGCCCGCCGTCGCCGAACGTCGTCAGCTCGCGCACGGTGGCCTCGCGGACGTCGCCCAGGTCGAGGTGCCGCCACGGGAAGCCGAGGAGGCCGAAGCGGATCGTCACGCCCGTGGCGTCCACCTTCGCCCGCAGCCGGTAGGTCAGCGCCGTGACCACCGCGCCGACGAAGCCGATCCAGACGGCGGTCGGCCACGGGAGCCCGGCGGGTAGGAAGGCGATCGCGACGGGGATCGCCAGGAGCGCCCAGAGCATCGCCGGGTTCGACGCCCGGCCCGACCAGAACGCCCGCTGCCCCGGCTGGAGCCCGACACTCGGCCGGTACTCCCCGGTAGCGTGCTCGCGAGCCGGCGCGGGCAGGCCGCCGACGAACGCCGCCACGACGCCGAGCACGGTCACGCCCAGCAGGAAGAGCAGGACGAGGGCGCCGCCGCGGGCCGCGTGCCAGTCCGGCGCGTCGAGGTTCAGCACGAGCGTCGACAGCAGGACGGCGGACGGCATCGCGGCGAGCCCGGTGCCCAGCCCGGCGGCCAGGCGCGGCAGCGGCCGCCCGTTGCGCAGCCCGACCACGGCGATCACCGCCACGACCGCGGTCACGACCACGCCGAGCACCAGGCAGACGGTGACGAACAGCCCGAGGGAGTTCGCGTTGTCCGGCCCGTCGTTCCAGTGCGTCGCGATGGGATCGGGCAACCGGTCGCGCCACGCGTTCGCGAGGACGGCGGCGACGGCCAGGACCGCACCCGGCAGCACGGCCGTCGCGACCAGGACCCGGATCAGCTTGTTCATGAGTACTTCTCCTTGATCACCCCGGTGAGCTCGTCCGGGCCGACGCCCGCACGTTTCGCTTCGTCGATCAGTTCCGCGACGAGCTCGGTCAGCCGTGCCCGCGACGGTGCGTCGCCGAGCACGACGGCACCGCGCCGTCGCCGCAGGTCGATGAGGCCTTCGTCGCGCAGCAGCGCGTACGCCCGCAGCACGGTGTGGACGTTGATCTCGAGCGACGCCGCCAGCTCGCGGGCCGGCGGCAGCTGTTCGCCGCGCGCGGGGCTGCCCCCGGCGAGGGCGCGGCGGATCGACGCCGCCACCTGTTCGAAGAGCGGGACGGGCGAACCCGGGTCGATGCGGACCAACATAGTTCTAACTGTACTAGAACTAACCAGCTTTGTGTGGGTGAACCTGAGTGAGGGAACGAGGGTTGCGTGAGACGCCGATCACAGCGAGGGTGGGGCCCGTTCCGTAGTCGAAACCGAGGAAGGCAGGAAACGCGCTGTGGGCCTGAACCTGAACAAGCTCGTCGACAAGGCTTACGAGGACAAGTCGATCAAGGAGCTGCTGGACGCCCCGCCGTCCGCGCTCGAGGGGCTCACGCCGAAGCACGACGAACTGCTCGCCGAGCTGAAGATCAAGACGATCCGCGACCTCGCCAACTGGAAGTACGCGGCCAAGGCGCAGGCGCTCGCCGCGCTCGCCGACAGCGAGTCCTAGGGGCTCAGCCGGTCAGTTCGCCGGCCAGTTCCAGTGCGTGGTCGACGTCCTTCGCGACGTAGTGCAGGTCGACCAGCACCTCCGTGACGCCCTCTTCGCGGGCCACGTCCAGGCACGGCAGGACGTCCGCGACCGACTCGACCCCGGTGCCCGCGCGCGGGTTGATCCGCAGTACCCGCCGCAGGGTGCCGGGGTCCCGGCCGGCTTTTTCGGCCGTTTCGAGCGCGACCGCCCAGAGGCCCTTGAGGTACGGCCGGGGCATCCAGCCGGCCAGCCAGCCGTCCGCGCGGCGGCCGATCCGGGCCAGTGCCGGCGGCGCGAAACCGGCGAGCAGCACCGGCGGCCGCGGGTCCTGCGCCGGGCGCAGGCCGACCGTCGACGGCGCGATGCGCCACTGCGGGCCGTCGTGCGCCACCGGGTCGCCGGTCCAGATCGCTTCGAGCGCGTCGAGCACCTCGTCGAGCCGCTTGCCTCGACCCTCCCAGGGCACGCCCGTCGCGAAGTACTCCTCGCGCAGCCAGCCGAGCCCGAGGCCGACGTCCAGCCGTCCCGCGCTGGCGAGGTCGAGCGAGGTCAGCGCCCTGGCGAGCAGCACCGGGGAATAGACGGGCCCGGTCAGAGCGCTCATCCCCAAGCGGACCTCGTTCGTCACCGCGGCCGCCGTCGCCAGCGTCGTGAACGGGTCGGCGAAGGTCTTGAACTCCTCCGGGTACGGGTGCTCCGGCGTTCCGCCGCCCGGGTAGAGATCGGACGGCTCGAGCGGCGTCAGGATCCGGTCGCCGACCCACAGCGACGCGAAGCCGAGTCCCTCTGCGGCGACGGCGAAGCGCGCGACGGCGGCGGGGTCGGCCAGGGCGCCGTACTGCGGCAGGGCGAGCCCGAGCCGTGTTCCGCTCACCGGGTTGCTCGTCATGGCGGACATCCTGGCATGATCACCAGGTCGGCGGGAGGTTTTCCGCAGGCCGACCGGGGTTCGGCGGTCGATCGGGGGGCGCGGTTGCGGGCTCTCGTGAGGCTTGCCGTAGACTTCGGGACTTGGAAAGCACTACGGTCATCCCCGCCTGGATGGTGGGGATGCTGGAAGGCGTCCACGGGAGTCCGAGTGATCGGGATCCCACAGGGGTGTAGCTCAATTGGCAGAGCAGCGGTCTCCAAAACCGCAGGTTGCAGGTTCAAGTCCTGTCACCCCTGCGTAACGGAACTGGTGGAGCGAAGGAGTGGTCGTGAGCGACAGCGACGCCAGCGGCGGCGAGCAGGAGCAGGACGGCACCGGGCAGAAGCCCGAGAGCCAGTCCCGTCCCGTCACAGCTGCTGCCCGGCGTGAGCGCCGCGCGACCGCTCGTCCGGCGGGCAAGTCCGCGGCACGTGCGGACGACAAGACCCGGCCGGCCGGGAAGTCGGGGGAGAAGACCGCCCCCGACGCGAAGGGCGCTGCGACCCCCAAGCGGGACCAGAAGCCGAAGAAGGCCTCCGTGTTCGCGCGGCTGGTGCGCTTCATCCGCGAAGTTTGGGCGGAGCTGCGCAAGGTCATCTGGCCCAACCGCAAGCAGATGGTCACCTACACCGCGGTCGTGCTGGTCTTCGTGGTGTTCATGGTGGCCCTGGTGAGTGGCCTGGACCTGCTGTTCAAGTGGGGCATCGGCCACGTCTTCGGCTGACGCGCCCCGGCGCGCGCCGAGTGGGGCTCAGGTCCCGGCCTGACCCCGGCAATGATCAACTGAGAGGACGGAACGTGACCTCCGACAACGGCACAGCAGCCGGTCAGGAGCTGACCGAGCTTTCCGACGAGCAGGTGCACGCGGCACTCGGTGACGAGGAGTCCGAGCACCTGGAGCCCGTCGACGTGCCCGAAGCCGAAGAGGTCGACGAAGCCGCCTCCGAGGAAACCGACGTCACCGACGAGGTGGCCGACGCCGCCGAGGCCGAGCCCGCGGTGGACGACGACCCCGTCGCCACGCTGCGCGCCGAGCTGGTCGCCGCCCCCGGCGAGTGGTACGTCGTGCACTCCTACGCCGGGTACGAGAACAAGGTGAAGACCAACCTCGAGACCCGGACCACGACCCTGGACGTCGAGGACTACATCTTCCAGATCGAGGTCCCGACCGAAGAGGTCACCGAGATCAAGAACGGCCAGCGCAAGCAGGTGCAGCGCAAGGTGCTGCCCGGCTACATCCTGGTCCGGATGGACCTGAACGACGCCTCGTGGAGCGCGGTGCGCAACACGCCGGGTGTCACCGGGTTCGTCGGCGCCACCTCGCGGCCGTCGCCGCTGACCGTGGACGAGGTGCTGAAGTTCCTCGCCCCGAAGGTCGAGAGCGAAGCCCCCGCGAAGGGCGGCAAGGGCGAGTCCGGCACGACTGCGGCCCCGCTCGGTGGCCCGGCCGTCGAGGTCGACTTCGAGATCGGCGAGTCGGTCACCGTCATGGACGGTCCGTTCGCGACGCTCCCGGCGACGATCTCCGAGGTCAACGTCGACGGGCAGAAGCTGAAGGTCCTGGTGTCGATCTTCGGCCGGGAGACCCCGGTCGAGCTGTCGTTCACGCAGGTCTCCAAGATCTGACGGCTGCAGCGCGGCCGCAGTCCCCACGTCCACGGCAGGTACGCGGGGAACGTAGTACAGGACAGGAAAAGAAATGCCACCCAAGAAGAAGAAGCTTGCGGCGATCATCAAGCTGCAGATCAAGGCGGGCGCGGCCAACCCCGCTCCGCCGGTCGGCCCGGCCCTGGGCCAGCACGGCGTCAACATCATGGAGTTCTGCAAGGCCTACAACGCCGCGACCGAGTCGCAGCGTGGGGACGTCGTCCCGGTCGAGATCTCCGTGTACGAAGACCGGTCGTTCGACTTCAAGCTGAAGACGCCGCCGGCCGCGCGCCTGCTGCTCAAGGCCGCTGGTGTCGAGAAGGGCTCCGGCGAGCCGCACAAGACCAAGGTCGCCAAGGTCACTTGGGACCAGGTCCGCGAGATCGCCAAGACCAAGGAGACCGACCTCAACGCGCACGACATCGACCAGGCCGCGAAGATCATCGCCGGCACCGCCCGCTCCATGGGCATCACGGTCGTCGACGCCTGACGTCTGCAGCACCGGTAGTACCGCGAGATCGCGCCGGTTTCTGACCGAGTGATTTCGATCGGCCCCAGGGCCGAGCGAAATCGGGAGGGAAGAAATCGGCTCGGGGCGATCTCGCCGCCTCGACGGAGTCGAGGCAGACAACACCGTGGGAGAGCCAGTGCTGGCTCCTACCACACTGATCCGTTTTCGAAGTTAAGGACAGAAGCATGACCAAGCACAGCAAGGCATACCGCCAGGCTGCGGAGCTTATCGACAAGGCGCGGCTGTACGCGCCCCTCGACGCCGCGAAGCTGGCGAAGGAAACCTCCAAGACCAAGATGGACGCGACCGTCGAGGTCGCGATGCGTCTCGGTGTGGACCCGCGCAAGGCCGACCAGATGGTCCGCGGCACCGTGAACCTGCCGCACGGCACCGGTAAGACCGCCCGCGTCATCGTCTTCGCCGTCGGTGACAAGGCCGCCGAGGCCGAGGCCGCCGGCGCGGACGCGGTCGGTACCGACGAGCTGATCGAGCGCATCCAGGGTGGCTGGCTCGACTTCGACGCCGCGATCGCGACGCCGGACCAGATGGCCAAGGTGGGCCGCATCGCCCGCATCCTCGGCCCGCGTGGCCTGATGCCGAACCCGAAGACCGGCACGGTGACCCCCGCGGTCGAGAAGGCCGTGAAGGACATCAAGGGCGGTAAGATCAACTTCCGCGTCGACAAGCAGGCCAACCTGCACCTGGTGATCGGCAAGGCTTCCTTCGACACCGAGAAGCTGGTCGAGAACTACGCGGCGGCGCTGGACGAGATCCTCCGCGCCAAGCCGTCGTCGGCGAAGGGCCGTTACCTGAAGAAGGTCACCTTCACCACCACGATGGGCCCGGGCATCCCGGTCGACCCGCTGCGGACCCGCAACCTCCTTTCCGAGGACGCGAACGTCTGAGTCGGACATCACCAGAAAGGGCGCTCCCGCTTACTGCGGGGGCGCCCTTTCTTCGTGTCTTATTGACGGCATGCCGACATTCGCGTCGTTCGACGGGCTCCAGCTGAACTACACCGTGTGGGAGGGCGACGCCGCCGTCCGCCTGGTGCTGCTGCAGCACGGCTTCGCGGCCGACACGAACGCGAACTGGATCGCCACTGGCGTCGTCGCCGCTCTGCGCAAGGCCGGTTTCACGGTCATCTCCCTGGACGCCCGCGGCCACGGCCGTTCGGAGAAGCCCCACGACGAGTCCCGCTACACCGAGACGACCATGGCGCGAGACGTCTCCGCGCTGCTGGACGAGCTGGCCCTCGACGAGGTCTCGATGGTCGGCTACTCGATGGGCGCGATCATCGCCCTGGCGGCAACGGCGGCGGACAAGCGCATCCGCTGCCTGGCCACGGGCGGAGTGGGCTCGGGCATCGTCGACTTCGGCGGCGTCGACCTGCGCGTGGTCAAGCCGGCCGACATCGCCTCGGCCCTGCTGGCCGAGGACCCGACCACGGTCCCGCCATCGGGAGTCCCGTTCCGCCTGCTGGCCGACGCGGTGGGCGGCGACCGCCAGGCCCTGGCGGCGGTGGCCCTGGCCTCCCGCGAGGGCGTGGTGGACCTGTCGGGGATCAGCGTCCCGACTCTGGTCCTGGCGGGCGACCAGGACGTCTTGGCCGCGGAACCCGAGCGCCTGGCGGCCGCCATCGCGGGAGCGAGGCTGGTCCGAATCCCGGGCGACCACATGACGGCGGTCATGTCCCCGGCGTTCTCAGAGGCCCTGGTCTCGTTCCTGTCGGCCCCACAGCCGCGCTAACGGGTCGTCGGTGTCGGCGCGGGGCACGGTGTCTGCTCGTTCGTGTGCCCGACGATCAGCCACTGGTTCTTTTCGACCTTCTGCACGGTGAACGCGCCGAGCGCCGGGCCGCCGCGGATGCCGAACTTGCACGAGCTGATCGTGAAGCTGTCGCCCGGGAGAGGCTCCGAGACGTACGAGGGCATCGACTCGGCGTAGTCGTTCTTGCTCTTGACCTGCCGGTTCAGCTCGTGCACCGCGACCTGGCAGTCGGCGTAACCCATGTCCTGGGCGAACTTCTGCTGGATCGGCTCGTCCATCCGCCCGCACGCCTGCGGGACGAGGTTCTGGGCGACGGCGTCGTAGACCTCGCGGACCGCCTCGTACGGGCTGGTCGAGAGGATGTGGTTCGTGTGGTAGGTCCCGCCGCCCTCCTGGGCGAGCTGCTCCGACGTCTTCCCGGTGTCATTGGGGAAGAAGTGGTTGTACAGCCAGGTTCCCGCCACCGCGAGGACCACGAACGCCAAGACCCAGGCGATGACCTTCTTGCCCAGCCAGGTCAGCCACTTCGGCGCCGGACGTCGACGGCGTTCGGCCGGGATGAGATCTCGCGGCGGGCCGGGTGGGACCGGTGGCTGGCCACCGGAGTATTGCTGGACCTGCCCGGTACCCGGCGCCGGCGCGGGCTCGTTGCCCTGCTGGGCTTGGGTGAACCTCAGGTAGTCCTGGAACTGCTGGAACTGGCGGAACTGCTCCAGCTGCGCCGGATCCATCGGCGGCTGACCAGGCTGAGCAGGCGGAGGGGGAGAAGCGGGCGTGTGAGAGCCCGCCGGTTCGACTTCCGCGCCCGGCTTTCCGTCATCACGCTGCTCCGCCACGTGACCATGATGCCTGCCGGAGCCCGTGAGGGAACCCCCAGGCGCCTTAAACGCAGGTCCCTGCAGACCCCGAGAGACCGCAAGGTACAGTGGAGAGAGTTCTACCGAAGACCGCTGGTTATCCGAGTGCCCCCACGGACACGAGGAACGAAGGTCCCGCATCGCCGGGCGGCCCGCGCAGGAGGAACGAGGCTCGGCACGTCTTGTGTCGTATTACGCCCCGCGCCTGTCTGCGCGAGGGCGTTTTGTCGTTTCGGGGGCTCTTCGGGCCAGTGGAAACACTAGCCAAGAGAGGAGGCGACCATGGCGAAGCCCGACAAGGTGGCGGCCGTCGCCGAGATCGCGGAGAGCTTCCGCAGCAGCTCGGCCACCGTCGTTACCCAGTACACCGGCCTCTCCGTGTCCCAGCTGTCCCAGCTGCGCCGCGCTCTCGGCACCAGTGCCAAGTACCGGGTCGCGAAGAACACCCTCGTGAAGCGGGCCGCCGAGGACGCCGGCGTTGCCGGGCTCGACGACCTGTTCGTCGGCGCGACCGCCATCGCCTTCGTCGAGGGTGAAGCGGTCGACGCCGCCAAGGCGCTTCGCGACTTCGCGAAGGACAACAACGCGCTTGTGATCAAGGGCGGCTACATGGACGGCAAAGCGCTGTCCGTGGACGAGATCAACCGGATCGCCGATCTCGACAGCCGTGAGGTCCTGCTCGCCAAGGCGGCGGGCGCGTTCAAGGCGAAGCTCTCCCAGGCCGCCGCGCTGTTCCAGGCGCCGGCGTCCCAGGTCGCCCGCCTGGCTGCCGCGCTGGAGGAGAAGCAGCGCAACGCCACCGGTACCGAAGCAGCCGAAGCACCCGCCGAGAGCTGAACCACCCCCACCCCGAACGTCTAGTTCGTTTTTCTGAGAGGAAGCCATCATGGCGAAGCTGAGCACCGCCGAGCTGATCGACGCCTTCAAGGAGCTCACCCTCCTCGAGCTGTCCGAGTTCGTGAAGGAGTTCGAAGAGGTCTTCGACGTCACCGCCGCCGCTCCGGTCGCCGTCGCCGCCGCCGGCCCCGCCGGTGCCGCTGCCCCGGTCGCCGAGGAGCAGGACGAGTTCGACGTCGTCCTCGAGGGCGCCGGCGACAAGAAGATCCAGGTCATCAAGGTCGTCCGCGAGGTCGTCTCCGGTCTGGGCCTGAAGGAGGCCAAGGAGCTGGTCGAGGCCGCTCCCAAGGCCCTCCTGGAGAAGGTCGACAAGGAGGCCGCCGAGGCCGCCAAGGAGAAGCTCGAGGCTGCGGGCGCCAAGGTCTCCATCAAGTGATCCCGGGCGCGCAAGCGCCTACGCACCACCTCGTGAAGGGGCGGGCATCCAGCGGATGCCCGCCCCTTTCGTCGTTCCCCCTAGGGGTGTTGTCCGATTGGCCCCGGGTCCCTAAATCGCGGATTCCGGGCTGGGTGAATCTGCGCCACTGCCCCGTTTGGACTACCGTGCTGCCAGTCGGCGATCACGGCGGGGTGACGATGCCGTCGGGGCTGGCCAGAAAAGAAAACTCGTGAGTAACCTGTTCGCACTCAGCTCGTTGCACCTGGTTGACGCGGGTTCTCGGGGCGCCTGGCCCGCACCCGCCGACAGGGTGTGGCAGCGGGCGCAATGACGCGGAACAGCTCCTGGAGGTGCGATGGGTGCCGAGGTGGTCATCGAAGGTCTGACCAAGTCCTTCGGTAAGCAGGCCATCTGGCGGGACGTCACGTTGACCCTGCCTCCGGGCGAGGTGTCGGCGATGCTCGGGCCGTCGGGAACCGGTAAGTCGGTGTTCCTCAAGTCGATGATCGGGCTGCTCAAGCCCGACCGCGGCCGCTGCGTGATCAACGGGGTGGACATCGTCACCTGCTCCGAGCACAAGCTGTACGAGATCCGGAAGCTCTTCGGCGTCCTCTTCCAGGACGGCGCGCTGTTCGGCTCGATGAACCTCTACGACAACGTCGCGTTCCCGCTGCGGGAGCACACGAAGAAGTCCGAGACCGAGATCCGGCAGATCGTGCGCGAGAAGCTCGAGATGACCGGTCTCGCCGGCGCCGACAAGAAGCTCCCGGGCGAGATCTCCGGCGGTATGCGCAAGCGCGCCGGCCTGGCCCGCGCCCTCGTGCTGGACCCCGAGATCATCCTGGTCGACGAGCCGGACTCCGGCCTCGACCCGGTCCGCACCACCTACATCTCGCAGCTGTTCCTCGACGTGAACGCGCAGATCGACGCGACGTTCCTGATCGTCACGCACAACATCAACCTGGCCCGGACCGTGCCGGACAACCTGGGCATGCTCTTCCGCAAGGAACTGGTCATGTTCGGCCCGCGCGAGGTGCTGCTGACCAGCGAAGAGCCGGTCGTCAAGCAGTTCCTCAACGGCAAGATGCAGGGCCCGATCGGGATGTCCGAGGAGAAGGACTCCGCGCAGATGGCCGCCGAGCAGGCGATGTTCGACGCCGGGCACCACGCCGGTGGGGTCGAGGACATCTCGGGTGTGCCGCCGCAGATGCAGACGACGCCGGGTGTTCCGCAGCGGATGGGCGCGGTCCGCCGCAAGGACCGCGTCATGGAGATCATGCACCGGCTGCCGCAGGCCGCCCAGGAGGGCATCATCGCCTCGCTGAGCCCCGAGGAGCAGCGCCACTACGGCGTCAGCCCGCGTCGCGTCGCGCAGGCCCAGCAGCAGCAGCAACAGCAGCAGGTCCCGGCCGGCGCCCGCCAGGGTGACGGCGTCCCGAACCAGCACCACGGCCAGCTGCCCGCCGACCAGGTGGCGCGCATCCCCGGCGGCCAGCAGCCGAGACCCGGCGGCTCGCACCGGATGCCACCGCCGCCGAACAACGGGCCAGGTGGCAGGTGAGTTCTCCCGCTTCACAGGCGAAGATCCCCGGGATCGGCATCCTCCGCGAAACCGGGAACCTGTTCGCCCTCGGCCTCGACATCGTTCGTGGCATCTTCCAGCGCCCGTTCCAGCTGCGGGAGTTCATCCAGCAGGCCTGGTTCATCGCGAGCGTGACAATCCTGCCGACGGCGCTGGTGGCCATCCCCTTCGGCGCGGTCATCTCGCTGCAGTTCGGTTCGCTCGCCCGCCAGCTGGGCGCGCAGTCCTACACCGGCGCGGGCTCGGTGCTCGCCACCGTGCAGCAGGCCAGCCCGCTGGTCACCGCGCTGCTGGTGGCGGGCGCAGGAGGAAGCGCGGTCTGTGCTGATATCGGGGCGCGGACCATCCGCGAGGAGATCGCCGCGATGGAGGTGCTGGGCGTCTCCGCGGTGCAGCGGCTGATCGTGCCGCGCACGCTCGCGATGATGCTCGTCGCGCTGTTGCTCAACGGCATGGTCAGCGTCATCGGCGTGCTGGGCGGCTACTTCTTCAACGTCGTGCTGCAGGGCGGGACGCCGGGTGCGTACCTGGCGAGCTTCTCCGCCCTGGCCCAGCTGCCCGACCTGTGGGTCGGTGAGCTCAAGGCGCTGATCTTCGGGTTCATCGCCGCCGTCGTCGCGTCCTACCGGGGTCTGAACCCCTCCGGCGGCCCCAAGGGCGTCGGGGACGCGGTGAACCAGTCGGTGGTCATCACGTTCCTCATGCTGTTCGTCGTGAACTTCGTGATCACCCTGATCTACCTGCAGATCGTGCCCGGAAAGCTGGACTAGCGGATGACGTTCCTCCAGGGCGCGAAACGCGTCGCCAACCGACCGTTGCAGACACTGGACACCCTCGGTGACCAGATGTCGTTCTACGGCCGCGCGCTGCTGTGGACGCCGCGGACGCTGCGCCGCTACACCAAGGAAGTCCTGCGGCTGCTGGCCGAGGTGAGCTTCGGCTCCGGCTCGCTGGCGGTCATCGGCGGCACGGTCGGGGTCATGGTCGGCCTGACGCTGTTCACCGGTGTCCTCGTCGGCCTCCAGGGCTACTCGGCGCTGAACTCGATCGGGACGTCGGCCTTCACCGGCTTCCTGACGGCGTTCTTCAACACCCGCGAGATCGCGCCGCTGGTCGCGGGGCTCGCGCTGAGCGCCACGGTCGGCGCCGGCTTCACCGCGCAGCTCGGCGCGATGCGGATCTCCGAGGAGATCGACGCGCTCGAGGTGATGGGCGTGCCGAGCCTGCCGTACCTGGTGACGACCCGGATCATCGCCGGGTTCGTCGCGGTCATCCCGCTCTACATCATCGGCCTGCTGAGCTCGTACCTCGCGTCGAGACTGGTCGTGATCTACATCTACAACCAGTCAGCGGGTACCTACGACCATTACTTCGACCTCTTCCTACCGCCGCAGGACGTGCTCTATTCGTTCATCAAGGTGCTGCTCTTCAGCGTCCTGATCATCCTGTCGCACTGCTACTTCGGGTACCGGGCCACCGGTGGCCCGGCCGGCGTCGGCGTCGCGGTCGGCAAGGCGGTCCGGCTCTCGATCGTCACGGTCTCGATCATGAACTTCTTCATCGGGTTCGCCATCTGGGGAACCGACGTCACGGTAAGGATCGCGGGATGACCACGTTGCGACGCAGGCTGCTGGGCCTGCTGCTGGTCGCCGTGATGGTCGGCGGCGTGGCGCTCTCCATCGCGCTCTACGACAAGGCGTTCACCAAGTTCGTCACGGTGAAGCTGCAGGCCGACAAGATCGGCAACCAGCTGATCCAGCAGTCCGACGTCAAGGTCCGCGGCCTGATCGTCGGCTCGGTGAAGGACATCTCGGCCACCGCCGACGGCGCGGAGCTGACGCTCGCGCTGAACCCGGAGTCGGCGAAGCTGATCCCGGAGAACGTCTCGGCGCGGTTCCTGCCGAAGACGCTCTTCGGTGAGCGCTTCGTCTCGCTGGAGATCCCGGCCAAGCCGTCGTCGAAGACGCTGACGAACGGCGACGTGATCCCGCAGGACCGGACGTCGAGCGCGATCGAGCTGGAGCAGGCGTTCGCGCACCTGATGCCGGTGCTGCAGGCGGTCCAGCCGCAGAAGCTGTCGGCGACGCTCACCGCGATCTCGACCGCGCTGTCCGGCCGCGGCGACCAGCTCGGCGACACGCTGACGCAGCTGGGCAGCTACATCGGCGAGCTGAACCCGCACGAGCCGGAGCTGCAGCACAACCTCAAGGCGCTGGCGGAGTTCTCCGACCACCTCAAGGACTCGGCCCCGGACCTGGTGCAGAGCCTCGACAACCTGAGCACGACCACCCGCACCGTGGTCGACCAGCAGCAGAACCTGTCGAGCCTCTACGGCACCTTGACCCAGGCGTCGGTGGACCTGCAGACGTTCCTGCAGAACAACAAGGACAACATCATCTCCCTCGCCTCCACCGCCCGGCCGACGGCCGAGCTGCTGGCGAAGTACGCGCCGGAGTACCCCTGCGTGATCTCCCAGATGGCCAAGAACGTCCCGCTGATCGACCAGGCGCTGGGCAAGGGCACCAACCAGCCCGGCCTGCACGCGACCATCGAGGTCGTCGTGCCGCGCGCGCCGTACCAAGCGGGCAAGGAAGAGCCGCGGTTCGACGACAAGCGCGGCCCGCGCTGCTACGACTCGGACAAACTGCCGAACCCGTTCCCCTCGGAGCCGCCGGACGGCGCCTTCAAGGACGGCACGATCCACCAGACCGCGCCGAAGACCGTCGGTGAAGGACTCAACCCGGCCAACTTCAAGGCCGACGCCACCGGCGGCAACGGGTCCGGCGGAAACCTGGCCTACTCGACGGCGGAGCAGGGCTTCCTGGCCGACCTGCTGGGCCCGCAGCTCGGCATGAACGCCGCGGACGTCCCCAGCTGGAGCGCGCTGCTCGTCGGCCCGCTGTACCGGGGCGCGGAGGTGACGGTCAAGTGAGGGGATTGCTCGCGCCGCTGATCAAGCTCGGCATCTTCGTGGTGGTCACCGTGCTGTTCACGACGATCCTCGGGATCAGCATCGCCAACATCAACACGACCAGCACCAACGCCTACAAGGCGCGCTTCACCGACGCGACGCTCCTGCTGCCCAACGACGACGTCCGCATCGCCGGTGTCCGGGTCGGGCAGGTCAAGGACGTCAAGATCGTCGACAAGCGCCAGGCCGAGGTCGAGTTCGAGGTCGACGCCGGACGGCAGCTGCCCGCCGGGGTGACCGCGCAGATCAAGTTCCGCAACCTGGTCGGCCAGCGGTACGTCTCCCTTGGCGAGGGCGACGACACCTCCGGCAAGACGCTCGGCCCCGGTGGCACCATCCCGCTGGAGCGGACGCAGCCGGCGCTGGACCTGACCGAGCTGTTCAACGGCTTCAAGCCGCTGTTCACCGCGCTCAACCCGGACGACGTCAACAAGCTGTCCTACGAGGTCATCCAGGTCCTGCAGGGCGAGGGCGGCACCGTGGAGAGCCTGCTGTCGCACACCGCGTCGCTGGCCACCACGATCGCCGACAAGGACCAGGTCATCGGCCAGGTCATCGACAACCTCAACTCGGTGCTCGACACGGTCAACGCGCACACCCCGCAGCTCAACGACCTGATCGTGAAGCTGCAGCAGCTGGTGTCCGGGCTGGCCGCGGACCGCAAGCCGATCGGCGACGCGATCGAGAGCCTCGGCAACCTGGCCCAGACGACCTCCGGCCTGCTCGGCGAGGTCCGCGAGCCGCTGAAGAACGACATCAGCGCGCTGGGCACGCTCACCGACAAGCTCAACAAGAACCAGCCGGAGCTGGAGCACTTCATCCAGTTCCTGCCGGAGAAGGTCAGCACGCTGACCCGCACCGCGGACTACGGCTCCTGGTTCAACTTCTACGCCTGCGAGTTCTCCGGGAGCGTCAGCTTGCCGCCACTGATCAACGACGTCGCGATCCCGCTGATCCCGGTCAACCGGGAGAGGTGCACGGGATGAAGTCCTTCCAGAAGCGCAACCCCGTCCCGATCGCGCTCGTCGGCATCGCCGTCCTCGCGCTGGCCTTCGTCGCCGCGCTGAACTCCGACGACCTGCCGGTGATCGGCGGCGGCACGACCTACACCGCCGAGTTCAGCGAGGCCTCCGGGCTGCAGACCGACAACGACGTCCGGATCGCCGGCGTCAAGGTCGGCAAGGTCAGCGACATCAAGCTCGACGGCGCGTCGGTCAAGGTGTCGTTCAAGGTCAAGGACGCCTGGCTGGGCGACCGGACCAGCGCCGCGATCAAGATCAAGACGCTGCTTGGGCAGAAGTACCTGTCGCTGGACCCGCAGGGTGAGGGCGCGCTCAACCCGGGCACCGGGATCCCGCGCGACCGCACGATGGCCCCCTACGACGTGCTCGACGCCTTCCGCGGGCTGTCCCAGACGGTCGACAACATCGACACCAAGCAGCTGGCGCAGAGCTTCGACACCATCTCGCAGACCTTCGCCAACACGCCGCAGGACGTGAAGGGCGCGCTGTCCGGGCTGTCGAAGCTGTCCGACACGATCGCCTCGCGCGACACCCAGCTGTCCAACCTGCTGGCCAACACCCGCGAGGTGTCGCAGACGCTGGTCGACCGCGACGCCGAGGTGCAGAAGCTGCTCACCGACGGCAACGCGCTGCTCGGCGAGCTGGCCAAGCGCGAGGACGCGATCACGTCGCTGCTGAACGGCTCCCGCGAGCTGGCCACGCAGCTGCAGGGCCTGATCGACGACAACGGCAAGCAGCTGGACCCGGTGCTCACCCAGCTCGACCAGCTGACCTCGATGCTGCAGCGCAACCAGGACGCGCTGGGCCAGGGCATCGCGAAGTTCGCGCCGTTCATCCGCGTCTTCACCAACACCATCGGCAACGGGCGCTGGTTCGACAACTACATCTGCGGCCTGGTCCTGCCGTCGTTCGGTCCGCTGAATGAAGAGGGGTGCTACACGAAATGAGTGACACCCGCTTCGGCCAGTCCCTGACCCGGGCCTTCACCATCGCGATCGTCCTCGCGCTCGTCGTCGCCGGCGGGATCTGGTGGACCCTCAAGGACGCCGGCCGCAACCACCTGACCGCGTACTTCGCCGGCGCCGTCGGCCTGTACGAGGGCAACAGCGTGCGGATGCTCGGCGTCGACATGGGCACGGTCACCAAGATCCAGCCCATGGGCAACCAGGTGAAGGTCGAGTTCGAGTACGACCGCTCGGTCGCCGTCCCGGCCGACGCGAAGGCGCTGATCGTCGCGCCGTCGCTGGTTTCGGACCGCTACGTCCAGCTGGCCCCGGCCTACACCGGCGGCCCGCGGATCGCCGACGGCGCCACCATCGGCCTCGACCGCACCGAGGTGCCCCTCGAGGTCGACCAGCTCGCGTCCAGCCTGGCCCGGGTCAGCGAGACCCTCGGCCCGAACGGTGCCAACAAGAACGGGTCGCTGTCGAACCTGCTGAACACCGCGGCGGCCAACGTCGACGGCAACGGCCAGGCCCTGCACGACACGATCACCAAGCTCGGCCAGGCCGCGGGCACGCTCGCCGGCAACAAGGACGACCTGTTCTCCACGGTCGAGAACCTCGGCAAGTTCTCGCAGACGCTGGCCGACTCCGACAGCCAGGTCCGGAACTTCGAAGGCCAGCTCGCCGACGTCAGCGGCTACCTGGCGTCCGAAAAGGACAACCTGGCCGCGACCGTGCAGCAGCTGGGCACCACGCTCACCTCGGTGCAGGCGTTCATCGACCAGAACCACGACCGGCTCAAGTCCAATGTGGACAAGCTGGCCGGGATCACCAACGTGCTCGTCGACCAGCGCAGCTCGCTGGCCGAGATCCTCGACGTCGCGCCGGTCGGCCTGAGCAACCTGGTCAACACCTACAACGGCGCGGCCGGCACGCTCGACGCCCGGCCGAACCTCAACGAGCTCACCCAGCCGCCGCTGGTGATGATCTGCCGGCTGCTCAAGCAGGTCGGCAGCAAGGGCATCCCGGACGTGCTCGGCAACGCCTGCGAGAGCATCGCCGGCGTGGTCGACAAGGTGATCCCGCTGCCGTCCGTGGCGCAGACCCTGCAGGCCCTGCAGTCCGGTCAGCTGCCGCCCTTGCCGCTGCCCATCGCCGGGCAGGTCTACGGAGGTGGCCAGTGAGGAAGCTGCTGACCGTCGGAGCGCTGGTGACGGCGTCCGCGCTGGTGCTCACCGGCTGCTCGTTCAAGGGCATCTACGACCTGCCGCTACCCGGCGGCGCCGACCTCGGCGACCACCCGTACACGGTGAACGTCGAGTTCCGGGACGTCCTCGACCTCACGCCGAAGGCGGGCGTGAAGGTCAACGAGGTGCCGGTCGGGCAGGTCGAGAACGTCGGCCTCACCAAGGACGGCTGGCACGCGCTGGTGACGCTCAAGGTCAACGGTGACGTCAAGCTGCCGGCCAACGCGCTGGCCAACGTGAAGCAGTCCAGCCTGCTCGGCGAGAAGTACGTCGAGCTGGCCTCGCCCGGTGACGACCAGGCCCAGGGCAAGCTCGCCGACAACGCGACGATCCCGCTGGCCCGGACGAACCGCAGCGTCGAGGTCGAGGAGCTGCTGGGCGCGCTGTCCCTGCTGCTCAACGGCGGTGGGGTCGACCAGCTCAACACCATCACCAAGGAGCTCAACAACGCCACGTCGGGCCGCGAGCCGGACATCAAGGCGCTGCTGGACAACGCGAACCTGCTGGTCACCAACCTGGACAACCAGTCGAAGAACATCACCCGGGCCATCGACGGGCTGAACCGCCTGTCCTCGACGCTCAACGACCAGAAGGACAAGCTGGTCGGCGCGGTCGACAACCTCGGGCCCGGCCTCGGCGTGCTCGAGTCGCAGCGCGGCCAGCTGGTCACCATGCTGAACGCGCTGGACAACCTCTCCGGGGTGGCCACCGAGACGGTGAACGCGTCGCAGAAGGACCTCGTCGCCGACCTGAAGGCGCTGACGCCGACGCTGCAGAAGCTCGGCGAGGCGGGCAACGACCTGCCGAAGGCACTGCAGATCCTGCTGACGTTCCCGTTCAGCGACCAGGCCGTCAACGGCGTCAAGGGCGACTACTTCAACCTCTACGCCAAGGTCGACCTGAACCTGCAGACCATCGTCAGCAACCTGGGCAACAGCCGCCAGAACATCCTGAACGGCCAGCTTCCGCTCCCAGGCCTGACCGGTGGCGTCCAGGGCACGCCGTCCAACCAGCCGCCGCCGCTGCCCATCCCGGGTGAAAGCGGTCAGACGGGACAACCCGGGAAGTCGCAGTCCGGCCTGTCCGGGCTCTTCGGTCTCCTGTCGGGAGGTGCCGGCTGATGCTGGTGCGCAGGACGAGGATCCAGCTGGTCGCGTTCGCGGTCATTTCGATCGTCGCGATCGTGTACGCCCTGATCCGGTTCGCCGGGCTCGGCACGGTGTTCGGCAACAGCGGGTACACGGTGAAGCTCGAGCTCAACGAGTCGGGCGGCATCTTCACCAACGCCGAGGTCACCTACCGCGGCTACAACGTCGGCCGGGTGGGGGAGCTGCGGCTCACCCAGACCGGCTTGGAAGCCGACCTCAACATCGACCCGTCGGCACCGCAGGTCCCCGCGGACCTCGACGCCGTCGTCGCCAACCGCTCGGCCGTCGGCGAGCAGTACGTCGACCTGCGGCCCAAGGCCGACAAGGGCCCGTACCTCGCGGCCGGCTCGGTCATCCCGGCGAACAAGACGACCACCCCGGTCAGCACCGACCGGCTGATCGGCGACCTCGACTCGCTCGCGGCGTCGGTTCCGGTCGACTCGCTGCGCACGGTCGTCGACGAGTCCTACGACGCGTTCCGCGGCACCGGCGGCGACCTGCAGAAGCTGCTCGACACCGCGCGCAGCTTCACCACGACGGCGCAGCAGTACCTGCCGCAGACCATCCAGCTGCTCGACGCCGGCGGCCAGGTGCTCGACACGCAGAACGACGAGGCGGCGAACTTCGCGTCGTTCAGCAAGAGCCTCAACGAGCTCACCGGCACGCTGAAGAACTCCGACGGCGACCTGCGCAAGCTCATCGGCATCACGCCGCAGGTGGCGTCGCAGATCAGCCAGGTGCTGAGCGAGTCCGGCCCGGGCCTCGGCGCCCTGACGGCGAACCTGCTGACCACGGCCAACCTGACCGTGACCCGGCTGGACGGCATCGAGCAGGGCCTGGTGACGTACCCGGCGCTGGCCGGCGCGGCCAGCAGCGTGGCGCCCGGTGACGGCACCGCGCACCTCGGGCTGGTGCTCAACCTGTTCAACCCGCCGGCCTGCACCAAGGGCTACATCCCGTACCAGCAGTACCGGACCGGGGCTGACCTTTCGGCGAAGCCGGCCAAGGAAGACGCGTACTGTGCCGAACCGAAGGGCAGCCCGATCAACGTGCGCGGCGCGCAGAACGCGCCGTACAACGGCGTGCCGGTCGCCCCGAGCAACGGTGAAGTCGCGGCGAACGCGAACCGGCCGGCGGAGGAGCTGGCCGAGGAGCGGGACACCCGCGGCGTGCCGGGCATCGTCGGCAGCCCCGGCGTCAGCCTGAACAGCCTGGGTTCGCTGCTCGGACTCGCCTGACGTGGATTTGATGACCGTTACCTACCCTGGAGTGTTATGAGTGCGGACGAGCAGGCCGCCGTCGCGGTGGCGGAGCCCGAAGAGGAGTCGTCGGGTGCCACGAAGGCGCCGTCGAACGAGTCGTCTTCGCGGATCCTCGTGCTCGGTGCCGCGGCGCTGGCGCTGGCCGCGCTGATCGCCGCGATCCTGTTCGGCGTGCTGTGGTGGGTGGCGGCGAACGACGACAACGCCGATCTGGCGGCGTCGCGCGAGGCCGTGGTCAAGGCGGGCACCAACGCGCTGAAGGCCTACACCGAGGTCGACTACCAGGATCTCGACGGCTTCTTCGCCCGGCAGAAGTCCGTCTCGGACGCCACGATGTCGCAGCAGATCGACCAGTCGGCGCCGACGTTCCGCAAGGCGCTCTCCGACGCCAAGACGAAGGTCACCACCGACGTCCAGGACATCGCCGTCGAGGAGCTCGACGACCACGAAGGCAAGGCCAGCTTCCTCGCCGCGATCGCCACGACCGTCACCCAGGGGGACAAGAGCAGCGCGAAGCCGCTGCGCCTCGAGGTGTCGATGACCCGCGTGGGCGACGAATGGAAGCTGTCCGGCATCGACAGCGTCCCCCTCGTCGCGGCCGGCCAGTAGAGCGTCACCCAGAAGGAGCTTCGTAGTGCCCCCCTCCCGCCGCCAGCCGCCTCGCAGCAGCACCCCGCCGCCGCGCCGCCCCCGCGTGGCCGGCCTGCGCCGGCCGGCCACGGACGAGTCGCCCGCCGAGCGGACCGGCCAGATTCCCGCCGTGCCGCCGGCCGAGACGCCCTCCGAGACCTCCACGACCGCCGCCGAGACCCGCAAGCCGCGGCCCCGGCCGGCGCCGCGCCCGATGCCGCGTCCGGTGGCCCCGGTCGCGAAGCCGCGGGCCGAGGAGCCGTTCGAGCCGGCCAGCGGGCGCATCGACACGGCGTCCGCCGAGGACACCGCGGTGTTCGCCGCGGTCGGCACCGAAGAGGCCGAGAAGGTCGACGCGCTGACGGGTGAGCCGGAAGCCCCCGAGGCTTCCGCGGAAGCTCCGGCCCGCCCGGCGCCGCGGCGGAAGAAGCGCGACACCGGGATCGCGAAGCCGACCGAGGTCGAGGAGGTCCCGGCGGCGGCCGACGACGAGCCGGAGCGCCCCGCGGGCGCCCGGACGCAGCGGCCGTACCTCGTGGCGGGCGCGCTGGTGCTCGTCGCGATCCTGCTCGGTGGCCTGGCGTTCTGGTTCCACACCAAGGAGAGCGCGATCTCGAACGCGACCAGCAACACCGCGCTGCTGGACGTCGCGAAGACCGCGCAGGTCAAGGACGCCGTGTCGAAGGCGGCCGAGTCGCTGTTCTCCTACGACTTCAACAACATCAAGAAGACCGAGGACGCGGCGAACGACCTGCTCGCCAACGACGACGTCCGGAACAAGTACAACTCGCTGATGGGCGAGGTGAAGCGGCTCGCGCCGGCGCAGAAGATGGTCGTCACGTGCAAGGTCACCCGCGCCGCGGTGATCATGCTGAACGACGACCTGGCGAAGGTGATGGTCTTCGTCGACCAGACCTCGACCCGCACGGACACCAAGAAGACGACCGCGGGCACCGCCCAGCTCCACCTGAACGCCCAGCTCCAGGGCGACAAGTGGAAGATCACGGACATGGACACCTACAACGCGCCCAAGGTCCCGGCGGCGACGCAGGCCCCTTCGTCGCCGGCTCCCGCTTCGCCGTCCCCGTCCAAGTAAGCCGCCGGGCGACGCTCGGTGCCGCTCGTCGATCTCGGCGGTCAGCGGGCGGTGGCCCCGCCGCTACGGTGGGCCGATGGGATTAGAACAGGCGTACGCCAGTCTCGTCGGCCTCGCCGTCGGTGACGCCTTCGGCGCGCAGATCCTCGAGCCCGGCGAGCACCCGGACGTCCTCGGCAGACAGCTGCCGGCCGCGCCGTGGAACTGGACCGACGACACCGAGATGGCGTGTTCGATCGTGGCCGTCCTGCAGCAGCACGGCCACGTCGACCAGGACGCGCTCGCCGGCGAGTTCGCCACCCGCCTCGACTCCGCCCGCGGTTACGGCCCGGGCGCGGAGTGGCGCCTGAACCAGATCCGGAACGGGCGGCCGTGGCAGGAGGTCAGCGAGAAGGACGGCCACGGCTCCTGGGGCAACGGCGGCGCGATGCGCGTCGCCCCGCTGGGCGCGTGGTTCGGCGACGACCTGCCGCAGGCGCTGCGCCAGGCGGAGCTGTCCGCCGTGGTCACGCACTCGCACCTCGAAGGCATCGCGGGCACGGTGGCCGTCGCGGCGGCGGCCGCGCTGCGGGCCGCGTCCCCCGGGCTCGCCGGGGCGGACCTGCTGGACGGCGTGATCCCGCTCGTCCCGCCCGGCCGCGTCCGCGACGGCATCACCTGGTCCTTGAAGTTCTCGGACGCGCGTGACGTCGCGGCCAAGCTCGGGACGGGCCGCGAGATGGCCGCACACGACACGGTCCCGCTGGCCCTGTGGATCGCTGCCCGCTTCGCGGACAGCTTCACCGAGGCCCTGTGGACGGTGGCCAGGTTCGCCGAAGACGTGGACACGGTGGGCGCCATCGTGGGCGGCGTCCTCGCCGCGGACGGGTCCGAGGTCCCGGAGGAGTGGCGAGCGGCTTGTGAGCCGCTGCCGGTTTGGGTGGCTGGACCGGCCTGAGGGGCGCTTGGGTCTGGCTTGAGGGGCTCGAGCGGAGCACCCGCCCGAGCCCGCGTTCCTTGGGCGCGGCCACGCCCCGGCGGCGGTTCGGAGTGACTGCGAGCTGCGGGTGGCTGGCCAGATCGACCTGAGGGGCCTTCGCCTGGCGTGTGAGCTGCGGATGGTTCGCTGGATCGGCCTGAGGAGGCTTTCGCCCGGCTGGCGAGCCGCAGGCGGCTTGCCGGATCGGTCTGAGGGGCCTTCGCCCGGCTGGCGAGCCGCAGGCGGCTCACCGGATCGGTGTGAGGGGCCCTCGTCTGGCGTGTGAGCTGCGGATGGTTCGCCGGATCGGCCTTAGGGGGCTTTCGTCCGGCTTGCGAGCCGCAGGCGGCTGGTCGGTTCGGCCCGGGAGCGCCCACGCCCGGCGTGTGAGCTGCGCGTGGCTGGCCAGATCGACCTGAGGGGCCTTCGTCCGGCATGCGAGCCGAAGGCGGCTGGCCAGATGGGACTGAGGGGGCCTTCGCCTGGCGTATGAGCTGCGGGTGGCGGGTCGATCCGGGCCCGGGCGTGCCCACACCCGGCGTGTGAGCTGGGTGTGGCTGGCCCGGCCTGAGGTGCCTTCGCCCGGCATGCGAGCCGAAGGCGGCTCGCCGGATCGACCTGAGGGGCCTTCGCCCGGCCGGCGAGCCCGCAGACGGCTCGCCGGATCGGCCTGAGGGGCCTTCGCCCGGCAGGCGAGCCGCGGGTGGCTCGCCGAACCGGCTTGAGGAGGCTTCGCCCCAGTGCGAGCCGCGGACGGCTCGTCGCGGCGTTCTGAAGGGCCTGCGCCCGGCGTGCGACCCCGTGGGCGGCTCGCCGGATCGGTCCGAGGGGCCCGCGCCGAGGCGTGCGAGCGGTGGACGGGGCTCCCCGAATCGGCCCGAGGCGCCCGGGCCCGCGGTGCCGCCGTGGGCGTCCGACCGGACCGGCGAGCCGCTCCGGGTCACGATCCGGTCGGCATCGAGCGGCCCGGCGTGCTCCCGGGGGCACCCGCGCGGTGTTCCGAAGCGACCACGAGCCGCCCTTCGTCCGCGCCGCGGCCCCTGAGGGCGCCGTAGCGCCTCCGCCGGACCGAGGGCGTCGAACCGGACCAGTGAGCCCTCAGCAGCCCCGGGACGGACGGGGCGCCTGGTGCGGGTGTGACATCACCCGCGCCGGCCCCGGAGCGGTTACCGAACTCCCCGCGACACGCCGCCAACGGAGGAACCCGAGGCCGTCCGAAGTGGCCTGGAGCACAGGCCGCACGTCCGAAGAACCGGGTAAATCCGCAGGTCCAGACGCAGTGGTGGCGCTACTGGCCGGTAACTGGGAGGATATTCGGCCGCTCACGCTCCGCAGACCTACTTCCACGCTGCGCCAACCGGCGGGACCCCCGTGTGGCATCTTGACTCTCGCGCCCGGTGGGTTCACGCTTACTCCCGAACGGCGAAACCGGGAGCCCTTGCGGGAGGGACCACCGGCTCGCCTGGAGGCATACCTGAAGACGTCGCGAAGCAGGCTGGGCCCCATCGGGAGCGCCCCCTGGACAGACCGCGCCGTTCGGGCTAGACTGCTTCTTTGCGCTGCCCTCTTTCAGGCTGCCCGGAGCCGGTAGTTAGGATAGTGGGCACACGGCACCCTTGACAGTCGCTGATAGCTGTTGCTATGGCGGCCGTCACCGCTCATTGTCCCCGGAAGGACGCATCTTGGCAGTCTCTCCCGCGAACCAGGCCACTGCTGCGACCACCTCGGCTGAATCTCGCTCGGAGTCCACGGGAATCCCCGGCGCGCCCAAGCGGG
Source organism: Amycolatopsis sp. NPDC049252 (assembly GCF_043197175.1). Lineage (NCBI taxonomy): Bacteria > Bacillati > Actinomycetota > Actinomycetes > Pseudonocardiales > Pseudonocardiaceae > Amycolatopsis > Amycolatopsis sp. NPDC049252. The sequence goes on from NZ_JBICSQ010000002.1 coordinate 395,435, forward strand.
TTTCCTTCGCAAAGATTCGCGAACCGCTCAACACCCCCAACCTGCTCGACGTCCAGATCCAGTCGTTCCAGTGGTTCACCGGGGACGAAGCGTGGTTCGAACGCCGTGTCGAAGAAGGTGAAGAAAACCCGGTCGGCGGCCTCGAAGAGGTCCTCAACGAGATCTCCCCGATCGAGGACTTCTCCGGATCGATGTCCCTGTCCTTCTCCGCTCCGCGCTTCGACGAGGTCAAGGCCTCGATCGAGGAGTGCAAGGACAAGGACATGACGTACGCGGCCCCGCTGTTCGTCACGGCGGAGTTCGTCAACAACAACACGGGCGAGATCAAGAGCCAGACGGTCTTCCTGGGCGACTTCCCGGTCATGACCGACAAGGGCACGTTCATCATCAACGGCACCGAGCGTGTCGTCGTGTCCCAGCTGGTCCGCTCGCCGGGTGTCTACTACTCGAAGGACGTCGACAAGACGACCGACAAGGACGTCTTCAGCGTCCGTGTGATCCCGAGCCGCGGCGCGTGGCTCGAGTTCGACGTCGACAAGCGCGACACCGTCGGCGTCCGGATCGACCGCAAGCGCCGCCAGCCGGTCACCGTGCTGCTGAAGGCGCTGGGCTGGACCACCGAGGCGATCCGCGAGCGCTTCTCCTTCTCGGAGACGCTGCTGGCGACCCTCGAGAAGGACCACACCGCCGGCACCGACGAGGCCCTGCTCGACATCTACCGCAAGCTGCGCCCGGGCGAGCCGCCCACGAAGGAGAGCGCGCAGACCCTGCTGGAGAACCTGTTCTTCAAGGCGAAGCGCTACGACCTGGCGAAGGTCGGCCGGTACAAGGTCAACAAGAAGCTGGGCCTGACCACGCCGTACGACACCGGGACGCTGACCGAAGAGGACATCGTCACCACCATCGAGTACCTGGTCCGGCTGCACGCCGGCGAGGACAAGATGAACGAGGGCGACCTCGAGGTGCCGGTCGAGACGGACGACATCGACCACTTCGGCAACCGCCGCCTGCGCACCGTCGGCGAGCTGATCCAGAACCAGATCCGGGTCGGCCTGTCGCGCACCGAGCGAGTCGTGCGTGAGCGCATGACCACGCAGGACGTCGAGGCGATCACCCCGCAGACCCTGATCAACATCCGCCCGATCGGCGCGGCGATCAAGGAGTTCTTCGGCACCTCGCAGCTGTCGCAGTTCATGGACCAGAACAACCCGCTGTCGGGCCTGACGCACAAGCGTCGTCTGTCCGCTCTCGGCCCGGGTGGTCTGTCCCGTGAGCGCGCCGGCATGGAGGTCCGGGACGTCCACCCGTCGCACTACGGCCGGATGTGCCCGATCGAGACGCCGGAAGGCCCGAACATCGGCCTGATCGGCTCGCTCTGCTCCTACGCGCGGGTCAACCCGTTCGGCTTCATCGAGACGCCGTACCGCAAGGTCGTCGAGGGCCGGGTCACCGACCAGGTCGACTACCTGACCGCGGACGAAGAGGACCGGTACGTCAAGGCCCAGGCCAACGCGCCGATCTCGGACGACGGTACCTTCGTCGAAGACCGGGTCATGGCCCGCCGCAAGGGTGGCGAGGTCGAGCTGATCGATCCGCTCGACATCGACTACATGGACGTCTCGCCGCGGCAGATGGTCTCGGTCGCGACGGCGATGATCCCGTTCCTCGAGCACGACGACGCGAACCGCGCCCTGATGGGTGCGAACATGCAGCGCCAGGCCGTGCCGCTGCTCCGCAACCAGGCGCCGTACGTCGGCACCGGGGTGGAGCTGCGCGCCGCGGTCGACGCCGGTGACGTGCTCGTCGCCGAGCAGTCCGGTGTCGTCGAGGAGCTCTCGGCGGACCTGATCACGATCATGCACGACGACGGCACGCGGAAGAGCTACGGACTGTACAAGTTCCGCCGCTCGAACCACGGCACCTGCTTCAACCACCGCCCGATCGTCAACGAGGGCGACCGGGTCGAGCAGGGTCAGGTCATCGCCGACGGCCCGTCCACCGAGAACGGTGAGATGGCGCTCGGCAAGAACCTGCTCGTCGCGGTCATGCCGTGGGAGGGCCACAACTACGAGGACGCGATCATCCTCTCGGAGCGCCTGGTGCAGGACGACGTGCTCACGTCGATCCACATCGAGGAGCACGAGATCGACGCCCGCGACACGAAGCTGGGCGCTGAGGAGATCACCCGGGACATCCCGAACGTCTCCGAGGAGGTCCTGGCCGACCTCGACGAGCGCGGCATCATCCGGATCGGTGCCGAGGTCCGCGACGGCGACATCCTCGTCGGCAAGGTCACGCCCAAGGGCGAGACCGAGCTGACGCCGGAAGAGCGCCTGCTCCGCGCGATCTTCGGGGAGAAGGCCCGCGAAGTCCGCGACACCTCGCTGAAGGTGCCGCACGGCGAGACCGGCAAGGTCATCGGCATCCGCGTGTTCTCGCGCGAGGACGACGACGAGCTGCCCCCGGGCGTCAACGAGCTGGTCCGCGTCTACGTGGCCCAGAAGCGCAAGATCCAGCCGGGCGACAAGCTCGCCGGCCGGCACGGGAACAAGGGCGTCATCGGCAAGATCCTGCCGGTCGAGGACATGCCGTTCATGGAGGACGGCACGCCCGTCGACATCATCCTGAACACCCACGGTGTGCCGCGACGGATGAACATCGGCCAGATCCTCGAGCTGCACCTGGGCTGGCTGGCCTCGCAGGGCTGGACGATCGAAGGCGAACCGGACTGGGCGAAGAACCTGTCCCAGGAGCTCTACGACGTCGCGCCCGGCACGAACACCGCGACCCCGGTGTTCGACGGCGCGAAGGAAGAGGAGCTCACCGGGCTGCTCGGGGCGACCAAGCCCAACCGCGACGGCGAGCGCATGGTCAAGGAGAACGGCAAGGCGACGCTGCTGGACGGCCGCTCCGGCGAGCCGTACCCGTACCCCGTCGCGGTCGGCTACATGTACATCCTGAAGCTCCACCACCTGGTCGACGACAAGATCCACGCTCGCTCCACCGGCCCGTACTCGATGATCACGCAGCAGCCGCTGGGTGGTAAGGCGCAGTTCGGTGGCCAGCGCTTCGGTGAGATGGAGTGCTGGGCGATGCAGGCGTACGGCGCTGCCTACACGCTGCAGGAGCTGCTGACGATCAAGTCGGACGACGTGGTCGGCCGCGTCAAGGTGTACGAGGCCATCGTCAAGGGGGAGAACATCCCCGAGCCGGGCATCCCGGAGTCGTTCAAGGTGCTCCTCAAGGAGCTCCAGTCGCTGTGCCTGAACGTCGAGGTGCTCTCCAGCGACGGTGCGGCCATCGAGATGCGCGACTCCGACGACGAGGACCTCGAGCGCGCTGCCGCGAACCTCGGCATCAACCTGTCCCGCAACGAGTCGCCCTCGGTGGACGACGTCGTGCACTGATCGCGAGCTGAGCGAGGGAGGACCGGCCTCCCGCAGGTCCTCCCTCGCTCGCCCGCCAACCCCCTCTAGCCGAAACAACCCCAAGGGGATCTAGACGTGCTGGACGTCAACTTCTTCGATGAGCTCCGCATCGGTCTCGCCACGGCTGACGACATCCGTCAGTGGTCGTACGGCGAGGTCAAGAAGCCGGAGACCATCAACTACCGGACGCTCAAGCCCGAGAAGGACGGCCTCTTCTGCGAGAAGATCTTCGGTCCGACCCGGGACTGGGAGTGCTACTGCGGCAAGTACAAGCGCGTCCGCTTCAAGGGCATCATCTGTGAGCGCTGCGGCGTCGAGGTGACCCGCGCCAAGGTGCGCCGTGAGCGGATGGGCCACATCGAGCTGGCCGCGCCGGTGACCCACATCTGGTACTTCAAGGGTGTTCCGTCCCGCCTGGGCTACCTGCTCGACCTGGCGCCGAAGGACCTCGAGAAGATCATCTACTTCGCTGCTTACGTCATCACGGGCGTGAACACGGAGCTGCGCCACAACGACCTGCCGACCCTCGAGAACGAGATCGGCGTCGAGCGCAAGAACCTCGAAACCAAGCGTGACGCGGACATCGAGACCCGCGCGCAGAAGCTGGAAGCCGACCTGGCCGAGCTGGAGGCGGAGGGCGCCAAGTCCGACGTCCGCCGCAAGGTCAAGGAGGGCGGCGAGCGCGAGATGCGCCAGCTGCGTGACCGTGCCGGTCGCGAGCTGGACCGCCTCGAGGAGGTCTGGACGACCTTCACGAAGCTCGACACCCGTCAGCTGATCGCCGACGAGCTGCTCTACCGCGAGCTCGTCGACCGCTACGGCGAGTACTTCACCGGCGGCATGGGCGCGGAGGCCATCCAGAAGCTGGCCGCCGAGTTCGACGTCGCGGCCGAAGCCGACAACCTGCGCGACACCATCCGCAACGGCAAGGGGCAGAAGAAGCTCCGCGCGCTGAAGCGGCTCAAGGTCGTCGCGGCCTTCCAGGCGACCGGCAACGACCCGCGCGGCATGGTGCTCGACGCCGTCCCGGTCATCCCGCCGGACCTGCGCCCGATGGTGCAGCTCGACGGTGGCCGGTTCGCGACGTCGGACCTGAACGACCTGTACCGCCGCGTGATCAACCGCAACAACCGCCTCAAGCGGCTGATCGACCTCGGCGCGCCCGAGATCATCGTCAACAACGAGAAGCGGATGCTGCAGGAGGCCGTCGACGCGCTGTTCGACAACGGCCGCCGCGGGCGTCCGGTCACCGGCCCGGGCAACCGGCCGCTGAAGTCGCTGTCCGACCTCCTCAAGGGCAAGCAGGGCCGGTTCCGCCAGAACCTGCTCGGCAAGCGTGTCGACTACTCGGGCCGTTCGGTCATCATCGTCGGCCCGCAGCTGAAGCTGCACCAGTGCGGCCTGCCGAAGGACATGGCGCTCGAGCTGTTCAAGCCGTTCGTCATGAAGCGGCTGGTCGACCTGAACCACGCGCAGAACATCAAGTCCGCCAAGCGGATGGTGGAGCGCTCGCGGCCGCAGGTGTGGGACGTGCTCGAAGAGGTCATCACCGGTCACCCGGTGATGCTGAACCGCGCGCCGACCCTGCACCGCCTCGGCATCCAGGCCTTCGAGCCGCAGCTGGTCGAGGGCAAGGCCATCCAGCTGCACCCGCTGGTCTGCGAGGCGTTCAACGCGGACTTCGACGGTGACCAGATGGCGGTACACCTGCCGCTGTCGGCCGAGGCGCAGGCCGAGGCCCGGATCCTGATGCTGTCGGCGAACAACATCCTCTCGCCGGCGTCGGGCCGTCCGCTCGCCATGCCGCGTCTGGACATGGTGACGGGCCTGTTCCACCTGACCCGTCTCAACGAGAAGGCCGAAGGCGCGGGCGGCGCGTACTCCTCGCCGGCCGAGGCCATCATGGCCTTCGACCGCAAGGCGCTGGGCCTGCACGCCCCGATCAAGATCCGCGTGTCCGACCGTCAGCCGGCGAAGGCCGACGAGGCGCGGCTCGCGGAAAAGGGCTGGGAGCCGGGCAAGACCTGGCTGGCCGAGACGACCCTGGGCCGCGTGCTGTTCAACGAGCTGCTGCCGGCGGACTACCCGTTCATCAACGAGCCGATGCCGAAGAAGCGTCAGGCCGCGATCGTGAACGACCTCGCCGAGCGGTACTCGATGACCCAGGTCGCGCAGACCCTGGACCGGCTGAAGGACGCCGGTTTCTACTGGGCGACCCGGTCGGGCGTCACCGTCGCCATCTCGGACGTGCTCACCCCGGTGGGCAAGAAGGCCATCCTCGACGAGTACGAGGGCAAGGCCTCCCAGGTGGAGAAGCGCTACCAGCGTGGTCAGCTGTCGCACACCGAGCGCAACAACGAGCTCGTCAAGGTGTGGACGCAGGCCACCGAAGAGGTCCACAAGATCATGGAGACGGCGCTGCCGGACGACAACCCGATCGCCATGATCGTGAAGTCGGGCGCGGCGGGCAACATGACGCAGGTCCGGTCGCTGGCCGGCATGCGTGGCCTGGTGTCGAACCCGAAGGGTGAGTACATCCCGCGTCCGATCAAGGCCAACTTCCGTGAAGGCCTGTCGGTGGCGGAGTACTTCATCGCGACGCACGGTGCCCGCAAGGGCCTGGCGGACACGGCGCTGCGTACCGCCGACTCGGGTTACCTGACCCGTCGTCTGGTGGACGTCTCGCAGGACGTCATCGTCCGCGAGATCGACTGCGGCACGACCCGCGGCATCATGATGCCGATCGGCGAGGACATCGGCGACGGCAAGGTCCTGCGCGACCAGCACGTCGAGACCTCCGTGTACGCGCGGAACCTCGCGACGGACGCGGTGGACGCCAAGGGCAACGTCGTGCTGAACGCCGGTGACGACATCGGCGACCCGGCCCTCGACAAGCTGCTCTCCAGCGGCATCTCGAAGGTCAAGGTCCGCTCGGTGCTGACCTGCGAGTCGGCCGTCGGCATCTGCGCGACCTGCTACGGCCGCTCGATGGCGACCGGTCAGCTCGTCGACGTCGGCGAGGCCGTGGGTATCGTCGCGGCCCAGTCGATCGGTGAGCCGGGTACGCAGCTGACGATGCGTACGTTCCACCAGGGTGGTGTCGCCGGTGACGACATCACGACCGGTCTGCCCCGTGTCCAGGAGCTGTTCGAGGCCCGGGTCCCGAAGGGCAAGGCGCCGATCGCCGACGTCGATGGCCGCGTGCGCATCGAGGAGAGCGAGCGGTTCTGGAAGATCACGCTGATCCCGGACGACGGCGGCGAAGAGATCGTCTTCGACAAGCTGTCCAAGCGTCAGCGGCTCGCGAACACCCCGAACGGCCCGCTGGGCGACGGTGACCACGTCAACGTCGGGCAGCAGCTGCTCGAGGGCACCCCGGACCCGCACGAGGTCCTGCGCGTGATGGGCCCGCGTGAGGCGCAGATGCACCTCACCGACGAGGTCCAGAAGGTGTACCGGGCCCAGGGTGTGTCGATCCACGACAAGCACATCGAGGTCATCGTCCGGCAGATGCTGCGCCGGGTGACGGTCATCGACTCGGGTGGCACGGACTTCCTGCCGGGCGAGCTGCCCGAGCGGACCAAGTTCGAGGCACGCAACCGTTCGACGGTTTCCGAAGGCGGCGAGCCGGCTTCGGGTCGTCCGGTGCTGATGGGGATCACGAAGGCGTCGCTCACCACGGACTCGTGGCTGTCGGCGGCGTCGTTCCAGGAGACCACGCGCGTCCTGACCGACGCGGCCATCAACGGCCGCTCGGACCGGCTCGTGGGCCTCAAGGAGAACGTGATCATCGGTAAGCTGATCCCGGCCGGTACGGGCATCAACAAGTACCGCAACATCCAGGTGCAGCCGACGGAAGAGGCCCGGGTCGCGGCGTACGCGATCCCGTCCTACGACGACGGTTACTACACCCCGGACGTGTTCGGTACGGGTACCGGTGCCGCGGTGCCGCTGGACGACTACGACTTCGGCCGCGACTTCCGCTGACCGAGTCCCGCTCAACGGGAAAGGCCCTCGCCGGGTTTCCGGCGGGGGCCTTTCCCGTTTCCGAAATGTCACCTCCGCCTTTCCGAATCTCGCTAGAGTGGCCCGGTTCACGCGGTTCGGGGGCTTTGCGCGTTTCATCGGGTAATCAGGGGTGACTGTTCGTGAACAGAGTGAGTTCTATTGTGCGAAGAACGGCGATCTACGTCGCTGTACTCGCCACCGCGTCGGCGTTGACCGGTGTGTTCGCCGCACCGGCGGGAGCCGAGGAGCCGGATCCGGCGTCGACTTCCGTCGCGCCGTCCACATCGGAGGCACCGAGCAGTTCCACGGTGCCGGAGCCCAGCGCGCCGGAGTCCGCTGTGCCGTCCACCGCGCCGCGGTCCGATGCACCCGCTCAGGGTGAGCAGCCCGCGGCGCCGAAGGCAGCCGCGGAGCGCGCACAGGTCGACGTCTCGATCGCCTTCGACAAGGACCAGTACGGCACCGACGAGGATGTGCGGTTCACCGTCAAGCTGACGAACACCGGCGAGACGACCGCGACCGGCCTCACGGTCTACCAGATGATGATCGACACGACCGACCTGGCGGTGCCGAACGGCTGGGGTCCGCTTCAGAACCAGCCGGGTGTGACGCTTGAGCCCGGGAAGACGTTCGAACTGGCGCTCTCCGGGAAGGTCCGGGACCTCGAGGCGAACACCGCGGTCGTCCGCGGCATCGTGTTCGACGGGAGCGGGAACAGCGCCGGTCCGCAGTTCACCTTCAGCGTTCCGGTGACCAAGGTGGCCGGGCACGCGGCGGGCACCGTGTTCGGCGACAAGAACGGCAACGGTGCCCTCGACGGCGGCGAAGAGCTGGCCGGCATCGAGGTCACCCTGCGGTACGTCAACGGCACCGGCACGTACACCGCGACGAGCGGTGCCGACGGCAAGTTCACCTTCGACGTCCCGGCCGCGGACTACTACCTCGGCGGCGAAGTGGTCGGCGGCTGGCTGTTCCCATGGGACACCGTCCGGATCGGAGCGGACACGAAGGACCTGCTCGTCCGCGGCGCACCGCCGCTGAACGGCGCGCTCACGGCGTCGATGGCGTTCACCCAGGACAGCTACAAGGTAGGCGACCTGGCGCACGTCACCGTGACACTGTCCAACTCCGGCTCGACCCCGCTCACCGGCATCGTGGCCGAGTGCAACCGCGTCGGGAACGACTACATCCTGAAGGGCACCGGGCCCGGCTGGGGTGACCTGGTCCGGACGCGCGGGGTGACGCTCGCCGCCGGCGAGACCCGTTCGTTCGACGTCACGGAGACGGTGCCGAAGGCCGCGTACAGCCGCGGTTTCGTCGCTGCGGCCTGCGACTTCGGGTACTACGAAGTCGACATCGACAACCACGCGCAGGCCGACGACCGCGCCGTGGTGCCGGGCGCCAAGGCCGCGGTCGCCGGTGACGTCACCCACGGCGCCGGCGAGGGACTGGCCGGGGTCAAGGTGGTGCTGGTCTCCGACCAGCATTGCCCGGTCACCGGCGAGCAGACCACCGACGCGAAGGGGCACTTCGAATTCCACGACGTGGTGCCCGGACCCGAGTACCGGCTGTACCTCCTTCCGCCGACGGGCTGGAAGGTCCGGTACGAGAACCCGACCGCGATCGACGTCTGGGGAGACCAGGTTTCCCAGGTCGGGATCGACGTCGTGGAGGGCGACGCGCCGCTGCCGTCCGTGCCGGCCAACCCGGCGGACTGCGCACCCGGGGCGCCGACCACGACGACCGGCGCCGCGGGTGGTTCCGGTGGTGGTGAGAGCGGTGGCGGACTGGCCAGCACCGGTGTCGACGCGCTCGGGCTCGGCGCGCTGGCGCTGACCGCGCTGGCGCTCGGCGGTGGCCTGGTGATCGGCGCCCGCCGTCGCCGTCACTCGGCCTGATCGAACCGAGAGGGCGCCCCCGGTCCACTGTGGACCGGGGGCGCTTTCCGTCTAGCGGAGACTGCGGTGGCTCACCGGGAAGTCGAAGTAGGTGTCCGGGAACGGCTCGTTGTCGAGCGTGTAGTGCCACCACTCCTCGGGCAGGTTGTGGAAGCCGGCGGCGATCATGGCGGTCCGCAGCAGGTCGCGGTTCTGCCGCGCGACACCGGTGATCGCCGGGTTGTCGGTGTGGGCGAGCGGGTCGAAGCAGTCGTAGCCGGTGCCCATGTCGACCATGTTGTCGGGGAAGCGCTGGTTCTGCGGGTTGAAACAGGGCCGGAGCGGCTCTCCCGGGAAGTACGGCCGCTGGGGCCGCGGCGGGATCCGGACGATCGTGAGGTCCATGGTGCTGCCGCGGCTGTGCCCGGACTTCTCGGCGATGTAGCCGTCCTCGAAGAGCCGGTCCTTGGCGACGTTCGGGTAGAACTCGGCCTTCATCTTCTCGTCGGCGAGGTCCTTCGCCCACCGCACGAAGTGGTCGACGGCGCGCTGCGGCCGGTAGCAGTCGTAGACCTTGAGGGTGTAACCCTGCTTCCGCAGCTGCGCCTGGACCGTGCGGAGGCCGTCGGCGGCCTGCCGCGTCAGGATGCAGGTGGGCTCGAGGTACCCGTCGACGCGGGCGCCGACGAAGTTGTGCCGGGTGGCGTAGCGGATGTCCTGCAGGATCGAGGGCGCGACGTCGGACAGCGCGACGAACGAGCGGGTCGGGGTGGTCGCCTCGGCCGGTGCGGGGACGGCGAAGGCGGTCAGGGCGGCGAGGGTGACGGCGAGGGTGCGTATCCGGGTGGAAATCGGCATACCGCACGTCTAGCAGGAAATCGGCTCGCGATCAGCCGCCGCTCAGGGTGAAACCCAGCCCTGCGACGTCGTCGCGCGCAGGAAGTCGTCCGACGGCGGCTGGACCGGCCGGCCCTCGTACTGCGTCGACAGCACCACCGACGACCGCAGTTCGCCGTGCGTGCCGAGGCGTTCCAGCAGGCCCTCGAAGTGCTCGAGGGACGCCGCCCGCACCTTGAGCATCGTGCAGTGGTCGCCGCTGAGGCGGTGGATCTCGACCACCTCGGGGTAGTCCTCGGACTTCGACGTCTTGAGCAGGCAGCGGCTCAGCGCGCAGCGCATCTCGACGAACGCGTGCAGCGGCTGGCCCGCGCGCCGCGCGTCGACCTCCGCGCGGTAGCCCGTGATCACCCCGGTCTCCTCGAGCCGACGGACCCGCTCGGCCACCGCCGGCGCCGACAGGTTGATCCGCCGGCCCAGTTCCTTGAACGACAACCCCCCGTCGGCCTGCAGGGCTTCCAGCAGCCGCCAGTCGACGTCGTCCAGCGGCTTTTCCGAACGCAAGGTCATGGGCCCCATCTTCCTTCCGAACGGGGGCTGGAGCGACCGAATTGCCGTTGATCGCCCCTTCGTCCGGCGCCCGGAAATCCCTAAAGTTGCTGGTCATGGGGACTTTGACGACAGCGGGCCGGACCCGGTCGATGGCGGCGCTCTTCACCGGCGTCGCGCTGCTCAACACGGCCACGGTCGGGCTGAGCACCGCGGCCACGCTGATCGTCGCCGCGGGCAGCGGACCGGGGTGGAGCGGCCTGCCGAGCGTCGCGAGCGTTCTCGGGACGGCCGCCGGCGCGCTCGGCGCGGGCCTGCTGCTCCCGGCGCACGGCCGGCGTCGGGTCCTGGGTGTCGGGTACGGCGTCGCGGCGGCCGGCGCGCTGGTCGCCTTCGCGGGCGCCCTGACGACGTCGCTGGTGCCGCTGCTGCTCGGGATCCTCCTGGTCGGCGTCGGCAACGGCGGTGCGCAGCTGTCCCGCTACGTCGCCGCGGACCTGTACCCCGAGGTACGCCGGGGCCGCGCGCTCTCGACCGTCGTCTGGGCGGGCACGGTCGGCGCGCTCGCCGGGCCCGCGCTGATGGCGCCGGCGGCGAACGTCGTGACGCGGTTCGGCTGGCCGTCGCTGTCGGGGCCGGTCGCCGTCGCGGTGTTCGCCACGGCGGGCGCGGCGCTCGCGGCGGCGTTCCTGCCGCGCGGCGTCCCCGAACGCCTCCCGGACCGGCCGGCGGTGTTCGCCGCCGGCGGGCCGGTGCGTTCGCCCGCGGTGCTGAAGCCGTTGGTGGCGATGGTCGCCGCGCAGCTGACGATGGTCGCGGTGATGACGATGACGCCGTTGCAGCTGCAGGACCACGGGCACGGCCTCGGCGTCGTCGGCTGGGTGCTGAGCGCGCACCTGGTCGGCATGTTCGCGCTGGCGCCGCTGAGCGGCCGGATCGCCGACCGCTGGGGCCCGCGGGTGACGATCAACGCGGGGCTCGGCGTGCTGGCGCTGGCGTCGGCGACCGCGGTGGCCGCCCCGACCGCGCACACGACCGGCCTGCCGGTGGCGCTGTTCCTGCTCGGTTACGGCTGGAACCTGGTGTTCGTCGGCGGCAGCGCGCAGCTGAGCCGCGACCTCGCGCCGGAGACGCGCAGCCGGGTCCAGGGCGTGGTCGACGCGGTGGTCTGGTCTGCGTCCGCTTTGGCCGGTTTGGGGTCGGGACAGCTGTTTTCGGGCGGTGGGTACGGTTTGGTGGCGGTTGTCGGTGGTGTCCTCGCGCTGCTGCCGCTCGTTCTGTTGGCCCCACGGCGATCGTGACGTCCGGTAGCCGAGCCGTTGTCGGCAAATCTTCCGTCGCCGGGTGCGCGGCCGGCTGGGGAAGATGCGCTGTGGCTGACTCTGTGCCCTTCACGGACAACTTCTCGGACCTCTCCAACACGCAGGGGTACCAGTTCGAGTTCCGCTGTGAACGCTGCGGGAACGGTTTCCGTTCCGCGTTCCAGCGCGACAACATGGAAACCGGGCGAAGCGTGCTTCGCACCGTCGGCTCGTTCTTCGGCGGGACGCTGCGGGACCTGAGCAACTCGGCCGACCAGTGGCGCTACGACCGCGCGACGAACTCGCCCGCCAAGGACCGCGCGCTCGCGGCGGCGGTCAAGGAGATCACCCCGAGCTTCCGGCAGTGCCGCGGCTGCGGCGACTGGATGTGCCACGACCAGTGCTGGAACGAGGAGATCGGCCAGTGCCTGCGCTGCTCGCCGAGCGTCGCCGAGGAGATCTCGCGCGCGCAGGCTTCGGCGCAGCGCGACCAGATCTGGGACAAGGCCCGCGAGAAGGACTGGACGTCCGGCCTCGACATCGACACCCGCGCGAAGGTGTCCTGCCCGGGCTGCGGCCTCAAGGCCGAAGGCGGCAAGTTCTGCCAGTCGTGCGGCACCGCCCTGGCGCTGAAGGTCCGCTGCGGCGGCTGCGGCAGCGAGACCAACAAGGCCGGCGCGATGTTCTGCTCGGACTGCGGCACCAAACTCTGACCCACCGCAATCCGGCGTTTCTCCGCGAGTTCCCACGAAATCCGTCAGGTTCCTGATGTGCGGCCCGCTTCGGCGGGCAGTGAGCTTTCTCGAGCATCGACAACGGCCCGTGCTGCCGGTATTTGTCGGGGGTGCGCGAGGGGGCTCGTGGCACGGAACCGGATCGGGCGGCCGTTCCGGAACTCGTGGAGGAGGGTGCGGCGTGGGTGCCGACGGGCCGGGCGGAAACGAAACGGAATGGCCGGACGGCACGGTGCTGTCGCGCCTGCCGGGTGCGCTCACCAATGAGCTGCTGCTGCTGGGACCGCCGAAACCGTGCCGGGCCGGCACGGTTTTGCTGCACCAGGGTGAGCCCAGTACGCACGTTTTCGTCCTCGGACACGGGAAGCAACCCCGCCTGGCGTGCGTCAAGGTGACCGTGGCCGCCCGCAACGGCACCGAGAGCCTGCTGGGCATCAGGATCAGCGGCGACCTGGTCGGCGAGATGGGCGTGCTGCGCGAGGGGCCGCGGTCGGCCACGGTGACGACGTGCCGCGCGATGACGGTGCACCGGATCCCGATCGAGAGCTTCCGGCTCTTCCTGCGGCGCAGGGAAGAAGCGTGGCGGGTGGTGTGTCACATGATCGCCGACCGGCTCGACTGGGCCAACCGCCGTCGCCTCGACTTCGCCGGGTACGACACGGCTGTGCGGCTCGCCCGGGTGCTGGTCGAGCTGGCCACGCACCACGGCACCCCGGGAGAGGGCGGGATCCGGCTGGGAATCGAGCTTTCGCAGGCGGAATTCGGCAAGCTCATCGGCGCCGGCCGCGACTCGACCCAATTGGCTGTCCGCCAATTGCGGGAACTGAACTATATTGGGCACAGATACCGGACAGTAACCATTCTTGACCTGAACGGGCTAGCGGCGTTCGCTGATCCTGACTAACGAACAGGTACAGATCACGGAATTTTCCGGAGTCTTGGTCACGGAGTGGAGGCAGACTCTGCGCTCACCTCCCACCAGATCCGAAAAGGACAATGACCTTGGCTCGTGCCAGCGATTTCACTCGCCATCTTCTTGTTTCCATGGACGTGCAGGGTTACGGCAGCCGGGACGACCAGCAGCACGCCGCGATCCAGTCCGGCCTGCTCAGCGTGGCGGACACGGCCGCCGCCCGGTGTGGCCTGGACCGGTCGGTGTGGCACCGGCAGGGCGCCGGCGACGGCGAACTGGCGATCCTTCCCGGTGCCGTGCCCGAACCGGCCGTCACGGACGACTACGTCCGCGAGCTGGTCGCCGGGCTCGCCGACCACAACCACGATCTCGCGCCCGAAGCCCGGATGCGGATCCGGATCGCGATCCACCACGGTGTGGCGATGCCCGGCGCGAACGGCTGGACGGGGCAGGGCGTCGTCGGCGTCAGCCGCCTTGTCGACAGCGCGCCTCTTCGCGCCGCCCTGAACGCGTTCCCGGAAGCCGACCTGGCCGTGGTCGTCTCGCGGCAGATCTACACCGACGTCGTTGCCCAGCGGCACACCTCCCTGAAGCCGGCCGAGTTCCGGGAAGTCGTGGTGCAGCAGAAGGAATACACCGACGTTGCGTGGGTGCGGGTGCCGGGCTACGACGTGCACGGCGCCACCCTCGCCGCGGATCCGCCGGAGCGGCCGCCCGCCGCGGCGGCTGCCCCGGCCGGGCAGCACTACCGCGCCGAGGCGATCACCGTGCTCAACGGGAGTGTCGACGCGCGCGACGCGGTCTTCGGGATCAAGCGCGGCCGATGAGCGAGGAAGAATCGGCGGAGACGCCGGCCGAGGAGCCGGACCCGGCTCCCGGCGACGACTACATCGAACAGCTCACTGGCGCGGTGAACCAGTTCAACGGGCCGATCTACGCCGACGGCGCCCAGTTCGGCATCGGGCTTCAGCGGCCAGGGCGGGTCAAGGCGGCGACCGGCAAGCTCGACGACGCCGACGTCGTGGCCGAACTACGCGGCTACGTGCCACCCCGCTGTTACGACACTGCGCTCACCGCGCTGGGCAAGGACCACGTCGTCGGCCTGCACGGGGGCCAGGGAACCGGGAAACGGGCCGGCGCGACCGCCCTGCTGCGCGAGGTCACCGACGGGCCGCTGTACCTGCTGTCCCCGATGAATCGGCTGAAGAGCCTTGCCGAGCGCGAGTACACGGCCGGGAGCGGCTACATCATCGCCGACCGGATCGCGGAGCGGAAAGCCGTCGACGTCGACTTCACCTGGCGCACGGTGCGCGACCGCGTCCGTGACCAGGGGGCCTACCTGGTGGTCACGACGACCAGGCCGACCGGGCCGGGCGAAGTCGACTCCGTGGCCCAGGTCTGCTGGGAGCCGCCCGACCTGCGGACGGTGTTGCGCGCCCGGCTCGCCGGCCACGCGGGCAGCGAGGACGTGATCGAGCAGGTCCTGCGGGCCTGGCCGGACGGCGGGCGGTTGCACGACCTCGTCGGCGTCGCGGCCGACATCGCCGGAGGCACGCCGGTCGCCGAGGCGCTCCCGAAACTGGACGCGTCGCTGCAGGAGCAGGTCCGGATCTGGTTCGACGACGAGCGGGACGAGCGGGATTACCTGGCTGTCACTGCGCTGGCCTTCCTGGACGGGGCGCGCCAGCGGACGTTCGAGTCCGCGCTCGTCCAGCTCGAAGGCAAGCTCGCCGAGGCGGTCGTCGGCGGGGAGCCGGACGTCGTCGAACGCTCGCAACCCGAACTGCTCCGGCAGCACCGCCTGAAGCTCTACGCGCACGACAGCTTGATCAAGATCGAGCGGGTCGGCACGGACGGCGTGGCGCGGCACTGCCCGCGGTTCAGGGAGCCGAGGTACCGCGGCTTCGTGCTGGCGGAGCTGTGGGCTCGCGAGGAAGCGCCGTTCTGGGACGGCGTCTCCGCGTGGCTGGACGAAGTCATGCCGAAGGAAGGCCTGCGCGTCGCCGCCGGTCTCGCCGAGCTCGCGAGGTCCGCTTTCGACGAGGTCGACGACATCTTGGCGCCCTGGGCCGACGGGCGCCGGGGCTGGCCCGGCCAAACCACCGCGACGCACGTGCTGTGGTTGCTGAGTTACGACGACGCGCTCGCGCCGGAGGCGCTCCAGCTGGCCGCGCACTGGGCGGGCCGCGGCAGCCCGGCCGAACGGTGGACCGGTGCGGTCGCGCTGAGCGGGGAGCTCGGCGCCCGGTACCCGCACGAGGCGGCCAACCGCCTGTGGCAGCTCGTCCTGCAGAGCCACACCGTCACGGGAGACGCGCACGTCGCGCTCGCCGGCCTGTTCGTCACCCTCACCAGGCGGACCGACGACGCCGGGGTCGTGCTGACGTTGCTCGACGGGAAGCTGAGACGGCTGGCGAAGCCGGGTGCCACTCCCGGGTACATCCGAGCGACCACGCGGGCAATCCTCAGTGTGCTGTCCGCACGAGATCGGATCGCCGGCCGGCACGCCGCGATCGAGCACCTCTGCGCCGCGCCGGACCGGGCCGCGGCGGTCGAAGGCCGGCTGTGGGCCGCCGCGCTGTGCAACCGGCCGACCCGCAAGCGGGCGCTCACCGTGTTGCGGGCGTCCCTCGACGACCTCAAGCACCTCTGTGACGACCCGGTCGCCATCGCGACCTCGCTGGGCACGGCCATTTCGGACGCCTTGCCACCCGGCGAAGCCGACCTGCTCTTCACGGACTTCGCCGCGCTCGAAGCCCGTACCCGCAAAGACAGTTCCCCGCTGGTCGAGCACCTGCTCGCCGCGATCGCCCACCTGAACCGAGAGGCCGCCGCACTGCCATGACCCACCCCTACCCGATCGTCGAGCAGCGCTCCCTGGACCCCGCGCGGGTGAAGGGGAAGTGGCTCTGGCGCAAGGAGTTCCGCGACCACGGCGAGCTGCCCAGGCCGAACGCGCACCACGTGTTCGTGTACCGCGTGGACGGCGAGTACATCCTCGACAGCGCCCAGCGGCGCCTGGACGAGGAACAGGTCGTCAACGCCACGCACGTCAGCCTGGTGGACCTGACCCGCGACGCCGAGGTGCTCGTCGAGCTGGCCATCCCGTGCGCCGAGGCCGACGACTTCACCATGCGCGTCACGTTCGTCTGCACCGTGACCAATCCCATCAGCGTCGTGCGCGAAGGACGTGGTGACGCGCAGACGCTCCTGCGGGCCTACCTCAAGAGCCACCACCGGATCTTCGAACTCGGTCTCGAGTACCGGCTCGACCAGGTCAACGAGGTCCGCCGGGACGTGAACGCCCAGGTGAAGGCCTTCACGACGCTCAAGCCGCCGGTGATCTCCGGGATCGCCGTGGAGCTGCGCAGCGTCGAGGTGCTGACGCCGGTCGAGTACCAGAAGCTCATGGGCAACCGCCGGAGCATCGAATACCAGTACGAGCTGGACACGACGCAGCAGCGCCTGGACCACACGCTGACCACCGCGCGCCAGCACAACGACCACCACCTCGAACGGGACCAGACCGGCCACGACCACCTGCTCGGCAGCGAACGGCTGGTCCACGAGCAGCAGCTGGAACGGGCACGCGTCCACCACGAAGGATCGGTCGGGGCCCAGCGGCAGGGGTACGAGCTCGACCGGCTGGCCGACCGGAAGGCGTTCGACCGGGAGCAGCGCGGGCACGACCGCGAAGAGATCACGGCGCTGGCCGAGGTCATCCGCAACAACCCGGACAGCGCGCTGGCCAATGCGTACGTGGCCGGTTCGCTCGATGCGACCGACATGGCCGAGCGGCTCCTGACCGAGAACCGCTACCGCGCCGAGACCGAGCGCACCGACCGGCAGGCCGAGTTCGACCGGAAGCACGAAGAGCGGCTCTACGAAATCGAGCAGCGGAACGAGCAGCGCCGGTGGGAGCGGGACCAGACCCGGGAGGACCGCAAATGGCGGCGTGAGGACCACGGCCTGGCCCGGGCCGAAACCCGGCGCAAGGAGGAGATCACCCTCGAGGTCATCCGGGAGCTCGGCAAGCACGGCTACCTCGACATGACGAACCTCGACCCGAACCTGCTGATCTCCAAGCTCACCGGGGCCAAACCACCCGAGCGGCTCGACCGGGGCCGCAAACCGGAGGAGCTGGCTACCGGCGAACGCGCCGAGGCGGCCCCCGCTGCTGAAGACGGCGACGAAGACGACGACACCGGGGTGAGGGAAGAGGATGTCAGTTGACACCGAGGCGCCCGCACGGGGCGCCTTGCCGCCGGACGTCCCGCTCGGGACTTACCGGCCGGTGGACCCGCACCGCGGGTTCGGACGGCGGCTGCGGGCCCTCGCGGGGATCCGCGAGGAGATCCTGGACTGGGTGCCGGAGGAGCGGCCGCGGTACACCCGCCTCGGTGCCATCGTGTTCAACACCGGCCTGCTCGCCGGGGTGTCGCTGCTGGTCGCGCTCACCAGCCTGTCGACGGTGCCGTGGATCTTCCTGGTGCCGGCCGGGGCGTTGTGGGCCTACGTCATCATCAGCTTCGACGGCTGGCTGATCGCCAGCACGCACGGGATGCTCGGCGGTGGCAAGGCCAAGGTGTTCGTGCCCCGGCTGGTGATCTCGCTGCTCATGGGCGCGGTGATCGCGGAACCGCTGGTGCTGTGGATCTTCTCGCCCGCCATCCACAAGGAGGTCCTGGACGGCCGGGAGAACGAGCTGTCCGCCTACGAAAGCCAGTACCGGCGCTGCAACCCCGAAGGCGCGCCGGCGCTGAAGACGGACGACTGCGCCAACTACCAGTTGACGATCAAGGACTCGCCTGAGGCGGCGAAGGAGGAGCTGGACAAGGCCGTCAAGAACCGCGACGCGGCGAAGAAGGAGTACGACGGCCTTTACAGCCAGTGGGACGCATTGGAAAAGCTGGCGCGCGGGGAATGCAGCGGCGCTCGGGGTGACGGGCTCACTGGCGTCGCGGGCGACGGCCCCGAATGTGACCGGAACCGGACGGTGGCGGACCGCTTCCGCACCGACAACCAGCTGGACAAGCGCCAGGCCGACCTGACCGCCGCGAACGGCCGGATCGACGAGCTGACCAAGAAACTGGGAAGTGCCCAGCAGACCGCCGGGCAGCAGGTCAGCGCGGCCATCACCGCGAAGGTCACGGCGATGCGCGAGCACCAGGGCACGATCGGCATCCTCGACGAGTCCGCCGCGCTCGAGCGGCTGGCCGATCGGAGCGGGTTCGTGTTCGCGGCGCAATGGCTCGTGCGGCTGCTGCTCATCGCGATCGACTGCCTCCCGGTGCTGACGAAGCTGATGAGCGGGTCGACGGCGTACGACGTGCTCGTCTCGAGACAGGTCGAGGTCGCGCGGCGGCTGCACGACAAGCACGTCACGCTGCGGGAGCGGCAGGACACCGCCGACAACGACGTCTGGCTGCAGCGGACCGAGTACAACCTCCGGACGCGGATCGACAGCATCGAAGAGAAGGATCGCTCTGCCCGGGCCCGGCGCGAGTCGGACCTGGACACCGAGATCGACAAGCTCGCCGCGAAGCTGCGCAGCCAGCAGTAGTTCCCGAGCTTCGTGACGACTACCTAACCAGCAGCCCCGGCGTCCAGGCGCCGGGGCTGCTGGTTTTCGACTACCCGTGACGCTGGCGGACGACACAAACGCAGTGACGTAGTCGCGCCAACCCGTTCGGCGCGATGGTGGTGCGCAACTAGTCCGAGTCGCAGGAGATTCACCCGCTCGGGCCACGCCTCATTCTTTGATCACGACTGGACGCTGCCGCTGGCCACGGCGGCCGTGTTCACCGGCCTGGCCGGTGGTGTCGACCCGACCGATGGCTCGGTCTGAGTCGTGCCCAGCCTTCGCCGGTGTTCGACCTCATCACCGCCGTCTCCTGACACGAAAGGACAGAACCATAAAGAAGACCCTCATCCGCGCGGCCGGTGCCGCGGTGCTCACCGGCCCAGCGGCCGACACCCCCGGTCCGCCGGGGCCGAAGCTTTCCCCGGGAGTCCCCGTGGACCGGCAGCTGATCGGCAGGCTCGGCATCGCGGCGATCGCCGCCTGCATCAGACGCCTCAGCTGAGGGCCTTCGCGAACCAGTGCTCCGCGTACTTGTCGTTGTTGAAGGGCTCGACCTCGGCGTATCCGGTCCGCGTGTAGAGCGCCCGCGCCTCGACGAGGTCGTGGCGGGTGTCGAGCCGCATGAGCCGGGAGCCGAGCCGGCGGGCCGCGTTCTCCGCCGCCGCGACCAGGCGTGGTGCCGCTCCCGAGCCGCGGTGGGCGGGCTTGACGTACATCTTCGTCAGCTCGCTGAGCCCCGGCTCGAGGACGCGGGTGCCGACGCAGCCCGCGAGGACGCCGTCGCGCCAGCCCAGCAGGAACGCCCCGGTCGGCGCGACCAGGTCCGTGCCCGGCTCGTCGGCCAGCGCGGCTTCCAGTTCCGCGTCGGTGGCCGGGCGGCCGTAGTAGCGCGAAGCGACTTCGTCCATGTACTCGCGCATGATCGCGACGGCGTCCGCGTCGCCGACGGGGACCTCGGTGATGTTCCACTCCACGTCCCCATCCTGGGGAAGCTGTCCACCGAATTCAGCGGGCGCGGCCGACCCCGGGCACCATGGGGACATGACGACTGTCACGAAGCGCCTCACGGTGGTGGCCGTCCTGCTGATCACGGTGGGCGCGGTCCTGCTGTCGGTGGGCGCCATCGGGTTCCGGGCCACGTCCGACGAGCCCGACGCCAACATCGGCGCCGGGTTCGCGCTGCTCGCCGGGCCGTACGTCGTCGGCCTCGGCCTGGTGTTCGCGTTGTCGGCCGGGCTCACGCACCTGACGACGCGCCGCCGCTGACGCTCAGCGCGGTGAGTGCGCCCACAGCGCCGCGGGCAGGCTGCCGGCCAGGTCGACGAGGTAGTCGGCCTCGGCCACGAGGTTCTGCCGCGTCGCGCAGCCCTGGCCCCACGTCCGCGCGGACCCGTGCTCGATGACGACGTCCCGCTGCGCGAACCGCGGGTTCGCGGCCAGCCACCGGACGAGCTCGCCCTCCAGCCGGTCGTCCGGCGGCAGCGTCGGCATGGTCATCGCCTTGCCCGGCACGATTCGCAGCTCCGGGCACGGCGGCACCTGCACCTGGATGACGTGGGTGTCGCGGAAGTAGACGTGGTCGTCGAAGTGCCGGTACGACTCCTGGTCGTCGATCCCGATCAGCGGCCGGCGGTGAACTCGACGTCGAGGACCGCGCCACCCGGCCCGGTGGTCGCGGTGACCCCGCCGTCCGGTGACGACGCGCTCGCCCGCAGCTCGGTCAGCTTCTGCCGCATCGCGCCCAGCCCGGCGAACCGGTCGTCGACGTTCCGGATACTCGCCTCGAACCGCCGGAACTCGGCTACCACCTGGTCGAACTCGGCCGACATGTCCTGCTTCCTCCCCGAACGCCCGGTACGTGGTCCACCCATCGTGGCCACTTGACGACGGTGTGACGTACGGAACTGCGGATCCGATCCCACTGCGTCACCCGACCGGGTAATGGGTAGTTTCGGGCCCGAGGGAAGCAGGGGACGAGCGCTAGGAGTGTGTGATGAGCAGCACCGAAGGGGCCGGACGGTCCGAAGAGGAATCGAAGTCGCGCGGCAGCCACGCGGCGCCCGAGGGGGCCGACGTGCACCCGCTGATCGACCTTTCGCGCGACCCGAACCCGGGCAAGCCGGACCACGCGAAGCCCGACGAGGACTGAGCCGCCGGCCGCGAATCGGGCCCCTGGCGGGATTCCCGGCTCGCGCCGGTGCCCGCCGGGCCTCCGCGCGCCACCCCGTGGAATGTCCGGCGCGCCGTCGGCGTTGAGAGGTAGGCTGAAGGTTCGTCACCTTCAGACCCCCCGCTGCGCCCGTCCGGTAGATGGGCGGGTATCTTTGGAGACCGTGCCCGGCAGGCGTCGGGCCGCTCCGCGTGCCGTGCGGCATGGGCGGGGTGCTCAGGCACCCGGTCACCGGCTTCGGCAGGTCGGGGTTCCGACGGAAAATCCCTCCGGGAAGTTACCGGTCGACAGACCGTGACGCGGGCCGACACGCCCGACCGCGGGGGCCGGTGAAGACACGAAGAAGCAGATCACGACAGGAAGCTGGTCCATTGCCCACGATCCAGCAGCTGGTCCGCAAGGGCCGCCAGGACAAGGCTGCCAAGCAGAAGACCGCGGCCCTCAAGGGGAGCCCGCAGCGGCGTGGCGTGTGCACTCGCGTGTACACCACGACCCCCAAGAAGCCGAACTCGGCGCTGCGCAAGGTCGCGCGTGTGAAGCTGACCAGCGGCATCGAGGTCACCGCCTACATCCCCGGTGAGGGCCACAACCTGCAGGAGCACTCGATGGTGCTCGTGCGTGGTGGTCGTGTGAAGGACCTTCCGGGTGTCCGTTACAAGATCATCCGCGGTTCTCTCGACACCCAGGGTGTGAAGAACCGCAAGCAGGCGCGCAGCCGGTACGGCGCGAAGAAGGAGAAGAGCTAATGCCCCGCAAGGGTCCGGCCCCGAAGCGGCCGCTGATCTCCGACCCCGTCTACGCCTCCCCGCTGGTCACCCAGCTGGTGAACAAGGTGCTGAAGGACGGGAAGCGGTCCCTGGCCGAGCGCATCGTTTACGGCGCGCTCGAAGGCGCTCGCGAGAAGACGGGCACCGACCCGGTCGTCACGCTGAAGCGCGCCCTCGACAACGTGAAGCCCACCATCGAGGTGAAGAGCCGCCGCGTCGGTGGCGCCACCTACCAGGTGCCGATCGAGGTCAAGCCGGGCCGCTCCACGACCCTGGCGCTGCGCTGGCTGGTCTCCTTCTCGCAGGCCCGCCGCGAGAAGACGATGATCGAGCGTCTGCAGAACGAGCTCCTCGACGCTTCCAACGGCCTCGGTGCCAGCGTGAAGCGCCGCGAGGACACGCACAAGATGGCCGAGTCCAACCGGGCCTTCGCGCACTACCGCTGGTGATGACCGCCCGGCTGTCGACCAAGCCATGCCGGGCCCCAAGCATGAGAACAGGGGAACACTCTCGTGGCACGTGAAGTGCTGACCGACCTGAACAAGGTCCGCAACATCGGCATCATGGCCCACATCGACGCCGGCAAGACGACCACCACCGAGCGGATCCTGTTCTACACCGGGGTCAACTACAAGATCGGTGAAGTCCACGACGGCGCCGCCACCATGGACTGGATGGAGGAGGAGCAGAAGCGGGGCATCACCATCACCTCGGCTGCGACCACCACCTTCTGGGACGACCACCAGATCAACATCATCGACACCCCGGGCCACGTCGACTTCACCGTCGAGGTGGAGCGCAACCTCCGGGTGCTCGACGGTGCGGTCGCCGTCTTCGACGGCAAGGAAGGCGTCGAGCCGCAGTCCGAGCAGGTCTGGCGGCAGGCGGACAAGTACGACGTCCCGCGCATCTGCTTCGTCAACAAGATGGACAAGCTCGGTGCGGACTTCTACTACACCGTGAAGACCATCGTCGAGCGCCTCGGTGTCCGGCCGCTGGTCATCCAGCTGCCGATCGGCGCCGAGAACGACTTCGAAGGCGTCGTCGACCTGGTCCGCATGAAGGCGCTGACCTGGCGTGGCGAGGTCCAGAAGGGCGAGGACTACTCCGTCGAGGAGATCCCCGCCGAGCTGGCCGAGCTGGCCTCGGAGTACCGCGAGAAGCTCGTCGAGACCGTCGCCGAGGCGGACGACGCGCTGATGGAGAAGTTCCTCGAGGGTGAGGAGCTCACGGAAGCCGAGATCAAGTCCGGCATCCGCAAGCTCACCATCACCAGCCAGGTCTTCCCGGTGCTGGCCGGTTCCGCGTTCAAGAACAAGGGCGTGCAGCCCATGCTCGACGCGGTCATCGACTACCTGCCGACCCCGCTGGACGTCCCGGCCGTCGAGGGCCTGCTGCCCGACGGCGAGACCGTGGCGTCCCGCAAGGCGTCGGTCGACGAGCCGTTCGCCGCGCTCGCGTTCAAGATCGCCGCGCACCCGTTCTTCGGCAAGCTGACCTACATCCGGGTGTACTCGGGCAAGGTCGCCGCCGGGGCGCAGGTCGTCAACGCGACCAAGGAGCGCAAGGAGCGCATCGGGAAGATCTTCCAGATGCACTCCAACAAGGAGAACCCGGTCGACGACGCCCAGGTCGGCCACATCTACGCGGTCATCGGGCTGAAGGACACCACCACGGGTGACACCCTGGCGGACCCGCAGAACCCGATCGTGCTGGAGTCGATGACGTTCCCCGAGCCGGTCATCCGGGTCGCGATCGAACCGAAGACGAAGGCCGACCAGGAGAAGCTGTCCCTGGCGATCCAGAAGCTGGCCGAAGAGGACCCGACGTTCCAGGTCAAGCTGGACGAGGACACCGGCCAGACGATCATCGCGGGTATGGGTGAGCTGCACCTCGAGGTGCTGGTGAACCGGATGAAGTCCGACTACAAGGTCGAGGCGAACATCGGTAAGCCGCAGGTCGCCTACCGCGAAACGATCAAGAAGACGGTGGACAAGCTCGACTACGTCCACAAGAAGCAGACCGGTGGTTCCGGCCAGTTCGCGAAGGTCATCGTGAAGCTGGAGCCGCTGGAGCGCACCGACGGCGCGCTCTACGAGTTCGACAACAAGGTGTCCGGTGGCCGCGTGCCGCGGGAGTACATCCCGTCGGTCGACGCGGGCGCCCAGGACGCGATGCAGTACGGCGTCCTGGCCGGCTACCCGCTCGTCGGGTTGAAGTTCACCCTGTTGGACGGTGCTTACCACGAGGTCGACTCTTCGGAGATGGCGTTCAAGATCGCCGGTTCCATGGCGATGAAGGAAGCCGCGAAGAAGGCCCACCCCGTGATCCTGGAGCCGATGATGGCGGTCGAGGTGACCACGCCCGAGGACTACATGGGTGACGTCATCGGTGACCTCAACTCCCGTCGTGGTCAGATCCAGGCCATGGAGGAGCGGGCGGGCATCCGCGTCGTGAAGGCGCTGGTCCCGCTGTCGGAGATGTTCGGCTACGTCGGTGACCTCCGGTCCCGCACCCAGGGCCGGGCGAACTACTCCATGTTGTTCGACTCCTACGCCGAGGTTCCCGCGAACGTCGCGAAGGAAATCATCGCGAAGGCGACGGGGGAGTAACTCCCCCACCGCGCGCGGGCATTAAGGGACTCTCCTGAACGTCCGCTAGCACCGACGAAGGAACATTCGGGGGTCGGCAGCCACGCCGGCCCCCGAGCACAAAGCGAAATCAGTCCAGGAGGACATTCCAGTGGCGAAGGCGAAGTTCGAGCGGAGCAAGCCGCACGTCAACATCGGGACCATCGGTCACGTCGACCACGGCAAGACCACGCTGACCGCGGCGATCACCAAGGTTCTGCACGACAAGTACCCGGAGCTCAACGAGTCGCGTGCGTTCGACCAGATCGACAACGCGCCCGAAGAGCGCCAGCGCGGTATCACGATCAACATCTCGCACGTCGAGTACCAGACCGAGAAGCGTCACTACGCGCACGTCGACGCCCCCGGTCACGCTGACTACATCAAGAACATGATCACCGGTGCGGCCCAGATGGACGGTGCGATCCTCGTGGTCGCGGCGACCGACGGCCCGATGCCGCAGACGCGTGAGCACGTGCTGCTCGCCCGCCAGGTCGGCGTGCCCTACATCGTGGTGGCGCTGAACAAGGCCGACATGGTCGACGACGAGGAGATCCTCGAGCTCGTCGAGCTGGAGGTCCGCGAGCTGCTGTCCTCGCAGGAGTTCCCGGGCGACGACGCTCCGGTCGTGCGCGTCTCGGGCCTCAAGGCCCTTGAGGGCGACGAGAAGTGGGGCGAAGCCGTTCTCGAGCTGATGACCGCCGTCGACGACAACGTGCCGGACCCGGTGCGCGAGCTCGACAAGCCGTTCCTCATGCCGATCGAGGACGTCTTCACGATCACCGGTCGCGGCACCGTCGTCACCGGCCGCGTCGAGCGTGGCGTGGTCAACGTGAACGAAGAGGTCGAGATCGTCGGCATCAAGGAGAAGTCGACCAAGACGACTGTCACCGGTGTCGAGATGTTCCGCAAGCTGCTGGACCAGGGCCAGGCGGGCGACAACGTCGGCCTCCTCGTCCGCGGTATCAAGCGCGAGGACGTCGAGCGCGGCCAGGTCGTCGTGAAGCCGGGTACCACCACCCCGCACACCGACTTCGAGGGCCGGGTCTACATCCTGTCGAAGGACGAGGGTGGCCGTCACACCCCCTTCTTCAACAACTACCGCCCGCAGTTCTACTTCCGCACCACCGACGTGACCGGCGTCGTGACCCTCCCCGAGGGCACCGAGATGGTCATGCCGGGCGACAACACCGACATCTCGGTGGCGCTGATCCAGCCCGTCGCCATGGACGTGAACCTGCGCTTCGCCATCCGCGAGGGTGGCCGCACCGTCGGTGCGGGTCAGGTCACCAAGATCATCAAGTGATTCAACGCCCGGCCCGGGGGCAATACACCCCCGGGTCAGGGGCGTCAAATCACGTGTGCGACACTATTCAGGTTGCTCGTCCTGGGGCGGCCGATCCTCATCGGGGTTTTCCCGACAGGGGTCCGGCCGCCCTGGCGCGAGTGGCCACGGTCCGCCGAGCTCTTCCTTCGGGTAGGCGAGCGGGCAAAGGCAGTGAGACGGTCAGCCGGCTCATAGCCTCCTCACGTTGAGGAAGACCAGGCAAGACGACGATCCCGCGGGATCCGTCTGTGCGTCGGGCGCGACACGCCCGACCGCGTGGACCGGGGACAGGGCCGTTGAACTGCGGAAACTCGGGCTCGGGTGGGGACATCCAGCACGGGTTTGTGAGATAGCGGCACGAGACGACAAGGAACGAGCAGCCACCATGGCGGGACAGAAGATCCGCATCCGGCTCAAGGCCTACGACCACGAGGCGATCGACACCTCGGCGCGCAAGATCGTGGAGACGGTCACGCGCACCGGCGCCCGTGTTGTCGGGCCGGTGCCGCTGCCCACCGAGAAGAACGTTTACTGCGTCATCCGCTCGCCGCACAAGTACAAGGACTCGCGCGAGCACTTCGAGATGCGCACGCACAAGCGTCTGATCGACATCCTCGACCCGACGCCGAAGACGGTCGACGCGCTCATGCGCATCGACCTGCCGGCGAGCGTCGACGTCAACATCCAGTAAGCGTTGGGCGAGCGGCGGAGATAAGAGACTCATGTCTGACAGGCAGATGAAGGGCATCCTGGGCACCAAGCTCGGCATGACCCAGGTCTTCGACGAGCAGAACCGGGTTGTCCCGGTCACCGTCGTGAAGGCCGGTCCGAACGTGGTCACCCAGGTTCGGACGCAGGAGAAGGACGGCTACAAGGCCGTGCAGCTGGCGTTCGGCGCGGTCGACCCGCGCAAGGTGAACAAGCCGCGCACCGGCCACTACGACAAGGCGGGCGTGACCCCGCGGCGCTTCCTCGCGGAGCTGCGTACCACCGACGCCGAGACCTACGAGGTCGGCCAGGAGATCACCGCCGAGGTGTTCGCCGCCGGCGTCGAGGTCGACGTGACCGGTACCAGCAAGGGCAAGGGCTACGCCGGTGTCATGAAGCGCCACGGTTTCAAGGGCCAGGGCGCGAGCCACGGTGCCCAGGCCGTGCACCGCAAGCCGGGTTCGATCGGTGGCTGCGCCACCCCCGGCCGCGTCTTCAAGGGCCTGCGCATGGCGGGCCGGATGGGCAACGACCGGGTCACCACGCAGAACCTGACCGTGCACGCCGTGCGTGCCGAGGACGGCCTGCTGCTGATCAAGGGCGCCGTGCCCGGTCCCAAGGGCGGCCTGCTGTTCGTGCGCAGCGCCGCGAAGGGTGGTAACTCCGAATGACAAGCGTCGAGCTGAAGACCCCGGCCGGTAAAGCCGACGGCACCGTGGACCTCCCCGAGGAGATCTTCGACGTGCAGGCCAATGTCGCGCTGATGCACCAGGTGGTGGTGGCCCAGCAGGCCGCCGGCCGCCAGGGCACGCACGACACGAAGACCCGTGGCGAGGTTCGCGGTGGCGGCAAGAAGCCGTACCGCCAGAAGGGCACCGGCCGTGCCCGCCAGGGTTCGACCCGCGCGCCGCAGTTCGTCGGTGGCGGTGTCGTCCACGGCCCCACGCCGCGTGACTACTCCCAGCGCACCCCCAAGAAGATGAAGGCCGCCGCTCTGCGTGGCGCCCTCTCGGACCGGGCTCGCGCCGGCCAGCTGCACGTCGTCACCGAACTGGTGACGGGTGAGAAGCCGTCGACCAAGGCCGCCAAGGCCGCCCTCGCCGCGGTGACGCAGGCGAAGCGCGTGCTCGTGGTGCTGCACCGGGACGACGAGCTCAGCTGGGTTTCCCTGCGGAACCTCGCCGAGGTCCACCTGATCTGGTTCGACCAGCTCAACACCTACGACGTCCTGGTCAACGACGACGTCGTGTTCACCAAGGCCGCTTACGACGGCTTCGTCGCCGGCCCCGCCCGGGGCAAGAGCGCGAAGGCTTCGGCTCGGTCGAGCGAGATTTCGGAAGGGAGTGACGAGCAGTGAGTTCGGTCGCCATTGCCGATCCCCGCGACATCTTGCTCGCGCCGGTGATCTCCGAGAAGTCCTACGGGCTCCTCGAGGACCACAAGTACACGTTCATCGTCCGCCCGGACGCCAACAAGACCCAGATCAAGATCGCGGTCGAGAAGGTGTTCGGCGTCAAGGTGGTCAGCGTCAACACGGCCAACCGGCAGGGCAAGCGGAAGCGGACTCGCGCGGGCTTCGGCAAGCGCAAGGACACGAAGCGCGCCATCGTGACTCTTTCGCCTGAGAGCAAGGCGATCGAGATCTTCGGCGGACCCACCGCGTAAAGGACTGAGCTGACATGGGCATCCGCAAGTACAAGCCGACGACCCCGGGTCGTCGCGGTTCGAGCGTCTCGGACTTCGCCGAGATCACCCGCTCCACGCCGGAGAAGTCGCTGCTTCGTCCGCTGAGCGGTTCGGGCGGTCGCAACTCGTCCGGCAAGATCACCACCCGGCACAAGGGTGGCGGCCACAAGCGTGCGTACCGGCTGATCGACTTCCGCCGGAACGACAAGGACGGCGTTCCCGCCAAGGTCGCGCACATCGAGTACGACCCCAACCGGTCCGCTCGCATCGCGCTACTGCACTACGCCGACGGTGAGAAGCGCTACATCATCGCGCCGGAGAAGCTCCGCCAGGGTGACACGGTCGAGAACGGCCCCCGCGCCGACATCAAGCCGGGTAACAACCTGCCGCTGCGCAACATCCCGGTCGGTACCGTGATCCACGCGATCGAGCTCCGCCCCGGTGGCGGCGCGAAGATGGCGCGGTCCGCGGGCGCGAAGGTGCAGCTCGTCGCCAAGGACGGGCCGTACGCCCAGCTGCGTCTCCCCTCGGGTGAGATCCGCAACGTGGACGTGCGCAACCGCGCCACCATCGGCGAGGTCGGCAACTCCGAGCACGCCAACATCAACTGGGGCAAGGCCGGCCGCAACCGCTGGCGCGGCAAGCGCCCCACGGTCCGTGGTGTCGTCATGAACCCGGTCGACCACCCGCACGGTGGTGGTGAGGGTAAGACCTCCGGTGGTCGCCACCCGGTCAACCCGAACGGTAAGCCCGAGGGTCGTACGCGCCGCCGCAAGGCATCCGACGCGATGATCGTCCGCCGTCGCCGTACCGGCAAGAACAAGCGCTGAGCAGGGAGGTAGAAGAACATGCCACGTAGCCTGAAGAAGGGCCCCTTCGTGGACGACCACCTGCTCAAGAAGGTGGACGTTCTCAACGAGTCGGGCAAGAAGACCGTGATCAAGACCTGGTCGCGTCGTTCCACGATCATCCCGGACTTCCTGGGTCACACGATCGCGGTGCACGACGGCCGCAAGCACGTCCCGGTGTTCGTCACCGAGGCGATGGTGGGTCACAAGCTCGGGGAGTTCGCCCCGACTCGGACCTTCAAGGGTCACATCAAGGACGACCGGAAGTCGCGCCGCCGCTGAGCGGGCACGAGAGATCAAGGAACTAGCGATGAACGCCCAGAACGACGTGGCCGAGGCTCTGCCTGTGGCTTACGCGCGGGCTCGCTTTGTCCGGGACTCGCCTACCAAGGTGCGCCGGGTCATCGAGCTCATCAAGGGACGTAGCGCCGCCGACGCCTTGGCCGTGCTCCGTTTCGCCCCCCAGGCGGCGAGCGAGCCGGTCGCGAAGGTGCTCGCGAGCGCCGTGGCCAACGCCGAGAACAACCTTCAGCTGGACCCGGAGACGCTCTGGGTCAAGAACGCGTACGCCGACGAGGGCCCGACCCTCAAGCGCATCCGCCCGCGGGCCCAGGGGCGCGCGTACCGGATCCGCAAGCGGACCAGCCACATCACCGTCGAGGTGGAGTCGCGTCCGGCCGCCGCCGCGCAGAAGGCTCAGAGCAAGAAGAAGGCAGGTGGCCGGTAGTGGGCCAGAAAATCAACCCGCACGGTTTCCGCCTGGGTATCACCACGGACTGGAAGTCGCGCTGGTACGCCGACAAGCAGTACGCCGAGTACGTGGCCGAGGACGTCAAGATCCGCAAGCTGCTGGCGACGGGCATGGAGCGCGCCGGCATCTCCAAGGTCGAGATCGAGCGCACCCGTGACCGCGTCCGCGTCGACATCCACACCGCCCGGCCGGGCATCGTCATCGGCCGCCGCGGCGCGGAGGCCGACCGGATCCGCGGCGCGCTGGAGAAGCTGACCAAGAAGCAGGTCCAGCTGAACATCCTCGAGGTCAAGAACCCCGAGGCCGACGCCCAGCTGGTCGCCCAGGCGGTCGCGGAGCAGCTCTCCAACCGTGTGGCGTTCCGCCGCGCGATGCGGAAGGCGATCCAGACCTCCATGCGTTCGCCGCAGGTCAAGGGCATTCGCGTGCAGTGCGGCGGTCGTCTCGGCGGTGCCGAGATGTCCCGCTCCGAGCACTACCGCGACGGCCGGGTCCCGCTGCACACGCTGCGCGCCGACATCGACTACGGCTTCTTCGAGGCCAAGACGACGTTCGGTCGCATCGGCGTCAAGGTGTGGATCTACAAGGGTGAGCTCGTCGGTGGCCTGAAGGCCCGCGAAGCCCGTGACGCCGCCGAGCGCGCGCCGCGTCGCGAGCGCAGCGACCGGCCGTCCCGTCCGCGCCGTTCCGGCGCCTCGGGCACGACCGCCACGTCGACCGAAGCCGGTCGCGCCGCCGCTGCCGCCACGACCGAGGCGGCTCCGGCCACCGAGACCGCAGAAAAGACGGAGGGCTGAGACGTGCTCATCCCGCGCAGGGTCAAGCACCGGAAGCAGCACTCCCCGAAGCGCCACGGCGCCGCCAAGGGTGGCACGAAGGTCAGCTTCGGCGAGTACGGCATCCAGGCGCTTGAGCACAGCTACGTGACGAACCGGCAGATCGAGTCCGCTCGTATCGCCATGACCCGTCACATCAAGCGTGGTGGCAAGGTGTGGACGACCATCTACCCGGACCGCCCGCTGACCAAGAAGCCGGCCGAGACCCGCATGGGTTCCGGTAAGGGTTCGCCCGAGTGGTGGATCGCCAACGTGAAGCCGGGCCGCGTGATGTTCGAGATCTCGTTCCCGAACGAGGAGACCGCCCGTGAGGCGCTCCGTCGCGCGATCCACAAGCTGCCCATGAAGTGCCGCATCGTGACCCGTGAAGGTGGTGAGTTCTGATGGCGAACGCTGGTGCTGTGGCATCGGAGCTGCGTGAGCTCACCGCGGAAGAGCTCGTCCTGCGTCTGAAGGAATACAAGGAGGAGCTCTTCAACCTCCGCTTCCAGATGGCGACCGGGCAGCTCGACAACAACCGCCGTCTGCGCACCGTCCGCACGGACATCGCGCGGATCTACACGGTCATGCGCGAGCGCGAACTCGGCCTGTCCGTTGCCCCCGACGCCGAGAGTGAAGGTGCCGCATGAGCGAGCCCACCACCGAGACGCCGGCCCGGAACGACCGCAAGGTCCGCGAGGGCTACGTGGTCTCGGACAAGATGAACAAGACGATCGTGGTCGAGCTCGAGGACCGCAAGAAGCACCCCCGTTACTCGAAGGTCGTCCGCAGCACCACCAAGGTCAAGGTGCACGACGAGAACAACGAGGCGGGCGTGGGCGACCGGGTCACCCTGATGGAGACCCGCCCGCTGTCGGCAACGAAGCGGTGGCGCCTGGTGCAGATCGTGGAGAAGGCCAAGTAAGCAGGGCTCTCCCAAGAGTCCTTAGTTCCGCAAGGCTCGCTCGTCGGGGCGAGAACCGGCGCGACATACAGGAGTTGACGTGATCCAGCAGGAGTCGCGGCTTCGGGTAGCCGACAACACGGGTGCGAAGGAAATTCTCTGCATCCGCGTTCTCGGTGGCTCCGGGCGGCGCTACGCCGGCATCGGCGACATCATCGTCGCCACCGTGAAGGACGCCATCCCGGCTGCCGGGGTGAAGAAGGGCGATGTCGTCAAGGCCGTCATCGTCCGCACGGTGAAGGAGCGTCGTCGTCCGGACGGTTCCTACATCCGGTTCGACGAGAACGCCGCCGTGCTCATCAAGAACGACAACGAGCCCCGGGGCACCCGCATCTTCGGCCCGGTGGGCCGCGAGCTGCGCGACCGAAAGTTCATGAAGATCATTTCGCTCGCGCCGGAGGTGCTGTGATGAAGGTGAAGAAGGGCGACACGGTCGTCGTCATCGCCGGCAAGGACAAGGGCGCCAAGGGCAAGGTCATCATGGCCTACCCCGAGCGCGACCGCGTCCTGGTCGAGGGTGTGAACCGGATCAAGAAGCACACGCGGATCAGCCAGACCCAGCGCGGTGCGCAGTCCGGCGGCATCGTCACGCAGGAGGCGCCCATCCACGTCTCGAACGTGATGGTCGTCGACTCGGACGGCAAGCCGTCGCGGGTGGGTTACCGCATCGGCGAGGACGGCAAGAAGGTCCGGATCTCGCGCCGGAACGGTAAGGACATCTGATGACCACCGCAGAGAAGGTCGCGCCGCGCCTCAAGGTGCGCTACCGCGAAGAGATCAAGGGACAGCTGCAGGCGGAGTTCTCCTTCGTCAACGTCCACCAGATCCCGGGTGTCGTGAAGGTCGTCGTGAACATGGGTGTCGGTGACGCCGCTCGCGACAGCAAGCTGATCGAGGGTGCGGTCAAGGACCTCTCCCTGATCACCGGCCAGAAGCCCGAGGTCCGGAAGGCCCGCAAGTCCATCGCGCAGTTCAAGCTGCGTGAGGGTCAGCCGATCGGCGCGCGCGTCACGCTGCGCGGCGACCGCATGTGGGAGTTCCTCGACCGGCTGCTGACCATCGCGCTGCCGCGTATCCGCGACTTCCGCGGGCTTTCGCCGAAGCAGTTCGACGGCCACGGCAACTACACGTTCGGTCTCAACGAGCAGTCGATGTTCCACGAGATCGACCCCGACTCCATCGACCGCCCGCGCGGTATGGACGTCACCGTCGTCACGACCGCCACGAACGACGACGAGGGCCGGGCGCTGCTGCGCAAGCTCGGCTTCCCGTTCAAGGAGAACTGAGCCGATGGCCAAGAAAGCACTGGTCCACAAGGCCGCGAAGAAGCCGAAGTTCGCCGTCCGCGGCTACACCCGCTGCCAGCGGTGCGGCCGCCCGCACGCGGTGTTCCGCAAGTTCGGGCTCTGCCGGATCTGCCTTCGCGAGATGGCGCACGCGGGCGAGCTGCCCGGGGTCCGCAAGTCCAGCTGGTAGAAGCGTTTCTTTATCTTTAACTCCCACTTCGCCACAGGCCCCGCCGCCCGCACTCCGGGCGGCGGGGAACCAGGCGAGAAAGGTTGACAGGTCACCATGACGATGACCGACCCGATCGCAGACTTCTTGACCCGTCTGCGTAACGCGAACTCGGCGTACCACGACGAGGTCGTGCTTCCCCACTCGAAGCTCAAGGCGAACATCGCGGAGATCCTCAAGCGCGAGGGTTACATCGCGAGCTACCGCGACGAGCCGGGCGAGAAGCACAAGAACCTGATCGTCGAGCTCAAGTACGGCCCCAACCGTGAGCGCAGCATCGCCGGCCTCCGGCGCGTGTCCAAGCCCGGCCTGCGGGTCTACGCAAAATCGACCGAACTGCCGTCCGTTCTCGGTGGCCTCGGCGTCGCGATCATCTCGACGTCCTCGGGGCTGCAGACGGACCGTCAGGCCAAGCGCAACAGCGTGGGCGGCGAAGTCCTCGCCTACGTCTGGTAAGGAAGGGGGCACAGACATGTCACGCATCGGAAAGCTGCCGGTCGCCGTCCCCTCCGGGGTCGAGGTGACCATCAACGGTCAGCACATCAGCGTCAAGGGCCCCAAGGGGACCCTGGAGCACACCATCGCCGAGCCGATCACGGTCGAGCGCGACGAGGACGGCACCCTGCTGGTCAAGCGCCCGGACGACGAGCGCAACAGCAAGGCCATGCACGGCCTCACCCGCACGCTCGTGAACAACCTCGTCGTCGGCGTCACCGCCGGCTACGAGAAGAAGCTCGAGATCCACGGTGTCGGTTACCGTGTGCAGGCCAAGGGCTCGGACCTCGAGTTCGCCCTCGGTTTCTCGCACCCGGTGAAGATCGAGGCCCCCGAGGGCATCACCTTCAAGGTGGAGACCCCGACCCGGTTCTCGGTCTCCGGCATCGACAAGCAGAAGGTCGGCCAGATCTCGGCCGTCATCCGCAAGCTGCGGCGCCCGGACCCGTACAAGGGCAAGGGCCTGCGCTACGAGGGTGAGAAGATCCGCCGCAAGGTCGGAAAGACGGGTAAGTGATCATGAGCGACACGACTACGAAGCGCAAGCCGGTGGGCAAGGACATCTCGACCCGCCGCCGCGTTGCGAAGACCCGTCGGCACTTCCGGCTCCGCAAGAAGGTCTCGGGCACCGAACAGCGTCCGCGCCTGGTCGTCAAGCGGTCTTCGCGGCACATCGCCGTGCAGGTCATCGACGACCTGGCCGGTCACACGCTGGCGTCGGCGTCCACCCTCGAGGCGGACCTGCGGACGTTCGACGGCGACAAGAAGGCCAAGGCCGCCAAGGTCGGGGCGCTCGTCGCCGAGCGGGCCAAGAACGCCGGGATCTCGGCTGTGGTGTTCGACCGTGGGGGCAACGCCTACCACGGCCGCATCGCCGCGCTCGCCGACGCCGCCCGTGAGGCGGGGTTGGAGTTCTGACGATGCAGAAGCTTGTTAACGGAAGGAATGCCTGATGCCGGGACGTACACGGCAATTCGGCGGCGGACAGGGCGGACCCGGCGGGCAGGGCGGCAACGACCGCAATGAACGTCGCGGTGGCGGCCGGGACCGGCGCGACAGCGGCCGTGGCGGGGCCGGCCAGGACAAGACCCCGCACCTCGAGAAGGTCGTGACGATCAACCGCGTCGCCAAGGTCGTCAAGGGTGGTCGTCGCTTCAGCTTCACCGCCCTCGTCGTCGTCGGTGACGGTGACGGTCAGGTCGGCGTCGGCTACGGCAAGGCCAAGGAAGTTCCCGCGGCGATCGCCAAGGGCGTGGAGGAAGCGAAGAAGAACTTCTTCCGCGTTCCCCGCGTCGGCGGCACCATCCCCCACCCGATCACGGGTGAGGAAGCCGCTGGTGTGGTCCTGCTCCGTCCGGCTTCCGCCGGTACCGGCGTCATCGCCGGTGGCCCGGTGCGCGCCGTGCTGGAGTGCGCGGGCGTCCACGACGTGCTGTCGAAGTCGCTCGGCTCCGACAACGCGATCAACATCGTGCACGCGACCGTGGCGGCTCTGAAGGGTCTGCAGCGTCCCGAAGAGGTCGCGGCCCGCCGCGGTCTCCCGCTCGAGGACGTCGCTCCGGCCCGGATGCTGCGCCAGCGCGCGGGCCAGGGGGTCTGACATGACTCAGCTCAAGGTCACCCAGGTCAAGAGCAAGATCGGCACGAAGCACGCTCACCGCGAGTCGCTGCGCACCCTCGGGCTGCGCAAGATCCGCCAGAGCGTCGTGCGTGAAGACACCCCCCAGGTGCGCGGCCTGATCCACACCGTCCGCCACCTGGTGGAGGTCGAGGAGGTCAAGGCATGACGGCCATCAAGATCCACCACCTGCGCCCGGCTCCGGGCTCGAAGCGCGAGAAGATGCGCGTCGGTCGTGGTGAAGGCTCGAAGGGCAAGACGGCCGGTCGCGGCACCAAGGGCACCAAGGCCCGGAAGAACGTGCCCGCCGGCTTCGAGGGTGGGCAGATGCCCATCCACATGCGGCTCCCGAAGCTTCGCGGCTTCAAGAACCGCTTCCGCACCGAGTACCAGCCGGTGAACGTGGGCGACATCGCCCGCGTCTTCCCGGACGGTGGCACGGTCGGCGCCGAGGAGCTCGTCGCCAAGGGCCTCGTCCGCAAGGGCAAGCTCGTCAAGGTGCTCGGCAACGGTGACGTCAACGGCGTCAAGCTCAACGTGACCGCCGACGGTTT
This sequence comes from Amycolatopsis sp. NPDC049252, assembly GCF_043197175.1. Taxonomy (NCBI): domain Bacteria; kingdom Bacillati; phylum Actinomycetota; class Actinomycetes; order Pseudonocardiales; family Pseudonocardiaceae; genus Amycolatopsis; species Amycolatopsis sp. NPDC049252. The sequence goes on from NZ_JBICSQ010000002.1 coordinate 431,514, forward strand.
CTCCGGCTCCGCCAAGGAGAAGCTCGAAGCGGCCGGTGGCTCCGCCACCACCAACTGAGCTGTACCTCGTTCGAAGGCCCGCCTGGTTCGCCAGGCGGGCCTTCGGCGTTCCCGGGTCCGGCGGGCTGTCCTTGCCCGCCGGGTGTTTCGCCTGGAAGATCCCGGTGTGGACACCCTTCCCTCACCACCCGCCCCGGCGCCGCGGCGGGCGTTTCTCGCCCCGGGGCTGTACGCGCTGGCTGCTGTGCTCATGGCCGGCGGCCTGGTCCTGCCGCTCTTCCGAGCTGTCCACACCCTGTCCCAGGTGCAGGCCGGCGCCCTGGCCGTCATCACGACGTCGGCGTGGAGCACCAGCTTCCAGGTGACCACCGACGAGTCCCTCGACCGGCCCGGCGCGCCCTTCGGCGTCCCGATCATCGTCACGATGGTCCTGCTGGTCGCCGCGGCGGGCCTGCTGATCGCCCGCCGGCGCCCGGGAGCGTGGCTGGGGCAGCTGGGCACGGTCTTCGCCGCCGGAGTCGTCCTCACCATCGAGATGTACGGCCTGGGTCAGGGGGCGAGCGAGCAGTTCGACCGCGTCGACCTCACCACCGAGCTCGGCATGTGGCTGCTCATCGGCGGCACGCTGGTGGCCGCGGCCGCGGCGGTGGTCGCCCACCGCACGGGCGCGACTCACACCGAGAACTGGGCCGATCCGGCGGTGGCGTACGCCGACACGGAAACCCCGCCGTCCGGGTTCGCCGTGCCGGGCGAAGTCACGATCACGGTCGTGCCACCGGACCGGCCAGCCCGCTGAACCGGAGTTTCTTGCCGATAGCGGAATCCGCGCGGAAGATCACAGGGTGGACGAACCGTCGAAGGAGCCGAACCCGCCGGCCGAGCCCAAGCGGCCGGCGACCGGGGAGTCCGCCGGGGCAGGGACCGGAGGCGCTCGGCAGGCGTTCCCGGCGGAGGCGCCCCAGCCTGCGGTGGAGCCCGATGTGCGGCCGGGGGATGCTTCGCCGGCGTTTCCGGTGGAGCCGCCGGGGTCCACGGCGGCTGAGTCCGCGCAGGTAGAACCCGGCGTCGCGCAACCGAGGGATGCTCTGCTGGCGTTTCCGGTGGAGGCTCCGCGGCCCACAGCGGGGGAGCCCTTCGCGCCGGTGGAGTCCGACGTGGCGCGGCCGGAAAGCGGCTTGCCGTCGTTCCCGGGGGAGTCGCCGCAGCCCACGGCGGAGGAGCTTTTCGCCCCGGTGGAGCCCGACGTGGCGCGGCCGGAGGATGGGCTGCTGGCGTTCCAGACCGAGCCGTCGCGGCCCGCGCCACCGTCACCCACCACACAGCCGCCGCGGTCCGATGGCGATCGGACCCCGCCCACCGAGCCGGTTCCGGTCGCGATCCTGCCCGGCATGCCCGTCACCCCTTCGCGACTCGCTCCGGCCGAGCCCCAGCAGCCGATCGCGGCGGCCCAGGAACCGGTCGCCGGACCGCCGCGGGCCCTGGTGCCCGTCCTCGTGGCCTTCGGGGCTCTCCTCGTGCTGGGGGCGTGCTTCCTGCCGTTGTTCCGGATCGAGCAGCACCTCACCCCCCAGCAGACCTTCTTCACCCCCAAGCTGATCTTCACCGAGACCGCCTGGAGCAGCCAGGTCTCCGCGCAGGGGAACGAGACGGTCGAGCAGGCCGCCGCGCCCGTCGGGATTCCGCTGGTGATCGCCGTCATCGTGCTGGGGGCCGCGGCGATCTTCGGCTTCTCCCGGTGGGGACGGCTCGGGCACCGGCTCGCCGTGATCGGGGCGAGCTTCGCCGCCGGGACCACCCTCACCATCGGGATGATCGGCTACGGCTGGACGTCCGGCCTCGGCGACCAGAGCCTCGACGTCAGCCTCGGCCTGGGTCTGTGGTCCGTGATCGCGGGGGTCGTGGTGGTCGTCGTGGCGGTGGTGCTCGGCTACCTGCCGGCCCGGGCGCCGGACGACTGGTCCGATCCCGCCCTGGCCTACGCGGACACCCCCACCCCACCGGCCGGGTTCGCGTTGCCGACGGTCGAAGACGCCGACGGCGTCGCCATCACGGTCCTCCCACCGGAACCGCCCGAACCCCCGGAACCACCCGTCCGCTGATCCGGAATCCTTGCCGCGGCCGGAATCCGCCGGGAGGATCACCAGGTGGACGAATCGTCGCAGGACCCGGCCCCGTCCGTCGCCGAACCCACGCCACCGCGGCGGGTTCGCGAGTTCGTTCCCGTCCTCCTGGTCACGCTGGCCTCCGTGGCGACACTCGCGTCCGGGTTCCTGCCGCTCTTCCGCACCGAGCAGACCTCGGGCGACGGCCACGGCAACCAAGACGTGCTGCGCTACACCCAGGACGGCTGGACGACCGTCTTCGGCGACGTGGGCAGCCAGCCGTCCGAGCCGCTCGGGGTCGCGCTGCTCGCGGCCGCCGCGGCCCTGCTGGCCACCCTCGTCCTCGTGATCCGCCAGGTCGTGCTCGGCCGGGTGAGCGCGGTCGCGCGGGGCCTGACGCTCGGCGCCACGACCTTTCTGGCCGGCGTGGTCCTCACGACGGTGATGGCGTGCATCCCGGTGCCCGTGGAGCGGCACCTCATCCGGCTCGAGGCGAGCCCGGCGGCCGGGATGTGGCTGCTCTTCATCGCGGTCGCGGCCGCCGCGGCGGCCACGGTGCTGGGCCACCTGGCGTCGCCGGACCCCGGCGCCGCGCACGCGGACACCCCCGTCCCGGCGGAGGAACGTGGATAACCGCTCGCGGCCGCCGTTACCTTGAACATGGAGGTGGTTCCGTGTCCTGGGTGCTGGTCTTCTTCGGCGCGTCGGTCCTCATCGCCCTTACGCCAGGGGCGAACAACCTGCTCGGCCTGCACCACGGCATGACGCACGGTGTTCGCCGCGGGCTCGCCGGACTGGTGGGCCGGCTGGTCGCGTTCACGCTGATGATCACGGCCGTGGCGGCCGGGCTGGGGCAGCTGCTCGCCGCGTCGGAGACGGCGCTGACGATCATCAAGTGGGCCGGTGCGGCCTACCTGCTCTACCTCGGGCTGCGGGTCCTGTGGTCCACGATCCGCCGCGGCGACGACGCCGAGCCCGTCGAAACCACGGCCGTGCCGCTGTCCGCGTGGCGGGTCGCGCGCAAGGAGTTCGGCGTCGCGATCACGAACCCCAAGGCGATCCTCATCTTCACGGCGTTCGTCCCGCAGTTCATCGACCCAGCTCACGGGCCCTTTCCGGCGCAGATCGCGCTGCTCGGCGCGGTCTACCTGCTGGCCGAGTTCCTCGCCGGTTCGGCCTACGTCGGCGCCGGCGCGGCCGTGAAGTCGATCAAGCTTTCGCGGCGGGCCCGGCGCACCGTGGACCGCGGGACCGGGGTGGTCCTGGTCGGCCTCGCGGGTGTCCTCGCGACGTCGAACGCCTGACCCCGCGGTGCTCGGATCCGCCATGATCACGGGCTCGTGTGTCAAGGAATACAGCCAAGTCCGGGAAGTGGATCAACCCGCCGGAGCAACCTTGGTACGGAAAACGCACACGGACTGCGGACACGCCCTGTGAAGCTGTTAGAGTCGGCGACACGCTTCGGGACGAGTGTGCCCCGAAGCGTTCCTGGCTTGCGTGCCAGTAGTGCTGTGTTCCCGCCGGCCACCCGTGCCGGCCAAGCCGATCGTCGGTTAGGACAGCCGACGACGCCGAGGAGGTCCCCCGCGTGCTCAGCGCCTTCCGCTCGGCTCTCGCGACGCCGGATCTACGCAAGAAGATCCTGTTCACGCTAGCCATCGTCGCGGTCTACCGAATCGGTGCGACCATTCCGGCCCCCGGGATCTCGTACGGAGCCGTCCAGGCGTGCAGCTCCCAGGCGCAGCAGGAGGGCGTCTACCAGCTGCTGAACCTGTTCAGCGGTGGTGCGCTGCTGCAGCTGTCGCTCTTCTCGACCGGCATCATGCCGTACATCACGGCGAGCATCATCATCCAGCTGCTGACCGTGGTCATCCCGCGGTTCGAGGAGCTGAAGAAGGAAGGGCAGTCCGGCCAGGGCAAGCTGACCCAGTACACCCGGTACCTGACGGTCGCGCTGGCGATCCTGCAGGCCACCGGCGTGGTCGCGCTCGCGGACCGCAAGCAGCTCTTCCCGGACTGCGACTCGCCGATCATCCCGGACAACAGCGTCTACTCGCTGGCGATCATCGTCATCACCATGACCGCGGGTACCGCCGTCATGATGTGGCTGGGTGAGCTGATCACCGAACGCGGTGTCGGCAACGGCATGTCCGTCCTGATCTTCCTGAACATCGCGGCGCGCATCCCGGTCGAGGGCGGCAACATCCTCAGCAACGGTGGTGGCATCGCGCTGCTGATGATCTGCGTCTTCGGCCTGGTGATCATCGCCAGCGTCATCTTCGTCGAGCAGGGGCAGCGCCGGATCCCGGTGCAGTACGCCAAGCGCATGATCGGCCGCCGGATGTACGGCGGCACGTCGACCTACCTGCCGATCAAGGTGAACCAGGCCGGCGTCATCCCGGTCATCTTCGCGTCTTCCCTGCTGTACCTGCCGGACCTGATCAGCCGCCTCGTCGGCGACCAGAACAGCAACTCCGGCTGGCAGGTGTTCATCAAGAACTACATCGTGAACCAGTCCAGCTGGGTGCACATCGCGCTGTACTTCGCCCTGATCATCTTCTTCACGTACTTCTACATCACGATCACGTTCAACGTGGACGAGCGTGCGGATGAGATGAAGAAGTTCGGCGGGTTCATCCCGGGCATCCGCCCGGGCCGTCCCACCGCGGAGTACCTGAGCTACGTGCTCGGCCGGATCACCCTGCCGGGCTCGCTGTACCTGGGCATCATCGCGATCCTCCCGAACTTCTTCCTGTCGTTGACCGGTAGCGGGAACAACCAGAACTTCCCGTTCGGTGGCACGGCTGTGCTGATCATGGTCGGTGTCGGGCTCGACACCGTGAAGCAGATCGAAAGCCAGCTGATGCAGCGCAACTACGAAGGGTTCTTGAAGTGACGCGGCTGGTTCTCGTGGGTCCGCCCGGCGCGGGCAAAGGTACGCAGGCGGTGGCGCTGTCCGAGCAGTTGCGGATCCCGCACATCTCGACCGGCGACCTGTTCCGCGCGCACGTCGGCCAGGAGACCCCACTCGGCCAGGAAGCCAAGCGCTACCTGGACTCGGGCGAGCTCGTGCCCGACTCCGTGACGAACGAGATGGTCCGCGAGCGCCTCGCGGAGCCGGACGCGAAGATCGGCTTCCTGCTCGACGGCTTCCCCCGCAACACCAAACAGGCCGAGGTCCTCGGCGAGATCCTGGGTGACGCGGACGCGTCGCTCACCGCGGTCATCCAGCTGCAGGTGCCGGAGGACGTCGTCGTCGGCCGCCTCATGTCGCGGGGCCGCGCGGACGACACCGAAGACGTCATCCGCCGCCGTCAGCAGATCTACGTGTCGGACACCGCGCCGCTGCTCGAGTACTACGCCGACATCCTCGTGACCGTCGACGGCGTCGGCAGCGTCGAGGAGATCTCCGACCGCGTGCTGAAAGCGCTGCGCGACCGCACGTGAATCTCGGAGGATTGCGTGTTCTGCAAGTGCTCCGGCGTGGGCGCATGATCGAGGTCAAGACCGCGGACGAACTGCAGGCGATGCGGGCCGCGGGGCTCGTCGTCGCCCGTACGCTGGCGGCGGTGCGCGCCGCCGCGGTCCCGGGGGTCAGCACCGCCGAGCTCGACGAGCTGGCCGAGCAGACCATCCGGGACGCCGGTGCGGTGCCGTCCTTCAAGGGCTACCACGGCTTCCCGGCGTCCATCTGCGCGTCGGTGAACGAGCAGATCGTCCACGGCATCCCGGCGAAGACCCAGGTCCTCGCCGACGGTGACCTGATCTCGGTCGACTGCGGCGCGATCCTCGACGGCTGGCACGGCGACTCCGCCGTCACGCTGGCCATCGGGGACGTCGCCGACGCCGATCTGGCGCTGTCCGCGGCGACCGAAGCGGCGATGTGGGCCGGGATCGAGGCGGTCACCGCCGGCGGCCGGCTCACCGACATCTCCCACGCCGTCCAGTCGGCCGCCGAACGCGCGGCGAAGGACGACGGCGTCGACTACGGGATGATCGTCGAGTACGGCGGGCACGGCATCGGCCGCCAGATGCACATGGACCCGTTCCTGCCGAACGTCGGCAAGCCCGGCAAGGGCCCGCGGCTGAAGGCCGGCATGGCCCTGGCGATCGAGCCGATGCTGACCGGCGGTGGCGGCGAGACCCGCGAGCTGGACGACGGCTGGACCGTGGTCACGGCCGACGGCTCCCGCGCGGCCCACTGGGAGCACACAGTGGCGATCACCGAAGACGGTCCCTGGGTGCTCACGGCTCCCGAAGACGCCTGAGTCTCTTTCGGGGGTCCGGGCGGCGAAGCTCCGGACAGCGCTGACCTGCGCATTCACCCACTCGTGGTGATCGCGATCACGCCCACCTGCACGTTCCTCTAGCATGGTCACCCCCGGTTTGGGGGTCGCGACACGGGTTGCGTACACTGTCAAGTCGGCGCACTTATCGCGCCCGGATCCTGCGCGCTCGTGAATTCACGATCATGGGACTCGGGCACCAGTGTGCCACGCAACACCCAACCCAGCACTCGTGCTCGAGTTGATCAGGTGTAGCGACAGGCAATGCTGACAAGGAAATGCGGAGGACATGGCGAAGAAAGACGGGGCCATCGAGGTCGAAGGCCGCGTAGTCGAGCCGCTCCCCAACGCGATGTTCCGCGTCGAGTTGGAGAACGGTCACAAGGTCCTGGCACACATCAGCGGCAAGATGCGGCAGCACTACATCCGCATCCTGCCCGAGGACAGGGTTGTCGTGGAGCTCTCGCCCTACGACCTCTCTCGTGGTCGCATCGTCTACCGCTACAAGTGATCACGACGAGTCGCTTTCGGGGGTTCCGGGTGGCGGAGCCCCCGGCTCCGGGGCGAAGCCCCGGATGACAGAGCAGCTAACAGGAGAGCAGAAGACGTGAAGGTCCAGCCGAGCGTCAAGAAGATCTGCGACAAGTGCAAGGTGATCCGCCGTCACGGCCGGATCATGGTGATCTGCGAGAACCTGCGGCACAAGCAGCGGCAGGGCTGATCACTCGCACTCGACCAGAGTGGATTGACGGCTACACAACCTCCCCGCACCTGCCGGGTCACGCGAGTGACCTGGTTCACCCCCGGGCTTCAGGCCGGGGCCGGGACACCCGAAGCGCAAGCCGAGGGCACGACAGGCGAGTCGGTCCCGGAACCGGACGGGGAGCAGACCTGAAGATGAATTCAATGAAGGAGCATCAACGCCAATGGCACGACTCGCTGGCGTAGACCTCCCCCGCGAAAAGCGGTTGGAGATCGCGCTTACCTACATCTACGGCATCGGCCGTACCCGCTCGAAGCAGCTGATCAAGGCTGCCGAGCTCAACGCGGACACCCGCGTCAAAGACCTCAGCGATGACGACCTCGCGAAGCTGCGTACGTACATCGAAGAGAACTTTAAGGTCGAGGGTGACCTTCGCCGCGAGGTGAACGCCGACATCCGTCGGAAGATCGAGATCGGGTGCTACGAGGGCCTTCGCTGGCGTCGCGGACTGCCCGTCCGCGGTCAGCGCACGAAGACCAACGCCCGTACCCGCAAGGGTCCGAAGAAGACGGTCGCCGGCAAGAAGAAGGCTGGCAAGAAGTGAGCGTCCAGGGCAAGAAGGTCGTGCAGATGGGCGGCGCCCAGCGCCGTGGCACGGCTTGCGTTTCGCCCAAGGCGCTCTACGCCCGCCCGATGGCGCTCCGCAACCTGTACACCGACGCCGGGTCGATCATCCGGCGCGGACAGGCCGAAGCGGTCGCCGCTCACCAAGAGAACGCGCGCTAACAGGAGAACCCTCAGAACATGCCACCGAAGTCTCGTACCGCGGCGGGGGCCAAGAAGGTCCGCCGCAAGGAAAAGAAGAATGTCGCGCACGGCCACGCGCACATCAAGAGCACCTTCAACAACACCATCGTCTCGATCACGGACCCGACCGGTGCCGTGATCGCGTGGGCGTCGAGTGGTCACGTGGGCTTCAAGGGCTCGCGCAAGTCCACCCCGTTCGCCGCGCAGATGGCCGCCGAGAACGCGGCCCGCAAGGCTGCCGAGCACGGCATGAAGAAGGTCGACGTCTTCGTGAAGGGCCCGGGTTCGGGCCGCGAGACGGCGATCCGCTCGCTGCAGGCAGCCGGCCTCGAGGTCGGCACCATCCAGGACGTGACCCCGCAGCCTCACAACGGCTGCCGCCCGCCCAAGCGGCGCCGGGTCTGAGGAACGGGGAGGAGTAAGAAGAAATGGCTCGTTACACCGGCCCCGCGACGCGTATTTCGCGTCGCCTCAAGGTTGACCTCATCGGCGGCGACCAGGCTTTCGAGCGTCGCCCCTACCCGCCGGGCCAGCACGGCCGCGGGCGCATCAAGGAGTCCGAGTACCTCCTGCAGTCGCAGGAGAAGCAGAAGGCTCGCTACACCTACGGCGTTCTCGAGCGTCAGTTCGTCCGGTACTACAAGGAGGCCGTCCGGCGTCCCGGCAAGACCGGTGAGAACCTGCTGCAGATCCTCGAGTCCCGCCTGGACAACGTGATCTACCGCGCCGGCATCGCCCGCACCCGCCGTCAGGCGCGTCAGCTGGTGAGCCACGGCCACTTCCTGGTCAACGGCACGAAGGTCAACGTCCCGTCCTTCCAGGTCTCGAAGTGGGACATCATCGACGTGCGGCCGAAGTCGTTCGCGATGCTGCCCTTCGTCGTGGCCAAGGAGTCCTACGGCGACCGCCCGATCCCGGCGTGGCTGCAGGTCGTCCAGTCCAACCTCCGCGTGCTGGTCCACCAGCTGCCGGAGCGTGCGCAGATCGACGTTCCGGTTCAGGAACAGCTGATCGTCGAGCTCTACTCGAAGTAGTCCGGCCCCGGCTGGAGTACGGGCGGCGGCGCAACAGGTGCGCCGCCGCCGCGCCATCCCTTCGACGTCATATGGCGGGCGTCGTCTGGAAAGGAATTAGGAAGAATGCTGATTTCCCAGCGGCCGGCTCTCGGCGAAGAGACGGTCAACGAGACCCGCTCCCGGTTCACCATCGAACCGCTGGAGCCCGGCTTCGGCTACACGCTCGGCAACTCGCTGCGTCGTACGCTGCTGTCGTCCATCCCGGGCGCGGCCGTGACGAGCATCCGCATCGACGGCGTGCTGCACGAGTTCACCACCGTTCCCGGGGTGAAGGAAGACGTCACCGACATCATCCTGAACCTCAAGGAGCTCGTGGTGTCCTCGGAAGAGGACGAGCCGGTCACCATGTACCTGCGCAAGCAGGGCCCGGGTGAGGTCACGGCGGCCGACATCGTGCCGCCGGCGGGTGTCACCGTGCACAACCCGGATCTGCACATCGCGTCGCTGAACGGCAAGGGCAAGCTCGAGATCGAGCTCGTCGTCGAGCGCGGCCGCGGTTACGTTCCGGCCCTGCAGAACAAGCAGGCGGGCGCGGAGATCGGCCGGATCCCGGTCGACTCGATCTACTCGCCGGTGCTGAAGGTGACCTACAAGGTCGAGGCCACCCGTGTCGAGCAGCGCACCGACTTCGACAAGCTGATCCTGGACGTCGAGACCAAGCCGTCGATCACGCCGCGCGACGCGGTCGCGTCGGCCGGCAAGACGCTGGTGGAGCTGTTCGGCCTCGCCCGCGAGCTGAACGTCGACGCCGAGGGCATCGAGATCGGCCCGTCGCCGCAGGAAGCGGACACCATCGCCGCCTACGCGATGCCGATCGAGGACCTGGACCTCACCGTCCGGTCGTACAACTGCCTCAAGCGCGAGGGCATCCACACGGTGGGCGAGCTGGTCTCGCGCAGCGAGGCGGACCTGCTCGACATCCGCAACTTCGGCGCCAAGTCGATCGACGAGGTCAAGCTGAAGCTCGTCGGCCTCGGCCTCGCGCTGAAGGACAGCCCGCCCGGGTTCGACCCGACCGCGGCGGCCGCCAGCTACGACGGTGAAGGCTGGTCGGAGGGTGTCGGTGGCATCGCCGACGGGATTTCGGACGGCCACGACGATGGCCAGGACTACGCAGAGACCGAGCAGCTCTAGGGCTCTGTGCCTGGACGCTGCGAGCTGAACTAGTAGGAGAACCAATGCCCACCCCTACCAAGGGAGCCCGGCTCGGCGGTTCAGCCGCGCACGAGCGGCTGATCCTGGCCAACTTGGCCACGCAGCTGTTCGAGCACGGCAAGATCACCACCACCGAGGCGAAGGCGAAGCGGGTCCGCCCGCTGGCCGAGAAGCTGATCTCGAAGGCGAAGCGGGGCGACCTGCACAACCGCCGTCAGGTTCAGCGCGTCGTCCGTGACAAGGACGTCGTCCACAAGCTGTTCGCCGAGATCGGTCCGCACTTCGCGGAGCGTCCCGGTGGCTACACCCGCATCACCAAGACGATGGCCCGCAAGGGCGACAACGCCAAGATGGCCGTCATCGAGCTGGTGAACGAGAAGACCGTGACGAGCGAGGCCGAGCGCGCGCGCAAGACCAAGTTCGCCAAGGACGAGAAGCCGGCCGCCGCTGTCGAGGCCGCCCCGGCCGCCGAGGAAGCCGCTTCGGAGGCTCCCTACGGTGAGGGCAGCCACGCTCCGCTCGAGGACGGGACGCAGCCCGAGGGCTTCCCGATCAAGGGCAACGACGAGTCGAAGTACTACCACACCGAGGAAAGCCCGTACTACGAGCAGACCAAGGCCGAGGTGTGGTTCGCCTCCGCCGAGGCTGCCGAAGCCGCGGGCTTCTCGCTGCCGCCGTCGCAGCAGGACGACGAGTCCTGACGACGGAAGCCGTCCCGGACGAGCCCGCCATCCCCGCTGGGGACGGCGGGCTCGTTCGTCTGCGCCTGGACGTCTCCTACGACGGCACGGACTTCTCGGGCTGGGCCCGCCAGCCGGGCCGCCGCACGGTCCAGGGGGTGCTGGAGGAGGCCCTGCAGCGCCAGCCGCCGGGTGCCTCGGTGCCGAAGTCGGTGGTCGTGGCGGGCCGCACGGACGCCGGGGTGCACGCGAGCGGCCAGGTGATCCACGTCGACGTCGTGCCGCTGGCACCTTCCGCTTCGAGCCGGGTACCGATCTCCGCTGAGGGCATTCCGGACCTGACCCGCATGGCGGGCCGCTGGAACCGCCTCCTGCCGGGCGACGTGCGCGTCCTGGGCGCCCGGGTGGCGCCGGCAGGCTTCGACGCCCGGTTCTCGGCGATCCGCCGGCACTACCGCTACCGCGTCTCGGACGCCCCGTGGGGCGTGGACCCGTTGCGCCGCAACGACACCCTGGCCTGGAACCGTCCACTGTCGACGGACGCGATGAACGCCGCCGCGGAGTCGCTACTGGGCCTGCAGGACTTCGCGGCGTACTGCAAGCAGCGCGACACGGGCACGACGATCCGCGAGCTGCAGCGCCTGGTCTGGCGCCGGCTCGACGAGCACCTGCTGGAGGTCGAGGTCTCGGCGGACGCGTTCTGCCACTCGATGGTCCGCAGCCTGGTCGGCGCCCTGCTCCTGGTGGGCGACGGCCGCCGTGCGCGGGACTGGCCGGGCGAGGTCCTGGCGAGCGGCGTCCGCGACAGCGCGGTGGCCCCGGCCCACGGCCTGACCCTGACGGCGGTGGACTACCCGCCGGACGCGGAGCTGGCCGCACGGGCCGAGCAGACCAGGAACGTGCGCACCTCGATCGAGTGACAACGGCGAAGACGTCGACGGCGGATGAACTCAGATGATCTTGAAACGTCCTGGTCGCGAAGGGTTCAGTTGATGTCGACAAGTCTTCGCCGGGTCGCCGCGGGCCTCGCCGTGATCCTGGGTGCGGCCGGGGTGGCGGCGCCGATCCCGTTCCCCTGCGGGTACAGCTCGCAGGGCATGGACGCGCACTACCGCCTTTGAGCCAACACCTTCGCCCTGATCCACGTCGACTGGGACCACGGCAGCCGCAACACCACCTGCCTCGGCCCCTGGGACGAAACCACGCTCTGGCACGACGGCAACTACCGCCCGGTCAACGCGTCCTTCGTGAACACGCGCCGGACGCCTGGCGAAAAGCCGTGAGGGGCACCTTCATGGCCTTTAGAGCATGAAGGTACCCCTCACGGGCAACGGCGAGTGGCGCTCAGTCGCCGCGGCGGACGGGGCCCAGGAGCTGCTGCTCCTTGCCCGTCGTCACCAGCCGCAGCGGCCGCCACAGGTTGCGGCCCAGGGCCACCACCTGGTCGTCCTTCAACGTCGTCAGCTGGCGCATCATCTGGGGCGGCAGGCGCCAGATGCGGGCCGCCAGCTCGGCCTGGCCGGCCGGGAGGCGCTGCATCAGCACCAGGTCCGCCGCGTTGGCCGTCGCGCCCGCCTGCGGGTGCAGGTACGGGAGGACGTAGACCGTCGTCTGCCAGGGCGACCTCGGCGGGAACAGGTCCTGCGGGGTCGGGCCGCCGTCGGTGACCACCAGCAGCGGGGCGTCCTCCGACGGGCGTGGCAGCTCGACCGGTGAGAGCCGGCGGATCTGCACCAGCGGGGACGGCCGTCCGTCACCGCTGCCGCTGCCGGCGGCGCGGGACAGGACCTGCCACTCCGTCGGGCGCCCGGTCGCGACCACGACCCACGCGCCGACCGCCATCGCGCGCATCGCCACCTGGCGGGCCAGGTACAGCCCGCCCACCAGCACGATGCGGGTCGGGGTCGAGCGCAGCGCCGAGATCGTCAGCGGCTCGCCCTTGAGGCCCGAGCCGAGCACGATGCCGCCGCGGTCACCCGAGGGGCTGATCGCGTCGAGCATCGCGGGGTCGACGGTGAACTCCGGCGCCACACCGGTGTTCTGCCCGGCGTCGCGGACGCGGGAAGTCATGCCGTACCTCCGATCGGCAACGTCGCGGCGAGCGCGGAGACCTGCAGCCCGCGCAGCGGGGTCAGGTCCACCCCCAGCCGCTCGGACAGCCCCTTCAGCCGCTGGTCCGCGGCGTCGAGCTCACGCGGGTTGCGCGCGCTCAGCCGGACCACGCCGCGCAGCCCGATCTTGCCGTCGTCCGACGCCGGCGAGATCGACATCGCGACCGAGGCGGACAGCGCGCGGACGCTCGTCAGCGCGTTCAGGCTGCCGGCGATCTTGCCCTTCGGCCAGCCGGTGATCGCGTAGCTCGCGTGGCCGATACCGGCCGCGGTCACGCCGGACCACCGCTCCTGCAACGTGACCCGGGTGGGCGAGCCCGCGACCGACGTGAGCTCCGCGGCGGAAATGCTCGCCCGCAGCAGCTCGTCCGGGTCGAGGGGCCGGGTCGGCACGCCCTGGGATTCGAGGGCGTTGCGCACGCGGGAAAGCGCGCCGATCAGCGCGCGGTGGGCGCCGACGACGCCGCCGCCGCGCTCCCGGATCGCCGCCGGGCACCGCCTCGGGTCCAGCCGGATCGCGACCCACGTCGTCCGCCTCGCCGCCGCGGGCAGCGGCCCGAGCACCTCCATGTAGGAGCTCAACGCCGGCGAATCCGACGGCAGCGCCGCGCTGCCCGGGTAGCTGTGCCAGATCATCTGGATGGCGTCGAGGACCACGCCGCGGTCTTCGAGGCACGGCGCCAGCGCCGAGAGCGGCAGGCTCGGCGCGTCACCGGCCTGGGTGATCATCGCGGGGGCGGGCTCGACGAGCAGCACCGCCGTCCACGTGCCGTCGTGCCAGGCGAGGCCGACCTGCTGGCGCTCGTGGTCGACGCCGTGCGCGACGACGAGGTCCGGGACGGCGATGCGGAGCAGGTTCACGCGCGCGTCGTCCGCGCCGGTCACCGCGGTCTCCTCGGCCGCCATCGCCTCGACGGAGCTCGGCGGCAGCGGCTCGGCGACCCGGTCGTGGGACCGGAAGGAGTACCGCATCGTCAGGCCGAACCACTGGGTGAACCAGCGGCCGCGCCACCGCAGCAGCGCGACGATCAACGCGAACGCGAGGATGCCGATCCCCACGTACTTCAGGGACATGTCGATGGCGAGCAGGACCAGCCCGATCGCGAGGCCGACCTCGAGCACGACGAGGTTCGCCACGGGGAGCGGGCCGAGGTTGATCCCGGAGGAACGGCGCCGCGCGGGCGGGGCCATCCGGGCCGGGGCGGGTGCGGAGGGAGCGGAGCCCTCGGAGTCACCGGCGCCGGATCCCTGGGGACCACCGCCAGGACCACCCGGACCGCCGGGCCCACCAGGTCCGCCCGGGCCACCAGGTCCACCGGGACCGTTCGGTCCACCGGGACCGTTCGGTCCGCCGGGGCCGCCCGGTCCGCCAGGTCCGCCCGGGCCACCGGGACCACCCGGTATGGGCCGGGGTCCGGTGGAACCAGGACCGGGACCGCCGGGGCCGCGCGGAGGCATCGTGGGAACACCGGGTCCGCCGGGCATGCCGCCGGGGCCTCCGGGTCCGCCACCGGGGCCACCCGGTACGCCACCAGGTCCTCCGGGAACACCCGGGCCCATGGGTCTCCCCGGACGCGGTGGCGGGCTGGGGCGTCCCTGCCCGGGCGGCGGAGGCCCAGGCGGACCTGGCGGACGTGGAGGGTTGGTGACGGACATCCGCGCTTTCTCTTCCCCTCGTGCTTGCTGCGTACCCAGAAGCCGGGTCCCGGGGTGTCCGACCCTAGCTTGAGTTGGTAGAAATCCCACACCAGACGGTCCCCGTACGGCTATCCTGCGGAACCGTACCGCGACGGGGAGAGCTGTAGGTCGAGAATGCCATCAACACCCACGACTAAGTCTCAGGTCCAGGCGTACAAGTTCGTCCTGCGCCGGATGCAGTCGGCCCTGGTCCGGCGGGACGCCGTGATGTTGCACGACCCGATGCGCACCCACACGAGGGCGACGATCGTCGGGGTGGTGCTCGGCGCTCTCGTCGCGATCGTGTTCGTCGTCTGGGGCCTGCTCAGCCCGGCGCCGACGGTGCCCGAAGCCGGAAACATCGTCATCGGCGAGCAGTCCGGCACGGTCTACGTGGTGATGGGGAACCCGAAGACGCTCGTCCCGACCTTCAACCTCGCGTCCGCGCGGCTGTTGCTGCTCGCGCAGCAGAAGCAGACGAGCAGTGCCGCAGGCGGCAACGCGGTGGCCGCGCCCGCGGCGGCGGCCACCCCGGCGACTGTGAAGAATCCCACCGTCGTTTCGGATGAACAACTGAAGAACATTCCGCGCGGAAAACTGACCGGAATTCCGGACGGACCGCAGTTGATCCCGGGGGACACCCAGCGGATTTCCGCGAATTGGGCGGTGTGCGACCAGGTTCAGCTCGATCCGTCCCTGCCGAACCCCGATACGGGCAAGACCAACACCTACGTCTTCGGCGGCGTCGCGCCGAGTGGCCTCGGCACGGAACTGCGCGAGAACGAGGCGCTGCTGGCGGCCGCCGACAACGGCAAGACGTACCTGATCTACCGGCTGCCGAGCTCGCAGAACCGGCCGAACGCCAACACCGTCCGCGCCGAGATCGACGAGAACAACACGAACGACGCCGTCCGCACGGCGCTGGGGCTGCAGAAGCCGGCGCGGAAGATCACGCAGGGCCTGCTGAACGCGATCCCCGAGGTCGCCAAGCTGTCCCCGCCGGTGATCCCGGACGGCGCGCCGCCCGCCGACTTCGACGGGCTGGCCGTCGGCGACGTGTTCTCCACGCAGCCGACCGGTGACCAGCCGAAGTACTGGGCCATCACGACGGGCGGCATCCAGCAGGTGTCGAACGCAGTCGCCGACGTCATGCGCGTCGCGAAGCACGGCAGCGCGAGCCGGCTCCAGATCCTCGGCCTCGACAAGCTGGCCGGCGTCAAGGTCCTGCTGCCCGGCGACCCCGGCTACATCCCGGTCGACGACTTCCCGCGCTCGGTGCCGACGATCCTCGACGCGACGAAGAACTCGTCGGTCGCGTGCCTCGGGTGGTCGCTGGTGGGTTCCGGCACCAGCCAGGACGCGCACACCTCGGTGTACATCGACACGCAGCTGCCGGGCGCGAAGGCGACCGGCGACAAGTTCACGCCGACGACGGTCACGACGCCCGGCCCGAACCGCGTGCCGATCAACGGTTTCTACCTGCAGCCCGGCTTCGGCGCGGTGGTGCAGTCCGCCACCGGCAAGGACAGCTTCGGCAAGGGCGCGATCCAGCTGATCTCGGACCGCGGCATCCGCTACAGCGTCCCGGACGCCACGACCGCGGACGCGATCGGCCTGAACAACCGGCAGCCCGCGCCCGAGTCGATCATCGGGCTGCTGCCGACCGGAGCTTCGCTGAACACCCAGGACGTGCTCAAGCAGTTCGACTCGGTGCCGATCGACCCGAACGCCGGCTCGTTCCCGACGCAGACGCAGCAAGCGGGCGGCTGAGGGAACCACCGGGCCGCGGCGCGCGTCACACGCTCGACGAGTCTTTTCTGCGAGCGGAGGGTGCCGTGGCCGGCTTGAGGATGGACGGCGTTGCCGTCGCCGAGTACGCCAGGACGGCCGAGGAGGCCGCTGCCGACCTGGATTCGGCCGCGGCCGAGGTGGGCGGGGGAGGCGTCTCCGACGAGTCCTACGGCGCGCTGGGGGCCCAGATCGGCCTCGGAGCGTCGTACGGCCGCGCGTCGGGCGCCCTGCGGCAGCAGCTGGCTGACGGAGCGGGGGCGTTGCGGTCGGCCGCCGAGGCCCTCGGGCACGTCGCGACGCGCCACGGCAACCAGGACGCCGAAGCCGCGGAGCTCATCAAGCGCGCCGGGAGGCTCGAATGATGTTCGCCGAACCGGAGGGCTCCACCGACTCCATCCCGCACCCGCTGGCCAAGCGGGCCACCGCCGTGGCCCCGGTGGTGCCGGCCCTGGTGTTCGGGCCGGACGCGGACGGCGACGAGATCGCCGCCACGGCCGAGCCGTACCTGGCCTACCTCACCGACCTCTCGGGCCGGCTCGGCCTGATCGACCCCGTCGAGACGTACTTCCGCCCGCTGATCGGCCGGTGGAGCGAGCTCGGCGCCGAAGCCGGGCGGCTGCGCCAGGCCGCCGCCACGGCCGCCGAGGTGTCCGCCCGTCTCGACGACAAGCTCGGCCGCCTCGACGGCGGCTGGGAAGGCCGGGACGCGGACGCGTTCGTCGCGTACATCCGCGAGATCGGGGCGGCGGGCGGCGACCTCCGGGAAGCGCTGGAGGTCCTGGCCGGCGCGCTCGACGAACTGGTGACGACCCTGCGGCACGTCGCCGTCGATCTCGTCGAAGTGCTGGTGGACGCGGCGGATCTGGCGTCGGAGTCGATGACGCT
The DNA here is from genome assembly GCF_043197175.1 of Amycolatopsis sp. NPDC049252. NCBI lineage: Bacteria > Bacillati > Actinomycetota > Actinomycetes > Pseudonocardiales > Pseudonocardiaceae > Amycolatopsis > Amycolatopsis sp. NPDC049252. The sequence continues at coordinate 448,787 of NZ_JBICSQ010000002.1, forward strand.
CCCCAATGGCGGCACCCGCCGGGCGCGGTCGCAGCTGCAGGAGACGCAGGAGTCGGCGAAGGCGCTGTACGAGACCGCACGCGACGTCCTGGAGGCGTTCGACCGGCTTTGTGACGGTGTCGACGATCCCGACGCGGCTTCCCGGAGCGTCGAGATCAACCACCGGTACCCGCAGGAGCGCTTCAAGCTGCACGACGGGGCTCTCACCGACAACTCCGCCGCGGAGGGGGACGCGACAACGCCGTCTGCGGACGACGTCATGACCCCGTCGTCGGCGGAGCCGAAGCACACGGGGGTGGCGACGCCGGACGACACGCAGCAGCCCGCCGCCGCCGCGCCCCAGCCGGCACCGGCCCCGGACAGCTCGGCGAACGCCGGCGCGTCGGGCATGCCGATGATGCCGATGATGGGCTTCGGTGCCTTCGGCGGAGGTGGCGGCCAGGGCCGCCGGCCGTCGAAGAACCGGCCGATGATCAAGTCGTCGGAGCTGCTGGGCGAGCCCGGCCTGGTGGCGCCGCCGGTCATCGGCGAGGACGAAAACCCGCAGCCGAAGCCGAAGAAGCCGCCGGCGCCGCAGTAGCGGACGCGGGCCGGCGGCGTGGGGTCAGCGGCCGGGGCCGGTCTCGGCCGGGCGGTTGCGGCGGATCGTGCGCATCACGAAGAGCGTGATCAGCAGGGCCACGAGCCCGCCGCCGGTGCCGGCCAGCGCCACGATCATCGGGGTCGAGCTGTGGTCGTTGGCCGGGGGGAGCTGCGCCATCTGCGGGCCCGGGATCGGCGCCTGGTTCCCGTTCTCGGACGGCAGGCTCTGCGTCAGCGCCGCGACCGGGTCGATCACGCCGTACCCGACGAAGTTGTCGCGGCCGCCCGGCGCCGCCGGGTGCTGGGCGGTCTGCTTGATGCGGTTGACGATGCCCTTGCCGTCGAGCTGCGGGAACTTGGCCTTGACCAGCGCCGCGAGGCCAGCCACGTACGGCGCGGCGAAGCTCGTCCCCTGGATGGGGCTGGCCTTGTCACCGCTTTCGAACGTCAGGTTCGCCAGGCCAGGGGACCCTTCGGCGGGGTCGAGGGACGTGATCTGCGTGCCGGGAGCGGCGACGCCGACCCACGGCCCGTGCACGCTGAACGGCGCCACGCTGCCGGTCTCGTCGATCGCACCGACGGACAGCACGTCGTCGGCGAACCACGGCGGTGTCACGATCGTCTTGGGCTTCTTCGCGTCCGGCTGGTCGTTCTGCGGGCAGGTGTCCGTCGCGTTGCCGGCGGCGGCCACGATCACGATGCCCACCGACGCCGCGTAGTGCACCGCGGCCTGTACCTGCTGCTCGCCTTCGGTGATCGACCCCGTCGCCGGGCGGCAGTTGTCGACCGACATGTTGATGACGTCGGCGGCCTTGCGGTCGGCGATGCCGCGGATGATCTCGGCCAGCGTCTTCAACGTGCCCGCCGTACCGGCCTTTTCGAGCTGCCGTCCGCCGTTCGTCTGCCCGGGTGAGGTCTGGTCGCCGTCACCGGAGCCGCTTCCGCCACCGCCGTTGCCGGACGGCGGCAGCGAGGACCCGGAGCCGGTGGGCGGATTGGTGCTGGACGAGGGCGTGCCACTGGCGGTGTTGCTCGCCGGCGGGGTCGACGTCGAGGTGTCGGGCTCGTAGTTCTCGCTCAGCTGGCGGTAGGACACGATGGTGGCGTCCGGTGCCACACCGACGAAACCGACTTCGGGGTTGTCCGGCTTGCCGGCGATGATGCCGGCCACCTCGGTGCCGTGGCCGTCGCAGTCTTCGAGGCCCGGCTGGGCCTTCTGGGGCGTCGAGACGTACTCCCCGCCGGACTTGATCCGGTCCTGGAACCAGGGGTGCGGCGTCACGCCGGTGTCGACCACCGCGACCTTCACGCCGCCACCGGCGGAGTGGTCGGGGGTGGCGGCCTTGACGATCTCCTGCGCCTTGGAGATCTGCAGGTAGTCCTGACCCCACGGCCGGTTCTTCAGGACGACGGTCTGGCCGAGGACGGCACGCTGGACGCAGCCCTTCGACTGCTTGTACTTCTTGTCCGGCTGGCCCGTATCCGCGATGAGCTTGCTCATGTCCACCGGGGGCGGGGTCGCGAAGTAGCCGTCGGCGGGTGCCGTCTGCGCCCAGCCCGGCAGGGCCACGGCCAGCGGGGTCAGGAGGCCGATCGTGCCGGCCAGCAACGCGGTCGTGGTCCGGCGCGCCGGACCGAAGCGGTGTCCTACAGCCATCCGAGATTCACCTGGCCCGGTCACTTGAAGTTCAGGTGCCGCAGGGTGGTGTAGAGGTCCATCACACCGAGGGCGAGCGGGAGCACGGACGCGATGCAGAGCGCCTCGATGATCTCCACGGTGCGCCGCAGCGGCGGCGAGAACCGCTGGTTCGGGAAGATCACGCCGACCACGAGCGCGCCCGCGGCCAGCAGGATCAGCACGCCGAACACGATGAGCAGGCGGTTCTGCGGGCTCGACGTGACCAGCCAGCCGATCGCGATGCCGGTCGCCGAGACCATGCCCGTGGTGAGCAGGGCGATGGCCTGGCTTCCGTTGGCGTACGCGCGGGCGCGCAGCAGCAGCACGAGCGTCGCGACGACGCTGAGGATGATCCCGAACACACCGGGCGCGGTGGCGGCGATGACCGCGCACACCGCGACCGTGGCGCCGCAGCCGATCATCAGGCCGGTCATGTAGTTGTGCGCGATCGCCGTGCGGCGCTCGATCGCCCGGTAGTCGGGGAAGCCCGAGTCCTCCTTGAGCTCCTCCGCGCTGCCGGGAACGTGCGGCAGCGGCAGCTTCGCAAGCCAGATCGTGGCGCGCGGCAGGATCGAGATGCAGGCGAGGGTGACCGCGATGGTGCCGGCCGCGATGCCGGCGGCCGGGTGCGCGATGAGCGTGCCGAACAGGAACGCCAGGGCCCCGAAGGTGCCGGCGGTGGCGGCCGCGATGAACGTCGTGATGCCGGCGCCGATGACCATGATGCAGACCGACGCGACGATGATCACGAGGACCGCGCCGAGCAGCAGGTTCGCTCGCAGCGACAGGCCCGGCACGATGTAGAAGCCGCTGACGAACGCCAGTGGCAGGCCGCCCGCCGCGGCGACCAGCACCCCGGTCGCCTCGGCCTGGTAGGCCTTGGCGAGCGTCGCGCCGACCGCGACGCACGCGATCGCGCCGATGCCGCCCGCGATGGCGGCGCCGAGCGCGCTGCCGCCGTAGAAGGAGCCGCTCAGGAACAGCGCGACGGCGGCGGTGAACAGCGCCAGCCCGCCCGCGACGTGCCCGAAGCGGTTGGCCGTTTCCTTCGTCCACGGCCGGAAGCTGTCCGGCGACGACTCGGCGATCGCGTCGACGACGTCGTCGTACAGCGGCGGCGGCGGGTTCTCGTTGCGCTTGCGCAGCTGCAGCAGCTCACCGTCGACCACGCCGAGCGAGGCGAGCGTGCGGCTCGGGTCGAGCGGGGCGTCGCCGAGCTTCGCCAGCGCCCAGCCACCGTGGCGGGCGCCGCCGTCGGGCGACGACTCCTTGGCCATGTCCAGCAGCATCGGGAGGAGATCGGCCACCGCAACGTCGGCCGGCAGCGCCACGTCGATCCGGGTGGACGGCGCAACCACCGTCACCCTGCTGAAAACTGTCGTGCCCGTAGCCACTGCACTGCCCCCGCTCGATCGAGACTGCTCCCGGGGGAACTTATACCGGACCCGGGTGCGGACATCATCGAACGTCCGAAATTCACCGACGGCCGCCGGTCGCGCGGTTGGCCACTGGTCCAGTGGCAGGCGGCCGTGACGCTCTCGCCTCATGACCAGCACGCTTGTCGCCAAGGGTTAACCGACTGTGACCGAGAGTGTGAAAGTCGATCTTCCGCGACCGGTCATGACTGTCGGTGGTGCGCCGTACACTCGGCTGGCGAGGGCAGGGACGCGCTCACGAGGGCGAGTTCCGGTATCCGCCGGAATTGGCCCGCGGCGTTCGATAGGTTGGTCCGCGCACCTTGCGCACTAAACGGTGGCCGCCATCGTCGAGTTTGAATGAGGGGTCCTTCGATGAGCACGCTGCAGTTCAAGAAGTCGCCGCGGCTGGCGGCACCGCGCCCGCCGGGTGGCGAGGTGCACCTCGAGCCGCCGCCCGAGGTGCCCCGGGTCATCCCCGGCAACATCGTCATGAAGGCGCTGCCGATCGTCATGATCGTCGCGTCGCTCGGGATGATGGTCTTCATGTTCCAGGCCAGCAACCGGAACCCGATGATGATGGCCATGGGCGGCATGATGGTCGTCGGCACGCTCGGGATGATGGCCGGCGGCGGTGGCAAGGGCGGCGGCGCCAAGCGCGCCGAGATGGACGAAGACCGCAAGGACTACCTGCGTTACCTGGGCCAGATGCGCGACCGCGCCCGTGAGGCGATGGTCGACCAGCGGGCCGCGCTCGAGTGGGTGCACCCCGACCCCCAGTCCCTCTGGTCACTCGCGGCGAGCCGCCGGATGTGGGAACGCCGCCAGAACGACCAGGACTTCCTGCACCTGCGCGTCGGGCGCAGCTCGCACCGCCTCGCGACGCGGCTGGTCCCGCCGCAGACCGGGCCGGTCGACGAGCTGGAGCCGATCGCCACCCTCGCGCTGCGCCGGTTCGTGCGCGCGCACTCGATCGTGCCGGACCTGCCCACCCAGATCACCCTGCGCGGGTTCGCCGCGGTGAGCATGCAGGGCGACCGGGCGCTGACCCGCGGCCTGACCCGCGCGATGCTCGCGCAGATGGTCACCTTCCACAGCCCCGACGACGTGCTGGTCGCGGTCGCCACCGCGGGCCGCGCGAAGGAGGAGTGGGAGTGGGCGAAGTGGCTGCCCCACGCCCAGCACCCCACCATGTCCGACGGCATCGGCCAGCTCCGCATGATGGCCGGTTCGCTGGCCCAGATCGAGGACTGGCTCGACGAAGAACTGCGTGACCGTCAGCGGTTCTCCCGCAACGCCACCCCGGCGCCGGACCAGCCGCACGTCGTGATCATCGTCGACGACGCCGAGGTGACCCGCGAAGAGCAGATCATCCTCGAAGAGGGCCTGGTCGGCGTCACCCTGATCGACCTGTCCGACTCCATCGGCAACCTGGCCGCCCGCCGCGGCCTGCGCCTGGTCGTGGAAGCCGACCGGCTCGGTGCGCGCAGTGCCGGCGGCGTCGAGTGGTTCGGCCGCCCCGACACCCTCAGTGTGGTCGAGACGGAATCGCTGGCCCGGCTGATCGCCCCCTACCGCGTCGGTGGTGCGGCGGGGCAGGACGTCAGCGACGAAGAGCCGCTGCTGTCCAACCCGTCGCTGCTGGAACTGCTCGGCATTCCCGGCGACCCGATGACCTTCGACGTGCAGCAGGCGTGGCGGCCCCGCCCGATCCGCGACCGCTACCGCGTCCCGTTCGGCGTCGGCGAATACGGCCAGCCCGTCGAACTCGACATCAAGGAAGCCGCCGCCGAAGGCATGGGCCCGCACGGCCTGTGCATCGGCGCGACCGGTTCCGGTAAGTCGGAGTTCCTCCGCACCCTGGTGCTGGGCATGCTCGCCACGCACTCGTCGTCCACGCTCAACTTCGTCCTGGTCGACTTCAAGGGTGGCGCGACCTTCCTCGGCCTGGACAAGGCCCCACACGTCTCCGCGGTCATCACCAACCTCGCCGACGAGGTCACGCTGGTCGACCGGATGAAGGACGCCCTGGCGGGGGAGATGAACCGCCGGCAGGAAGCGTTGAAGAACGGCGGTAACTTCAAGAACGTCTGGGAGTACGAGAAAGCGCGTGAGAACGGCGCCGACCTCGACCCGCTGCCCGCCCTGTTCATCGTCTGTGACGAGTTCTCCGAGCTGCTGGCCGCGAAGCCGGACTTCATCGACTTGTTCGTCGCGATCGGCCGGCTGGGCCGGTCGCTGCAGATGCACATGCTGCTCGCCTCCCAGCGCCTGGAGGAAGGCAAGCTGCGCGGCCTGGATTCGCACCTGTCCTACCGGATCGGCCTGAAGACGTTCTCGGCCGCGGAATCCCGCGCCGCGATCGGCGTGCCGGACGCGTTCGAGCTGCCCTCGGTCCCCGGTGGTGGCTACCTCAAGTTCGACACCTCCACCCTGGTGCGGTTCAAGGCCTCCTACGTCTCGGGCCCCTACCGCCCGGCCGGCATCCAGGCCGCCGGCCCGGCCGCGACGGTGGTCCGCGCCGACAAGCGCCCGCAGCTGTTCGTCCCGGACTTCGTCGAGCTGCCTAAGGAACCGGAACCGGAGCTGCTGGACGCGGCGCCGGTGGCGGCGGCCCCGCAGTCGGAGGAGGCGGTCGAGCCGTCCGAGCTGGACGTGATCGTGTCGCGGCTGATCGGGCAGGGCCCGCCGGCGCACGAGGTGTGGCTGCCGCCGCTGAAGGACCCGAACTCGCTGGACACGTTGCTGCCGAACCTGAACCCGACCGACGACCGTGGTCTGTCCCCGGTCGGCTTCTTCGGCAACGGCCGCCTGCAGGTGCCCCTCGGCATCATCGACCGGCCGTACGAGCAGCGCCGTGACCCGCTCTGGGCCGACTTCTCCGGCGCCTCCGGCCACGGTGTGATCGTCGGCGGTCCGCAGTCGGGCAAGTCGACGATGCTCCGCACGCTGATCATGTCGATGGCCCTGACCCACACGCCGGAGGAAGCGCAGTTCTACTGCCTCGACCTCGGTGGTGGCACCTTGGCCGGTCTGGCCGACCTGCCGCACGTCGGCGGCGTGGCCGTGGCCCGGCGCGAGCCGGACAAGGCCCGCCGGATCGTGGCCGAGCTGACTACCCTGCTGACCGAGCGGGAGGGCCGGTTCGGGGCGCTGGGTATCGACTCGATGACCGAGTTCCGCAACCGCAAGCGCCGTGGGGAGATCCGGCCGGAGCAGGACCCGTTCGGTGACGCGTTCCTGATCGTCGACAATTGGCGAGCCCTGCGGGACGACTTCGAGGAGCTCGAGACCGCGATCACGCGGCTGGCCACGCAGGGTCTGTCCTACGGGGTGCACGTGTTCATCGCCGCGAACCGGTGGGCGGACATCCGCCCGGCGATCAAGGACATGATCGGTACCCGGTTCGAGCTGCGCCTGGGTGACCCGACGGAGTCGGACATCGACCGCCGGGTGGCGGTGAACATCCCGACCGGGCGGCCGGGGCGCGGGTTGACGCGGGAGAAGCTGCACATGCTCGGCGGCCTGCCGCGGATCGACGGGTCCAGCGACCCGGAGACCATCGCCTCGGGTGTGGCGGACGCGGTGGCGAAGATCCGGGCCGCCTGGCGCGGCCGGGTGGCGCCGCAGGTCCGGCTGCTGCCGGAGATGATCACCTACGAAGAGGTGCTCAAGCTCGATCAGCACCGCGACTCCAAGCTGATCCCGATCGGGGTCAACGAAGAGGACCTGCAGCCGATCTACCTGGACTTCAACGCCGAGCCGCACTTCTACGCGTTCGCCGACGGCGAGTCGGGCAAGACGAACCTGCTCCGGCAGATCGCGCGGGGTATTTCCGAGCGGTTCACCGCGAAGGAAGCGCTGATCCTGCTGGTCGACTACCGGCGCACGATGCTCGGTTTCGTCCAGGGCGACTCGCTGCTCGGGTATGCGGTGTCGGCGGCGCAGCTGGAGAGCATGGTCAACGACGTCTTCAACTCGATGACGCGCCGTCTGCCCGGCCCGGATGTGACGCAGGAGCAGCTGAAGACGCGGTCGTGGTGGAAGGGCCCGGAGCTGTTCATCCTGGTCGACGACTACGACCTGGTGGCGACCTCGACGAACAACCCGCTGCGGAAGATCTCCGACTTCCTGCCCCAGGCCAAGGATGTCGGCCTGCACCTGGTGGTCGTGCGCCGCACGGGTGGTGCGTCGAAGGCGATGTACGACCCGATCATCGGCAAGCTGAAGGAGATCGCGGCGCCGGGCATGGTGATGAACGGTTCGCGGGACGAAGGCGCCCTGGTCGGCAACATCAAGGCCAGTACGATGCCGCCGGGCCGGGGCAACCTGCTGACCCGCAAGGCCGGCAAGCAGCTGGTCCAGGTCTCGTGGATCCAGCCCGACTGAACAGTGCCGTTGGTTCCCGATCCGGCCACAGCCACGGCCGAAGGGTTTCGTGGAACGGTTGCGTCCTCCGGGGGCGGCGGCCTGCTTTTGGCCGGATCGGGAACAGTGCGGCGGGGCGCACGGCGGCGGAGGGTAGGTTCCTCCCCGAGGGTGCGCCCCGCCGGCTCGGCCGCGGTGGCGCGGGGGATCGCGACGAATACTGCGGGAGTTGCTGGTGACGGTCCGGGTTGCGGTGGACTTCGGGACGTCGAGCACCTGCGTCGTCGCCTCGGTGAACGGGCGCGACCCGCAGGTCGTGGTGATCGACGGCCAGCCGCTGATGTCCTCGGCGGTGTTCGCGGCGGCGGACGGCACGCTGTTCGTCGGCCAGGAGGCCGAGCGGCAGGCGGCGGTCGACCCGTCGCGCTACGAGCCGAACCCCAAGCGCCGGATCGACGAGGGTGAGCTGCTGCTCGGCGACAGCGTCCTGCGCGTCACCGACGTCGTGCACGCCGTGCTGGGCCGGGCGGTCGCCGAAGCGCGGCGCCTGGCCGGTGAGGCCGAGGTCGACCTGCTGGTGCTGACCCACCCCGCGGACTGGGGCGCCATCCGCACCCGGCTGCTGCGCCAGGCCGCGGGTGGGCTGGCGCGCGAGGTCGCGCTGGTGCCCGAGCCGGTCGCGGCGGCGGTCTACCACGCCGCGACGTTCGCGCCGCAGGACGTGACCAACGACCGCACCGTGGAGTTCAGCGGCCGTCCTGGTGACGCGCTGGCGGTGCTGGACCTCGGGGGCGGCACGGTCGACGTCAGCGTCGTCCGCCGGCTCCCACCGGAGACCGCGCGGGACCGGGCCGGCCGCCCGCAACGCGGCGGCTTCCAGGTCCTCGCCACCCGGGGCGACCCCGCCTTCGGCGGCGCGGACATCGACCAGGCGCTGCTGGAGCACGTCGGCGAGCTCGTCGCGGGTGCGGAGCAGGACGCCTGGCGCCAGCTCGTCGAAGGCCGCGAGATGGTCGACCGCCGTCGCCGCCGCGTCCTGCGCCAGGACGTCCGCGGTGCGAAGGAAACCCTGTCCCGGCACGCCTACACGGACGTGCCGATGCCGCCGCCGTTCGCCGACGCGCACGTCACCCGCGAGGACCTCGAGCGGCTGATCGCGGCGCCCCTGGGCCGCGCGGTGGAGCTGACCGTCGCCGCGATCGGCGACGCCGGCCTGCGCCCGAAGCAGCTCACCGCGATCTTCCTGGTCGGCGGGTCGAGCCGGATCCCGATGATCTCCCGGCTGGTGCACGAGCGCACCGGTGTCGTGCCGACGAGCCTCGACCAGCCGGAGACGGTGGTCGCGCGGGGCGCGCTGCGCGCGGTCCTGGTCGACCCGGACCGCACCGGTGCCCTGCCCGGCGAGGCGATGGCCCGGATGGGCGCGGTGCCGGGCGGCGCGCAGAGCCCGGCGGCCCAGCGCACCGAGGTCGTCCGTCCCGGCGACGTCGCCCCGCGTCCGGCCCCGCCGCGCACGCCACCCCCGTCGTTCAGCCCGCCGAACGCGAACCGCCCCGGGCCGCCGCCCTCGCCGCCCCACGGCCAGCCGGTGGCCCGCCCGTGGACGCCGGCGGCGGGCCAGGCCGCCCAGGGCGGCCCTGGTGGCCCGCCGGCGGCCCGTCCCGGTGGCGCGTCCGCGCCCGAGCCGCCCGCGAAGAACCGCAAGAAGCTGTGGGGCGTCGTGGCCGTCGCGGTGGTCGTCGTGGCCGCGCTCGTCGTCGGCGGGGTGCTCCTGTTCTCCCGTGACGACACCCAGGCCGAGACCGGTCGCACGCTCTCGCAGTACGACTTCAAGTTCGTCGCACCGAACGACTGGGTGCAGACCGACGACCGGGTCGCCGACCGCCAGGTCGTCGTCCACCCCCAGGAGTCGGCGGACGGCAACGACCTGCTCGTCGCGCAGGAGTTCGTCATGGACTACGACGCCACCGCGGACCCGCAGAAGCTCGTGGACTTCCTCAGGGGCGGCGCGGACCTGCACCCGGACCAGTACAGTGCGTTCAACCCGGCCCTGTCCTACGCGGGCCGGACCGTGATCGGCTACCACGAGGTCAAGAAGGACCGGCCCGACCTCCAGGTCGACTGGTACGTCGTGGCGAAGGGCCGGATCCGGGTCCACGTCGGCTGCCAGTACGCGAAGGCCGAGTTGCGGGACCGGGTCTCCGCCGCCTGCACGCAGGCCGTGCGCACGGTCGAAATCCTCAACTGAGAGGCGGGCACGCGGTGCCGTCCGAAGAATTCGAAAGTGCCGCGTCGTCCTTCCGCCGGATCGGCCAGGACGCGGTGACGCACGCCCGGCGCGTCGCCGGGAACGCGAAGGCGCGCAGCCGGCGCCACCACAGCGAAAACGTCGAATTGCTGAAGCGAACGGGACGCGGTGCGAAGTCCGGGGATCCGACGCCCGGCACGCTGCGCGCGGCCGCCGAGCGGTTCCGCCGCGCCCGCGGGTTGTCGCTCCCGGCGGTTCCCGATCCGGCCGATTCGGTTCCTTCGCTTTCGCAATCTCCCGCTCGTGCCGCTCGAACGAGTGAAGACGACGAAGACTTTTCCCAGATGCGAATCATGAAACGCGATCAGTGAGTTCGCAGCGCGCTCGCTGTGCGTGTGCTAACCCCGCTGGTGGAGAACACGTTTCCGGGTGAGGCGTCGCCGGATCGGGGCGATCCGCCGCAACGGGCGGCGATCGGTTCCCAAGTGGAGCGTTCACGCAAGCAACTACTTGCTGGCAAAGCACGACAAGGGGGAACCGGGCATGGCAATGTCTGCGTCGTAGGGCCGTACAAACGAACGAGCTTCGTACGGACAACCACTCTTCAGAAGGGGGTTCCAACCATGGCTGGATCCGGATTCACAGGGACAGTTGCCCAGTTCACCGACGCCGAGGGCAGGGTCACCGAGGTTCGCGCGGGCATGGACGCCAACCTGTCCACGCTGCGCGACCGCATCGAGGCCACCCGCGCCGGCTGGCAGGGCGACGCCCAGAAGGCGTTCGACAACGTCATGGCGCGCTTCGACGACGACGCTCGTCAGATGAACCAGGCCCTCCAGAAGATCGCGGAACTGCTCCGCGAGGCGGGCTCGAAGTACGAGAAGTCCGAGCAGCAGCAGCAGGAGATCCTCGGCGCCGTCAACCGCGGCTTCGACGCGCTCGGCTGATCTCCACCCCTCGTCTTTTCCTTTCATTCACCCAGAATTCTTGAGCACAAGAGGAGTGAACCATGTCTGATGGTCCCGGCATTCTCGTCAATTACTCCACCATCCGCGCGGCCGCGGACGACTGCCAGCAGACCGGTGGCGAGCTGCAGCAGGCGTTCGACCGTCTGAAGGACGACCTCAAGCCGCTGATCACCACCTGGACCGGTTCCGCCAAGGAGCAGTACGACCAGGCCCAGCGCACCTGGGACCAGAAGTTCGAGGACCTGAAGAACGTTCTGGCGCAGATCGCCGCCGCCCTGCCGCAGATCGCCGACGGCTACCAGCAGACCGACAGCGCCGTCGAAGGCCTGTTCTGAGCCGGTAGTCCCGGAAACCACGGCGGGCCCGCACTTCGGTGCGGGGCCCGCCGTTTTCCGTTCGCGGGTAAGGAAAAACTCAGTGCGGGGCGCCGACCTCGTACTCGGGACGGTCGTTGAGCACCCGCACGGTGACCTTCTTCGCCTGGCCGCCGATCTTCACGGTGCAGTCGAACGTGGTGCCGTTCTGCGCGGCTTCGTTCGACGGGCACTGCGCGTCCTTGACGTCCGGCTCGCCGTAGTTCTCGTTGAGGACCTTGACCACACCGTCCTGAAGGGACTCCTGGTCCAGGACGTCACCGCGGAACGCGCCGAGCAGCCACGCGGCGCCGCCGCCGAGCACGAGCACCAGGACGGCGATTCCGCCGATGAGCAAGGGCTTTTTCGACTTCGGCTTCTTCTCGGGCGCCGTGGCGAACGCGCCGAGGCCGCCGTACTGCGCCGGCTGGAACCCGCCGCCGAACTGCTGCGGGGGCTGCTGCTGCGCGGGCCGGCCGCCACTGGGAGTACCCGGCTGCGGCTGCTGCTGCCACGGGGCCGCGGGAGGCTGCTGTCCTGGCCACGGCCCGGAGAACGACCCGCTCGTGCCGGGCTGCTGCTGTTGTTGCTGCTGCGGGGACCACTGGCCGGTGTAGGACCCGGTGGCCGCGCCCTGGCCGTCGTTCTGCTGCCACTGCCCGGGGTGCGGGCCGGTCGCCTGCTGCTCCGGCTGCCACGCCGGCGGGGTGCCGGGGGCCTGCGGGCTGGCCGGCGGCTGCCACCACTGCGGCTGCGGCTCGGGCGGCTGGGTCATCGGAGATCACCTCGGGTCGGGCGGTGGGGAACGGCCATGGGTCAGCTGCCCTGCGCTTCGCCGAGCCGGCGGTAGAACTCGTCCATCGCCGCCCGGTCGGGCAGCACGGTGATCTGCGACGCGTCGGGCACCCGCGGCATGTCCTGCAGGCTCGCCTTGCCGGTGAACTTGAACTCGTACTTGAGCTCGACCTGGTGGCCGTCGCCGCCGAACTTGGCCTCCATGACGAACGAAACCAGGCTGCCGTCCGGGTTCAGCGTGATGGTGGTCGGCACCATGGCCTTCTTCAGTTCCGGCCCGACCTGGCTGGTGATGCTGGGCGGCAGGATCTCGACCTTGTTCTTGACGAAGACGTCGAACGGCACGTTGACGGTCAGCGCCGTCCGGCCGTCGCCGAGGCTCTTCGCCCCGCGGACCGCGCGCTTGTCGGCCTTGTAGGCGTCCACCGTCGAGTCGGCCATCCGGCACGGGGTCAGCACGCCGCCCCAGGCGCAGGGCACGACCAGGCCGGTCTCGGGCTTCGGCATCGACACCCACGCCGTCGGCGAGACGCCCTTCTGCACGTACATCGGGCCGAGGTAGGTGTACTCGACGGCGCCGTCGGCCGGGGTGTACGTGTCGATGATCTCGTCGGGGTTCTTCAGCGAGCGGTGCCGCACGGCCCGGCTCTCCGGGGTGCCGGTGCGGGCCGACGTCACGCCGCTGTGGACCCACTTGTCGTCGAACTTGAAGTAGGCGTCCAGCGAGTTGGTGATGTCGCGCGTGTCGGTGATGCTGTCCTCGAGCTTGCCGATGATCTGCTCGAACTTGCCGCCGACGTAGTCCGCCGCGTCGTCGCCCTTCGGCAGCGGCGTGCCCGCCTTGGCCTGGCCGCACGCGCTGACGAGCACCAGGAGGGCACCCAGGACGAAGATCGCCGTCGGTCGTTTGCTCATCGCCGTCCCCTGCTCGACTGTGCCGGTGCGCCGGCCGCCCGGATCGTCTCATCCTCGCGTGTCGAGGCCGCACGTGCAGGTACTTCGGCCCGAAAACCGGGTAGAGTCCGCACCAGCCGGACCTGTACCGGCGCTTCCACCCACCCCCGATGCGTGGCTGCGGCGAGCGTGGGGGTATCTTCATATGTCGTTGTGCGTTGCGGCGCATCAGCGCGCTAGGCCCGCACAGAACCCACACGCAATGTTGACGACGAGGTAGACCCTTGCCCACGTACAGCCCCAAGCCCGGCGACGTCACTCGTGCCTGGCACGTGATCGACGCCGAGGATGTCGTGCTCGGCCGGCTCGCGACCGAGGTCGCCACGCTGCTGCGCGGCAAGCACAAGCCGACCTACGCCCCGCACGTGGACACCGGTGACTTCGTCATCATCGTCAACGCCGAGAAGGTCGCGCTCACCGGAAACAAGCGCGAGCAGAAGTTCGCGTACCGGCACAGCGGTTACCCCGGCGGCCTGCGGAAGCGGTCCTTCGGTGAGCTGCTCGACAGCAAGCCCGAGCACCTTCTCGAGAAGGTCGTCAAGGGCATGCTGCCCAAGAACAAGCTCGGCCGCGCCCAGGCCAAGAAGCTGAAGGTCTACGCCGGCCCGGAGCACCCGCACGCCGCGCAGCAGCCGCAGGCGCGCGAGATCACCAAGATCGCGCAGGTCGCGCAGTGAGTGAGGAACAGTCTGTGACCAGCACCGAGCCCGAGACCGCCGAGGTCACGACCGAGGCGACCGAGACCGGCGCCGTCGAGACCAGCGAGACCCCTGCCGAGGCTCCCGCCGCCACCAGCGAGACGCCGGTTGCGACGAGCGAGACCCCGGTGGCGACCAGCGAGTCCGCCACCGCCCCGCGCCCGTCGCGGGCCGCGGGCGGCAACGCCCAGACCGTCGGCCGCCGCAAGGAGGCCGTCGTTCGCGTGCGTGTCGTCCCGGGCACCGGCGAGTTCAAGCTCAACGGCCGCACCCTCGAGCAGTACTTCCCGAACAAGGTGCACCAGCAGCTCATCCGTGACCCGCTGGTCCTGGTCGAGAAGCCGGATGCGTTCGACATCTTCGCCAACCTGCACGGTGGCGGCGTCTCGGGTCAGGCGGGCGCGCTGCGCCTGGCGATCGCCCGTGCGCTCATCGAGGTCGACCCGGACGACCGCCCGGCCCTCAAGAAGGCCGGCTTCCTGACCCGTGACGCGCGCGCCACGGAGCGGAAGAAGTACGGCCTCAAGAAGGCCCGTAAGGCCCCGCAGTACAGCAAGCGCTGATCGCGCCTCTGGCGCAACCCACCGGAGCGCCCATCCGTCCAACGGATGGGCGCTTCGGCGTTTCTTCAGGCCGATGTCGCATTTTCAGAGCTCGGAGCGACATTCGGGGGTGGGGGAGAGCGCCCGGGGACGGTCGCTAGGTTGTCGTGGTGGTTGCGCTGTCGCAGCCACTCTGAGGAGGTCGATCGATGGCACGCCTGTTCGGTACCGACGGGGTACGTGGTCTGGCCAACGCCGAGCTGACGCCGGAGCTGGCCCTGGCGCTGGCGGCCAGTGCCGCCCGGGTGCTCGCCGCCCACGACCGCTCGCACCGGCCGGTCGCGGTCGTCGGCCGGGACCCGCGGGCCAGCGGTGAGATGCTCGAAGCCGCCGTCGTGGCCGGGCTCACCTCCGCCGGGGCGGACGTCCGCCGGGTCGGCGTCCTGCCGACCCCGGCCGTCGCCTACCTGGTCGGCTCGCTCGAGGCCGATCTGGGCGTGATGATCTCCGCGTCGCACAACCCGATGCCCGACAACGGCATCAAGCTCTTCGCCGCGGGCGGGCACAAGCTCCCCGACGGCATCGAGGACGAGATCGAAGCCGGCCTGGCCTCGAACGCCGTCCGCCCGACCGGTGCCGGTGTGGGACGTGTCACGGACGTCGAGGACGCGCTCGACCGCTACGCCGAGCACCTGCTCGCGGTGACGCCGCACTCGCTCGACGGCCTGAAGGTCGTCGTCGACTGCGCCAACGGCGCGTCGTCCGCCGCCGCGCCGGAGATCTACCGCCGCGCCGGCGCCGAGGTCGTCGCGCTGTACGCGGAGCCCGACGGCGTCAACATCAACGAGCACTGCGGCTCCAACCACCCGGAGCGGCTGCGCGAGGCGGTCGTCAAGCACGGCGCCGACCTCGGCATCGCGCACGACGGTGACGCCGACCGCTGCGTGGCCGTCGACTCCGCCGGCGAGCTGATCGACGGTGACCAGATCATGGCGGTGCTGGCGCTCGCGCTGGCCGAGTCCGGTGAGCTGGCCAAGGACACGCTGGTCGCGACCGTGATGAGCAACCTCGGCCTGCACCTGGCGATGCGCGCCCACGGCATCACCGTGGTCACCACCGCGGTCGGCGACCGCTACGTCCTGGAGGAGCTGCGTTCCAGCGGCTTCGCCCTCGGCGGCGAGCAGTCCGGCCACGTCGTGCTCCCGGCGCACGCCACCACGGGTGACGGCCTGCTGACGGCGCTGCGCCTGATGAGCCGCATGGCCGAGACGGGCAAGTCCCTCGCCGACCTGGCCGCCGTGATGAACCGCCTGCCGCAGGTGCTGGTGAACGTCCCGGTCGCCGACAAGGCGGCGGTCGCGGGCTCGACCGAGGTCCGTGACGCGGTCGGCGCGGTCGAAGCCGAGCTGGGCGAGGAGGGCCGGGTGCTGCTGCGCCCGTCCGGCACCGAGCAGCTGGTCCGCGTGATGGTCGAGGCCCCGGCCCAGGCCACCGCCCAGGCCGCGGCCGACCGCCTGGCCGGAGTGGTCTCGGCCGTTTCGTAGCCTGCCGCGGCCCCTCGTGAGTGAGAAACAGTGTTCTAACCCTGTTTCTCACTCACGACGACTCGCGCCGAGGCCAGGCCGCGAAACACCGGGTGGGTCTTCCACCGGACTTCGCCGACCTGGCAC
Source organism: Amycolatopsis sp. NPDC049252 (assembly GCF_043197175.1). Taxonomy (NCBI): domain Bacteria; kingdom Bacillati; phylum Actinomycetota; class Actinomycetes; order Pseudonocardiales; family Pseudonocardiaceae; genus Amycolatopsis; species Amycolatopsis sp. NPDC049252. The sequence goes on from NZ_JBICSQ010000002.1 coordinate 465,058, forward strand.
CCGCCCGCCAGGAACCGCGACAGCGCCCGCAGCGCGATCTCGCCTTCGGCCAGCGCCACTCCCGACCCCGGGCAGGCGTGCCTGCCGAGGCCGAACGGGAGGCCGTCGGCCAGCGAGATCGCGACCGGGCCTGCGGCGCCGAAGCGCAGCACGTACCGGGCCGGGCAGATTTCCGCCGCCAGCTCACGCACGCTTGCCTGCGCGGAGCCCGAGGCCAGGGCCAGCCCGGCGGACGCCAGGAAGTTCAGTGAGTTCTCGTACGCCGCGTGCGCCAGCACCACCGGGTTGATCGCCAGCTCGTCGTCGTCGAGCCGGCCCTCCGCGTGTGCCGCGCGCAACGCCGCCAGGCCGCTGCCCGGCTCGGCCGCAGCCCGGCTGAGCTGCACCGACAGCCGGAACGCCGACGACTGGGCCGCGCGGTCCGTGCCGCCGAAGACATCGAGGTTGGCCGTCGTCCGCTCCAGGTGGTCCAGGAAGACGTCGTCGAGCGGCACGCCCAGCACCGCGGCGGTCACCAGGCCCGCGACCGGCCGCGCGAAGTCGCGCACCAGGTCGAACGACGTCCCCAGCCCGCCGACGACCGCCTCGATCTCCGTGCGCACCGAATCCGGGAACGGCTCCAGCCGGGTGATGATCTCCCGCAGCACCCCGCGCACCCGGGTGTGACCTTCACCATCGCGCAGCAGCACGCTGGGTGAGCCGGCGCCGGGATCCGACGTCAGCTCCGCCGACCGCAGGGCTCGCGCGGCGGCGTCACGGCCCTCGACCACCGCGATCCCGTGTCGTTCGAACTCGTCCATCGCCTGCAGACGGTAGGGCAGGATGAGGCCGTGCCGCCCGCAGACGTCCCGGAAGAGGTCCTCACCACGCCGCTCACGGACCTCCTGGTCCGCAACGCCGCCGAAGACCGGCCTGCGTTCACCTGCCGGGTCTTCCCGGGCCCCGGCAACCACACCGACCACACCCTGACGTGGCCGCAGGTGCTCGCCCGGGTCCGCGGGGTCGCCCGCGAGCTGCGCCGCGTCACCCGGCCGGGCGATCGGGTGGCGATCGTCGCCCGCCAGGACCTCGGGTACGTCGTGGGTTTCCTCGGGACGCTGTACGCGGGGCTCGTCGCGGTGCCGCTGTCCGTGCCGACCGGGCGCACGCACCGCGCCCGGCTCGAGTCGGCCCTCGCCGACGCCACACCATCGGTCATCCTGACCTCGAAGGACTTCCTGGACAGCCTGGCTTCCCGGCCGGAGGTCCTGCTGGCGGTCGACGACATCGCGTCCGACGACACCGAGCCGCCCGCCGCGGTCGCCATGACCGACCCCGCCTACCTGCAGTACACCTCGGGCTCGACGAGCCGCCCGGCCGGCGCGGTGATCTCGCACCGCGCGCTCGTGGCCAGCTGCTGGCAGACGACGGACTGCTACCACGCCGACGCGTCGACCCCGCTCGCCGGCTGGGTGCCGTTCTTCCACGACATGGGTTTGGTCCTGCTCATCGGCACCCCGGTCTTCCTGGGCGCGCGCTCGGTGTTCTTCACGCCGATGGAGTTCGTGCGCGACCCGCTCCGCTGGATCCGGCTGCTCGCCGGGCACCCGGGCGCGATCACGGCCGCGCCGAACTTCGCCTTCGACCTGGCCGCCGAAGCCGCCGGTGACCTCGAGGACGTCGACCTGTCGCAGGTGAACTCGGTGCTGAACGGCAGCGAGCCGGTCCGCGCGGCCACCGTGGAGGCGTTCGACCGGGCGTTCGCGCCGTTCGGGCTGCCGCGCGCGGCGCAGAAGCCGTGTTACGGGCTGGCGGAGGCGACGGTGTTCGTCGCCAGCGCGGGGGACGAGGGCCCGACGGTCACGGCGTTCGACGGCGAGGCCCTGGTGTCGTCGGGACGGCCGTACGGTCAGCGCGTCCAGATTGTCGACAAGGAGATCTGGGTGTCGGGGCCCAACGTCGCCGACGGCTACTGGGGACGTCCGGACCGCGGCGACGCCTTCACCGGGGACGGCTGGCTGCGCACGGGCGACCTCGGCTTCTTCCACGACGGTCAGCTCTACGTCACCGGGCGGTTGAAGGACCTGATCATCGTCGACGGCCGCAACCACCACCCGCAGGACATCGAGGCCACGATCGAGGCCGCGCACCCCGCCGTCCGGGCGGGCCGGGTCGCGGCGTTCGCGGTGCGGGACGGGCGCGGCGAGGGCGTGGCGGCGGTCGTCGGCGCCGCGGACCACGACGAGTCCGTGGCCACCGCCGTCCGCCGCGCGGTGTCGGCGGGCCACGACCTGCCGCTGCGCGGCCTGTGGCTGGTCCGGCCGGGCGCGGTGCCGCGGACGTCCAGCGGCAAGGTGTCCCGCGCCGCGGCCCGCGACCGCTGGTGGGGCGAGAATGGGCACCATGACTGACCCGGGTGCCTACGCCGACGAGATCCGGAAGATCGTCTGCTCCGCGCTGGAGATCCCGCCGGAACAGCTCGGCGACGCGACGCCGTTCGACGACATCGGCCTGACGTCCCGGCAGCGGATCCAGCTCCTTTCGCGCGTCGAGGTCCGCTACGGCGTCTCCGTCGATTTGGACGAGCTCGACCGGCTGGTCGACGTCCGCGGGGTCGCCGAGGTCATTTCGGAAGCCGTCGAGGCCCAGCGCGCCGCCGGCTGACCCCCGGAGTGCACTTTTCCGAAGTCCCGGCTGGCCACGCGGCCGAACGCTAGACTCTGTGTGCATCTGCGACGGCACCGATCGGCGTCCGGGCGCGTCACAGTCTCCGAACAGGTGCCAGGGACTGTGGGATCGAAGGGGGCAGCCACCATGCCAGACGGTTATACCGCGAGTTCGGAGGCGATGACGCGGGCGCAGGTCCGCCTCAACGACGTCGCCGACGACCCGGCGGGCGAAGCCAAGAAAGTCGCGCCGACGGCGATCGTCGCCGCGGACTTCGGCCGCGTCCACCAGGAGGGTTTCGGCAAGTACAAAGCCGGGATCGACGAAATCGGCGCGGGTATGACCGGGCTGTCGAACGCGCTGATGAACCTAAGCAGCGGCATCGGCACCGCCGGCGGGAAGTACACCGCGCAGGAAGCGGACGCGGGTGCGCAGGCCAACGCGGCGGGGAGCAGGTAATGGCCGAATGGGCTGACATCAAGAAGGTCCTCGACGACCCGAACGTCTCCATGGAAAAGAAGTCGGCGCTCATGGAGGCGTACGACAAGGACACCTGGAACTTCAACGACGAGGAAGAAAAGTACGCCAAGGAATACATCGACGGGTATTCCGACCGGAACTGGGCCACCACGCCGCTTTATCCCACCGGTTCGGACGGCGAGGTCGACGACCGGCTGAAGGAAGCCCAGCAGGAATCGCAGGCCAAGGGCAAGGAACAGCAGGCCCAGACCGATCGCAAGAACCAGGCGAAGAAGAACCTCGACGGAATCGCGAAGCCGACCCTCAACGCGGGCGCGAGGAGCTCCGACGAGCAGCTCGACCAGGGCAACGTCACGGTCGACTTCCTCGTGCTGTGGACCACCGACATCTGGAACAAGATCAAGGGCGGCACCGGCCAGCTCGACCCGCAGAAGGACCTCAAGGACAAGTTCCACGAGAACCGCGGGATCCAGTACCAGAAGTTCCTCACCGACGCCGACGACCTGGGCAAGGCGCACAAGGTCGTCGAGGACACGCTCTCCAAGAGCGACACCGAGCTCCAGACCCTCTTCGGCGAGTGGAAGGGCAAGGGCGCCAACGCGGCGGAGATCAAGTACGACGAGACGCTCAAGCCGCACGCCAAGGAGCTCTCCCAGCAGATCGACGGCGCCGCGAAGCTGATCCCGGAGACCGTGGGCCGCGTCTTCGACGCGGTCAAGAAGAAGGTCGACGAGGTCCTCGCGCTGCACCGCACGACGATCGCCCAGGCCGACATCACCATGGCCCGCGACGTCCTCAAGATCGCGAACGGCGAGACCGAAGAGTTCGACGACTTCATGAAGGTCGCCGGCTGGGTCGACGCCGTCAACGCGCAGAACGGCAACCAGACGAACCTCGCCGAGCGGCTGCAGAACGACGACTGCGGCTTCAACGACGAGAACAAGGACTACGGCCGCCAGGTCTGCCGCTACTGGCGCGACGGCGCGTTCACCACCGAGTACCAGAGCCTGATCAACGCGTTCAACGGCTCCTGCAAGTCCGCCAAGGACACGATCGACCAGCAGTGGGGCGCGCTCGACCAGTACATGTCCGGCTACACCAACCAGCTGACCGAGGCCAAGGGCACCGGCACCGGTGACGGCGGCAAGGACACCACGACCGGCGGCGGGGGCAAGAACAGCAACACCGGCGGTGGCGGTGGCCCCGCAGGTGGCGGTGGCCCCACGGGTGGCGGTGGCGGCCCGGCGGGCGGTGGTGGCGGCCCGACGGGTGGCGGTGGCGGCGCCACGACGCCGTCCGCGAGTGAGCCGCCGAAGCCGGAGGACGCCACGCCCAAGCCGGACGGCGCCGGCACGAACCCGGTCACCGGCAAGCCCCTCGAGGTCGACCCGTCGACCGGCGAGCCGTACCCGATCGACCCGAAGACCGGCGAGGCCATCAAGGACGCCGACGACACGGAGACCGTGTCGGTCAAGAAGGGCGACAACACGATCGAGATGTCCGAGCCCGACAAGCAGGGCAAGATGGACATCACGGTCGACGACGGCCAAGGCCACAAGAAGGACTACCCCCTCGACTGGGGCGACGACGACAAGGCCGACGCCAAGGGGGCCGACGGCAAGGGCGCTGACGGCAAGGACGCCTCGTTCGGGCCGCAGGGCAGCCAGGCCGGCAAGGACGGGCAGCCGTCGGCCGACGGCAGCTACAAGCCGGGTCCGGACGGCAAGATCCACATCCAGGACGGCAACCTGAAGATCACCGCCGAGCGTCCGGAAGGGCCGGACGGTCCGACGGTCGTCACCGTCGACGACGGCAAGGGCGAGCCGACCACCTACACCCTGGACTCGAAGGACGGCCCCAAGGCCGGCGACCTCAAGGCCGACGGCACCGGCACGTCCGGTGCGTCCGGCACCGGTGCGACCGCCGGTTCCGATGGTGCGTCCTCCGCCGTCCGGCACGACGCGGACGCCGAGTCGCCCCTGACGAAGGACCCGGCGCCGGCCAACCCGGACCCGGGCATGACGCAGGGCGCGGCGGCGGCCTCCGGCGGCGGTGGCGGGTTCAGCGCGCCGGGTGGCATGGACTTCTCGGGTGACCTCGGCACCGACGCGACGGCCGAACCGGCGCTGGCCACGGCCGACGCGGGCGTCGGCGGGGGCGGCGGCGACTCGACGACCACGGCCGGGGCGAGCGACTTCGGCTCCGCCATCACGGGCGGCCGGACGGCCGACTTCGCCGGCGCGGTGTCCCTGGAGCCGGGGGCCCAGACGGGCAGCGACGCGTCGCTGCCCTCGTCCGACGGGGGCGGGCTCGGCGCGACGCCGGTCGACCCCGGCATGCACCAGGCGGCCGCGAGCGGCTCGGCCAGTGGCATGAGCGGCATGGGTGGCATGGGCGGGATGATGGGCGGCATGGGCGGCGCGCCCGGTGGTGGCGGCGGTGACCAGCAGCGCGGGCCCAGCCAGTACCGCGTCGAGGGCGGCGTCTTCGAAACGAGCGGCGCGAAGGGCCGGATCAGCGGCTCGCTGGACGACGAGGGTGAGCGCTCGATCCGGTACGACCGGTGAGGGCTTTCGTGTGGGGGCTTTCGGGTGAGGGTTGAGGAGGGGCGATGACCAGCGCCGAAGAGAGGTACCGTGCGGCGATCTCCACGATGGACGCCGCGGCGCGCGAGCAGGACGAGCAGCGGGGGCTGCGGGAACGGCGCGTCGCGGAGGCCGCGGCGCAGGCGCGTGAGGGCCTGAAGACCGAGCTGGGTGCCGCGCAGAAGTACGCCGAGCACATGGATGAGCTCAACAAGCGCAAGCAGAGCGCGGGCGGCTGGGCGACGGAGAAGACCCTGGCCGACAAGGGCCGCGAGTCGCTGATGCAGTTCGGCGCCGAGGACGAGGACTCGACGCCGACGAACAGCTTCCCGGCCTACCAGGCCCCGTCCGCGGCGGAGCCACGCCCCGAGCCGGTGCCGCTGCCGTCGCCGGAGCCGCCCGCCGCGGAGCCCGAGCCCCAGCGCCCGCGCGGACGGCACGCCCGCCCGGTCGAGGACGAGGACGACTTCTCCAGCACGAGCTGGCTGGTCTGAGGTTCGCTGCTGAGAAAGGGGCCCGGCACTCGCCGGGCCCTTTCTTTGCGTCAGCGGGGAATTCGCCGTCGAAGAGCGAGCCGGCTGTGCCGGCCTGCGAAAGGGCCCGGCCCTTCCGCGTCAGCGGGCGGGATCGGCCAGGTGGGGCGTATGTCGATTCGGCTGCCGGAGCACGAGCTGGCCGGGTCCGGTCTGCGAAAGGGCCCGGTGCTACCGGGTCGTTTCTCGTGGCAGCGGGCGGGATCGTCCAGCTGGCCGTTCCGAACCGCGAAAAGGGGGCCCGGCACTCGCCGGGCCCCCTTTTCGCGTCGGGTCTAGTGAGCCGGTTCGTCCTCGCGTTCGATGGTCGCGCGCTTGATGTCCGCCTCCAGCAGGGGCCGGTACTTGTCGGTGCCGGTCAGGTGGGTCAGGAAGAACGCCGTGAACAGCGCGCGGGTGAGCTGCTGCGTTCCGCGGTGCGGCTTGCCGTGCATGATCAGCTGCGACCAGTGGCGGCCTTCCGTCACACCCAGGTGCGAGGCCTTGCCGAGCGTGCGCAGCTGGACGTCGTCGCCGCCCCAGTTGTCCGCGATCGCCTGTGCGTGCCCGACGGACGGCGCGACCAGGTCGTCTTCGGCGGCCAGGTGCAGGCCCGGGACGGTGATGGCGCGCGCGGCCTCGCTCGCCGGCGGGAGCGTCTGGGCGGCCGTGATGGTGGCGACCGCGCGGATCCGCGGGTTTTCGGCCTGCGCGTCCTGCGCCGCGGCCAGCACCGCCGAACCGCCGCCGGCGGAGTGCCCGGCGAGCCCGAGCTTCGCCGGGTCGACGCTGATGCCGTCCGGGCCGAGCCGCACGGTCGTGATGACGTCGAGGGTGGTCAGCAGGTCCGCGGCGAGCAGCCGGTGCGACGGCAGCGGCCCGCGCTGGGTGGCCGGCGCCGCGGCGACGATGCCCCAGCTGGCGAGGTGGTGCAGCAGCTGGCGGTACCGGTCGGGCGGCTGCAGCCAGCCGTGCCCGAAGGCGACGGCGGGCAGGCCCAGGCCGGCGCGGGGCGTGAACACCACGCCCGGCAGGCCGACCAGGGCGAGGTTGCCGCGAAGGACCTCGTGCGGACCCGGGTGCTTCAGCTCCGCGAGCAGCTGCTTGGGCTTGCTGGCCATGGCCGGAACCCTACTGCCCGCACCCCTCCCCGGCTCGCCCGCCGCCCCGGCGCCCCTCGAACCGCCCGTCCTGGAAGCGCGGAGCGGGAGCGGGTGCTTACGCAGCGTACGTCACCCTATTTCGATTGGTCCGGACCATGTTCGGCGACGTTCTTGCAGGTCGGGAGCGGTTCGCGTGCCCCGTCGATCGGCTGAATGTCCCTCGTTAGGCTGGTGCGCGTGTGTGGAATCGTGGGATATGTCGGGCACCGCCCGGCCCTGGACGTCGTTCTCGGTGGGCTCCGGCGCATGGAGTACCGCGGTTACGACTCGGCCGGTGTCGCGGTCCTCGACGGCGCCGGCGCGCTGAACGTCGAGCGCAAGGCGGGCCGGCTGGCCAACCTGGAGGCCGAGCTCGACAAGGTCGGCCGGGACCACTTCGCCGGCACCGCCGGCATGGGCCACACCCGCTGGGCCACCCACGGTGCCCCGGTGGACCGCAACTCGCACCCGCACCGCGACACCACCGGGCGCGTCGCGGTCGTGCACAACGGCATCATCGAGAACTTCGCCGCCCTCCGCGCCGAGCTGGAAGCCGACGGCGTCGAGATGGCCAGCGACACCGACAGCGAGACCGCCGCGCACCTCATCGCCCGCGCGTACACCGGTGGCGAGACCGCCGGGGACTTCGCGGCCTCCGTCGCCGCCGTCTGCCGCCGCCTCGAAGGCGCGTTCACGCTGGTCGTGACGCACGCCGACCACTCGGGCACCATCGTCGCCGCCCGCCGGTCGTCGCCGCTGGTCGTCGGCGTCGGCGAGGGTGAGCACTTCGTCGCCTCCGACGTCTCGGCGTTCATCGAGCACACCCGCGAGGCCGTCGAGCTGGGCCAGGACCAGCTCGTCGTGATCACGCGCGAGGGTTACGAGGTCACCGACTTCCACGGCGACGCCGCCCAGGCGAAGCCGTTCACCGTGGACTGGGACCTCTCGGCCGCCGAGAAGGGCGGCCACGAGTACTTCATGCTCAAGGAGATCGAGGAGCAGCCGGAGGCGCTGGCGAACACCCTTCGCGGGCACTTCGACAACGGCCGGATCATTCTCGACGAGCAGCGCATCTCCGACCAGGACCTGCGGGACGTCGACAAGGTCTTCGTCGTCGCCTGCGGGTCGGCCTACCACTCCGGCCTCGTCGCCAAGTACGCCATCGAGCACTGGTGCCGCCTCCCGGTGGAGGTCGAGCTGGCCAGCGAGTTCCGCTACCGCGACCCGGTCCTCGACCGCGCGACGCTGGTCGTCGCCGTGTCGCAGTCCGGCGAGACGGCGGACACGCTGGAGGCCGTGCGCCACGCGCGCGAGCAGAAGGCGCGCGTGCTGGCCGTCTGCAACACCAACGGCGCGCAGATCCCGCGCGAGTCGGACGCCGTGCTCTACACCCACGCCGGCCCCGAGATCGGTGTCGCCTCGACGAAGGCGTTCCTCGCCCAGATCGCGGCCAACTACCTGGTCGGCCTGGCGCTGGCGCAGGCCCGCGGCACCAAGTACCCGGACGAGGTGGCCCGGGAGTTCGCCGAGCTGGAGGCCATGCCCGCGGCCGTCCAGAAGGTGCTGTCCACTGTGGACCAGGTGCGGGACCTCGGCCGCCGGATCGCCGACTCGAAGGCGGTGCTGTTCCTCGGCCGTCACGTCGGGTTCCCGGTCGCCCTCGAGGGCGCGCTGAAGCTCAAGGAGCTCGCATACATGCACGCCGAGGGCTTCGCGGCCGGCGAGCTCAAGCACGGCCCGATCGCGCTGATCGAGGACGGCCTGCCGGTCGTCGTCGTGATGCCCTCGCCGAAGGGCCGCGCGGTGCTGCACTCGAAGCTGGTGTCGAACATCAGCGAGATCCAGGCGCGTGGCGCCCGCACGATCGTGATCGCCGAAGAGGGTGACGAGACGGTCCGGCCGTTCGCGGACGAGCTGATCGAGGTCCCGGCGGTCCCGACGCTGCTGCAGCCGCTGGTGTCCACCGTGCCGCTGCAGGTGCTGGCCGCGGAGATCGCCCGCACTCGCGGGTACGACGTCGACAAGCCGCGTAACCTGGCGAAGTCTGTCACCGTCGAATAGCGGGAGGCCTTCGCCGTGCAGGGAATCTGGACCACGGAACGGATTCGCGAGGCGGAGGGGCGGGCGTTCGCCGTCACGCCCGAGGGCGAGCTGATGCGGCGCGCGTCGTTCGGGCTGGCGGTGCAGATCGCGGACGTGCTCGCCGAGCACACCGGCACGGTGTCCGGCCGCCGGGTGGTGCTGCTGGTCGGCTCGGGTGACAACGGCGGCGACGCCCTGTGGGCCGGGGCTTTCTTGCGCCGCCGCGGAGTCGCTGTCACGGCCGTCCTGCTGGGTTCCCGCGCGCACGAGGCCGGGCTCGCGGCGTTGCGCCGGGCCGGGGGCCGTGTCGTGTCCGCCGAGGACGGTCCACAGTGGATCGCGCGGGCGGACGTCGTGGTCGACGGGATCGTCGGGATCTCGGCGTCGGGATCGCTGCGGCCGGCGGCGGCGCGGCTGGTTTCCCTGGTCGAGGCGCCGATCGTCGCGGTCGACCTGCCCAGTGGCGTCGACCCGGACACCGGCGCCGTCGACGGCCCGGCGGTGCGCGCGACCCGCACGGTCACCTTCGGCGCGCTCAAGCCGGTGCACGCGCTCGCGCCGTCGTGGTGCGGCGAGGTCGTGCTCGTCGACATCGGCCTCGAGCTGACGGACCCCGACCTCCAGCGGCTCGACATCGTCGACGTCGCCGCGGCCTGGCCGGTGCCGGGACCGCTTGACGACAAGTACAGCCAGGGCGTCGTGGGCGTTGCGGCGGGCTCGGCGACGTATCCGGGCGCCGCGGTGCTGACCGCGGGCGCGGCGGTGCGCGCGACGGCCGGGATGGTCCGCTACGCGGGCCACGCGGCGGACGTCGTCCGGGCGCAGTGGCCGGAGGTCATCGCGACGGGCACGGTCGCGGACGCCGGCCGCGTGCAGGCCTGGGCGGTCGGGCCGGGCATCGGCACGGGCTCGGAGGGCCGCGACGTCGTCCGGTACGTCCTCGGCCAGGGCCTTCCCGTCTGCGCGGACGCCGACGCCACGACGATCATCGCGAAGTCCCCGGAGGTCCTCGACGCCCGCGACCCGGACACCCCGCTGGTCCTGACCCCGCACGCGGGGGAGTACGAGCGCCTGATGGGCCGCAAGCCGGGCCCGGACCGCGTGACGGCCGCGCGTGAAGCGGCGAAGAAGTACAACGCGGTGGTGTTGTTGAAGGGGCACGTGACGGTGGTGGCGGCCCCGGACGGCCGCGCGGCGGTCAACACCCCGCGCGGCGCGTGGCTCGCGACGCCGGGCTCGGGTGACGTGCTGTCGGGCCTGCTGGGCTCCCTGCTGGCGGCGGGCCTGGACCCCTGGCTGGCGGCGGCGATGGCCGCCCACGTGCACTCGCTGGCGGGCGCGATCGCGGCCCAGAACGCCCCGACCTCGTCGTCGGCGCTGGTGCACGCGATCCCGGAGGCCCTGCGGGCGATCCGCTCACTGCTGTCCTAGCCGGGAACAGGCGACCGCCGTGCGAAGAGTTATCGAGTTCTCTGTTAACTCTGGGCCATAAATCTGGTAAGAAGGCCGTGTGAGCGGCGGCACAGCGTCTGGAGACCGGAAGACCCGGCCGTCCGACGCTGCCGTCGAGCAGCGGCGGCAGGACATCCTCGACCACGTCATCGAGCAGGGCGAAGCCCGGATCGACGACCTCACGGCCCGCTTCAAGGTCAGCTTGATGACCATGCACCGCGACCTCGACGACCTGGCCGAACGACGGCTCCTGCGCAAGCTTCGCGGCAAGGTCGAGGCCTACCCGGCGCTCACCATCGAGACCGCCGCCCGCTTCCGCGACACCCTGCACCACGGCGAAAAAGAGGCCCTCGGCGAAGCCGCCGCGAAGCACGTCCAGCCGGGGCAGACCGTCTTCGTCGACGACTCCACGACGCTGCTTCCGCTGGTCAAGCGGCTCGCCGAGATCGACGCGCTCACCGTCGTCACCAATTCGCTGCACGCCGCGCGGCTGCTCGGCCCGAAGGTCGACGTCGTGCTCGCCGGCGGGCGCTACAGCCAGGAGTACGACTCCTGCGCCGGGCCCGAGGTCCTCAACCTGCTGGACAGCATCCGCGCCGACGTTTCCTTCGTGTCCGTCACGGCCGTCGCCGTCGGGCGGCTCTACCACCCCGATCGGGACTACGCGGAGCTGAAGAAGGCCGCGCTGAAGGTCGCGAACCACACCGTCCTCGTCGTCGACCACTCGAAGTTCGGCCGGACCGCGACCTACGCGCACGGTGACGTCGGGGACTACGACCTGCTCATCACCGGGGAGACCACCCCGACCGAGGAGATCGAGGCCGCGCTGAACGCCGGTACCGCGATCGAGATGGTCGAACACGTCGAGGAGGGGCAGCCGTATGACAGCTGAGCTGGTGGCCGGCATCGATTCGTCCACGCAGTCGACCAAGGTCGTCGTGTGCGACGCCGGGACGGGCGAGATCGTCCGCACCGGTCGCGCGCCGCACCCGGACGGCACCGAGGTCGACCCCGCGGCCTGGTGGGAGGCCTTCGAAACCGCCACAACCGGCCTGCTCGACGACGTCAAGGCCATCGGCATCGGCGGCCAGCAGCACGGCATGGTGACCCTCGACGAGAACGACGACGTCGTCCGGCCCGCGCTGCTGTGGAACGACAACCGCTCGGCGCAGGCCGCGCTCGACCTGATCGATGAGCTCGGCGGGCCGTCCGTCTGGGCGAAGTCCGTCGGCTCGGTGCCGGTCGCCAGCTTCACCGTCACGAAGCTGCGCTGGCTGGCCGACCACGAGCCGGAGCTGGCCGATCGCGTGGCCCGCGTGATGCTGCCGCACGACTGGCTGACCTGGAAGCTCACCGGCGGCGACCCGGTCACCGACCGCGGTGACGCCTCCGGCACCGGCTACTTCTCGCCGTCCGACAACGCCTACCGCCTCGACGTCCTCGCGCACGCCTTCGGCGGCCGGACGCCCGAGCTGCCGACCGTGCTCGGCCCGGCCGACGCCGCCGGCCACACGAAGAACGGCGTGCTCGTCTCGGCCGGTACCGGCGACAACATGGCCGCCGCGCTCGCCCTCGAACTGCAGCCGGGTGACGTCGTCGTGTCGCTCGGCACCAGCGGCACCGTGTTCGGCGTCGCCGAGACCGGCGCGGCCGACGCCAGCGGCGAGGTCGCCGGGTTCGCCGACGCCACCGGCCGCTTCCTCCCGCTGGCCTGCACGCTCAACGCGGCCCGCGTGCTCACCTCGACCGCCGCGATGCTCGGCGCGACGCTGAGCGAGTTCGACCGGCTCGCTTTGCGGGCCGAGCCCGGCGCCGGCGGCCTCACGTTCCTGCCCTACCTGGACGGCGAGCGCACCCCGAACCTCCCCGGCGCCACCGGCTCCCTGACCGGCCTGACCCGGGCGAACATGACGCCCGAAAACCTCGCGCGCAGCGCCGTCGAAGGCATGCTGTGCGGCCTGGCCGCCGGTCTGGACGCCGTCCGCGCGCACGGTCTCGACGTCCACCGCGTGCTGCTGATCGGCGGTGGCGCGCAGTCGGCCGCCGTCCGCGCGGTCGCGCCGCTCGTGTTCGGCGTGCCCGTGCAGCTGCCCGAAGTCGCCGAGTACGTCGCCATCGGCGCGGCGCGGCAGGCGGCGTGGGCCCTGACGTCCAGCGCGGAACCCCCGTCCTGGCAAGGAAATCAGAAGACGCGGCTCGAGCTGGACGAGCCGACCGAGGCGCAGCGCGCCGAGGGCCACCGGATCCAGCAACGCCACCTCGAAGCGCGCGAAGCCGCGTACGGGGTCAGGCGCACTTTCGGAGAGGACTGACCGATGGCTTCCATCACCTACGACAAGGCGACCCGGCGTTACGCCGGTTCCGAGCGCCCCGCGGTCGACGCGCTGGACCTGGAGATCGCCGACGGCGAGTTCCTGGTGCTGGTCGGCCCGTCCGGCTGCGGCAAGTCGACCAGCCTGCGGATGCTCGCCGGGCTCGAGGACATCGACGACGGCGCCGTCTGGATCGGCGACCGCGACGTCACGCAGCTGCCGCCGCGTTCGCGTGACATCGCGATGGTGTTCCAGAACTACGCGCTCTACCCGCACATGACGGTCGGGCAGAACATGGGCTTCGCGCTGAAGATCGCCGGGCGCCCCGCGTCCGAGATCAAGCAGAAGGTGCTCGACGCGGCCAAGCTGCTCGACATCGAGGACTACCTCGACCGCAAGCCGAAGGCGCTCTCCGGTGGTCAGCGCCAGCGTGTCGCCATGGGCCGCGCGATCGTGCGCGAGCCGCAGGTCTTCCTGATGGACGAGCCGCTGTCGAACCTCGACGCGAAGCTGCGTGTCTCGACGCGTACGCAGATCGCCGCGCTGCAGCGCCGTCTCGGCGTCACGACCGTCTACGTCACGCACGACCAGGTCGAGGCCATGACGATGGGTGACCGCGTCGCCGTGCTGTCGGACGGCCTGCTGCAGCAGTGCGACACCCCGCGCGCCCTCTACGACCGGCCCGCGAACGCCTTCGTCGCCGGGTTCATCGGCTCGCCGGCCATGAACCTCGTCACGGCGAAGCTCACCGCCGACGGCGCCGAGCTGGGTGGCGCGCGCCTGCCGCTGTCCCGCGAGATCATCGCCGCCGCCGAGGGTGACACCGTGACGGTGGGCTTCCGGCCGGAGTCGCTGGAGGTGTCGGCCACCGAAGAGGGCTCGGTGCCGATCAAGGTGGAACTGGTCGAGGAGCTGGGCTCGGACGCCTACGTCTACGGCAAGCTCGCCGAGACCGACGCCGAGGGCACCAAGTCCAACATCGTCGCCCGCGTCGACCCGCGCACGCCGCCCGCCATGGGCGACACCCTGCACCTGCGCATTCGGCCCGACGAGCTGCACGTGTTCTCCGCCAAGTCCGGGGCGCGCCTGTCCTGACCTCGGGTCATGGGAAACTGGAGGGCGTCATGACGCCCTCCAGTTCTCCCCGCGCCCAGGTCGACATCGACCTCGACGCCATCCGCCACAACCTCACGCTGCTGGGTGCCCGCGCGCCCGGCGCCGAAGTGATGGCCGTGGTGAAGGCCGACGCCTACGGCCACGGCGCGCTGCCGGTGGCGCGCGCCGCGGTCGAGGCCGGCGCGAGCTGGCTCGGTACCTGCTCCCTCGGTGAGGCCCTCGACCTGCGCCGCGCCGGGATCACGGCCCGGCTGTTCAGCTGGCTGGACGTCCCGGAGGTCGACTTCGCCGCGGGCGTCGAGGCCGGCGTCGACCTGGCCGCCAGCTCGGTCGGTGAGCTACGTCGCATCGCCGCCGCCGTCCCCGCGGGTACCCAGGCCCGTGTGCACCTCAAAATCGACACCGGCCTCTCGCGCAACGGCTGCCCGCCGTCGGGCTGGGCCGAGCTGGTTTCCGCGGCTGCGGCCGAGCCGCGCGTGGACGTCGTCGCGATCTGGTCGCACCTCGCCTGCGCCGACGAGCCGGGCCACCCCTCGATCGACGCCCAGGCGAAGCGGTTCGCCGAGGCCTACGACGTCGCCCGCGCCGCCGGGCTCGACCCGAAGCGGCACCTGGCGAACTCCGCGGCCGTGCTGACCCGGCCGGATCTGCACTTCGACGTCGTCCGGCCCGGGATCGCGATGTACGGGCTCAACCCGGTGTCGCAGGCCGAAGACCTGCGCCCGGCCATGACGTTCCGGTCCGCGGTCGTGCTCGTCAAGCGGATCGAAGCCGGGGAATCGGTGTCCTACGGGCACACCTGGACGGCGTCGCACGACACGAACCTGGCCCTGGTGCCTGCGGGCTACGCCGACGGCGTGCCGCGCTCGCTGTCGGGCCGGATGGACGTCTGGCTCGGCGGGCAACGGCGTCCGGTCGTGGGGCGCGTCTGCATGGACCAGCTGATCGTGGACTGCGGTGCCGACGAGCCCGCGGTCGGCGCCGAGGTCGTCCTGTTCGGGCCGGGGACGAAGGGCGAGCCGACCGCGCGGGAGTGGGCCGACAAGCTGGGCACGATCGACTACGAGATCGTGACGTCGATGTACCGCCCGCGGGTGCGGCGCCGGTATCTGGGAGCGGGCTCGTGACACCTTCACGTCGACTGCTGGCCATCGCCGGCGGGGTCGGGGCCATCGCCACCGGGACCGCCGCCGCCGCTATCGTCGCCGCGCAGCAGCGGCGGCACAGTGAGGATCCGTACGTGGACGAGCCGCTGGGGGAGCTGAAGCCCGACCGCGCGTCCACGGTCGCGGCCGACGACGGCACGCCGCTTTCGGTCGAGGAGATCGACCCGGAGGACGGCGGAAAACCGGACCTGACCGTCGTGGGCGTGCACGGCTTCGCGCTTTCGCGGCGCTGTTTCCACTTCCAGCGACGCGACCTCGCGACGCTGCGGTTGCCGCGCGTGCGCCAGGTCTACTACGACCACCGCGGCCACGGCCTGTCCGGCGCGGCGTCGGCGGAGAACTCGACGATCGAGCAGCTGGCGCGCGACCTCGACGTCGTGCTGCGGTCCGTGGTGCCCGACGGGCCCATCGTGCTGATGGGGCATTCGATGGGCGGCATGGTGATCATGGAGCTCGCCGCGGAGTTCCCCGAGCTGTTCGAGGAGCGCGTCGAAGGGGTCGCCTTCATCGCGACGGCGGCCGGCGAGGTCGGGGCGCGCGGGCTGCCGCGATCGCTGCTCTCGAAGTACAACCCGCTCACACGCGCCGCGGGCGGGCTCGCCGGCTGGCAGCCAGGGCTGGTGGAGTTCGTCCGCGCGGCGGGCGGCCAGCTGACCCGGCAGGCCGTGCGGCGGCTGGCGTTCGGCAGCCGCGACGTCGCGCCCCGGCTCGTCGACTTCATGCTCGAGATGCTGGAAGTGACGCCGGTGCGTGGCCTGGTGAACTTCGTCGACACGCTCGGCAGCCACAACCGCTACGCGGCGCTGGCCGGGTTGAAGCACGCGGAAGTGCTGGTCATCGGCGGTGATTCGGACCGCTTCACACCGTTCGCGCACGCCGAGCGGATCGCGTCCGAGCTGCCCGACGCGGAGCTGGTGCGCGTGCGCGGCGCCGGGCACATGGTGCTGCTGGAGCAGCCCGAGCTGGTGAACAGCCACCTGATCGACTTACTGCAACGCTGTTCCGGTGTGGACGGCGAAGACTCGTCCCGGCGGAACTGGTGGTGGCAACGTTGACGTTTGTGTTCCCGACGCCCGAAGAAACGATGGAGTTCGGGCGGTCTCTGGGCCGTTCCCTGCGCGCGGGGGACCTGGTCCTGCTCGCCGGCCCCCTCGGCGCGGGCAAGACCACGCTGACCCGCGGCATCGCGGACGGCCTCGGCGTCGGCGGCCGCGTCAGCAGCCCGACGTTCGTCCTGGCCCGCGTCCACCCGTCCGGCGTCGCGGGAGTCCCGTTGGTCCACGTGGACGCGTACCGCCTCGGCGGCGACCTGTCCCAGCTGGACGACCTGGACCTGGACACGGACCTGGAACGCTCGGCGATCGTCGTCGAGTGGGGCGAGGGTTCGGCGGAGCGCCTGTCGTCGGACTACCTGGTGGTGCGGCTGGACCGCCGCGAGGACGACGTCCGCGAGGTGAGCTTGGAGCCGCACGGGACCTGGGCCGACCGGGTCCCGGAGCTGGCCCGCTCGTGACGCACGCGCCGTCCGGCTTGCCGAAGGCGACCTGAACCACATCGTCCGCTGGGCCGATCCGGGGCCGCCGGAGAAGTACTTCACGTTCTGGATCGCGCCGGCGACGCTCGTGTTCGAGCAGGCGTGGCACATCACCGGCGAACTCGGGCCGATCCACGAGTCGCCGGAGATCGTGGACCTGCACCGCCTCGCCCCGCCCGGCGGCAGTCCGGAGCCCGCGTGGCACATCGAGGGCCGGAACTTCGACCTCCGGCTGCGGGCCCGCGGTTTCCGGCAGTACCTGCGCCCGCCGCCGCAGCACGTGGCGCACGGCCTTCACGGCATTTCGGCCGGGCTGACCACCGCTCGGGCCACCCCCAGCTGCACCAGGTCCTGCGGCCGCAGGCGCAGCTGGTTGGCCAGGGCCGGGACCTCCGACGCCGGGCGCTTCAGGATCGCCGCCGCGGCCTCTGGTGACGTCACCGAGAAGTACGCGTCCGGGGTCACCCAGGTCGAGCCCGGGGCCGCGAACGCCAGTGCGCCGCCCGAGCCGCCCTCGCCGATCACCAGGGTCGTCACCGGAGCGACCGCCGTCGCGACCGCCTCGAACAGGTCCGCGATCGCGCCGCCCGCGCCCGCTTGCTCGGCGGCCGCGTCGTTGGCCGCGCCCGGGGTGTCGACCAGGGTCAGCACCGGGATGGCCAGCCGGGACGCGAGGCGGACCAGGCGGGCCGACGTGCGGAAGCCCGATGGCAACGTCGGCGTGCCGCACTGGGCCGCGTACGCGATCGTGCGGCCGTTGCGCCAGCCGAAGCCGCAGCGGACGCCGGGGTCGACGCCGCCGCAGCGGTCGCCGCTGATGTCCTCGCGCCAGTCGAAGTACGCGTCGAGGTACTCGACGGCCCGGGCCCGGCGCGGGGAACGCGCGGCCTGGACCGCCTCCCAGCCCGTGTCCGGCAACGAGGCCTCGCGCAACGCACCTGGCGGTGGTGCCGCAGCATTCGACGGGGACGTCAGCAGCCGCAGCCAGCGTTCCAGCGCCGTCCCGAGGTCCGCCGGTTCGACGATGGCGTCGACCTGGCCCCACGCCAGCTTCGCCTCGGCCGTGTAGGCCTCCGGCGAGCCGGACGGACGCACCCGCGAGCCCGCGAAGCCGACCTGGGCCTCGGGCAGCGCGAGGATGACGTCGGCGCCCGCGCCGAGCGTCGCCCAGCCGCCGCCGGTCGTCGGGTCGCGCAGCACCGCGATCTGCGGGACACCCGCCGCGCGCGTCCGGGCCGCCGCCCGGGCCACCCGCTGCAGCTGCATGAGCGCGCGCATCCCCTGCTGCATGCGGCTGCCGCCGGTCGCGACCAGCGACACCACCGGCAGCCGCGCGTCGCGGGCGTGCGCGAACGCCGCCTCGATCCGGTCGCCGGTGCGCTGCCCGAGCGAGCCGCCGAGGAAGCCGAACTCGAACGCGATGACGACGGCTTCGGCCTCGCCGATCTTCGCCGTCCCGCAGACGACCGACTCCTTTTCGCCGGTGCGCTCTTCGGCGGCGGAGCGTGCTTCGCGGTAACCCGGCCAGTCGATCGGCCCGTCGGCGGGCTCTTCGCGCAACGGCGTCGTGAACTCCTCGAAGCCGGTCGAAATCGCGTCGACGACCTCGCGCGCCGGCCGCCTAGTCACCGAGCGCCCGCTTCATGACCTTGCCCATGTCGTTGCGCGGCAACGCGTCCAGGTACCGGACGACCCGCGGGCGCTTGTGCGGCGCGAGCAGCCGGGCGACGTGGTCGGCCAGCTCGTCGGCCGACGGCCGCGCGCCCTCCGGGACGATCCAGGCGACGATCCGCTCGCCGAGGTCGTCGTCCGGTTCGCCGGTGACGGCCGCCTCCGCGACGCCCGGGTGCTCCAGCAGCGCGTTCTCGATCTCGCCCGCGCCGATCTTGTAGCCGCCGCTCTTGATCAGGTCGGTCGCCTTGCGCCCGACGATCTTGACGTACCCGTCGGCGTCGCGGGTGGCCATGTCGCCGGTGCGGAACCAGCCGTCGGCCAGCGCGGCCGCGGTGGCGTCCGGGCGGTTGAGGTACTCGGTGAACAGGTTCGGCCCGCGCACCTGGATCTCGCCGACGGTCTCGACGTCGTCGATCACCTCGCCGGCGTCGCCGATCAGCCGGAGGTCGACCCCGCCGAGCGGGACGCCGACCGTGCCCGGCTTGCGTTCACCGTCCGCGCGGACGCTCGTGTTCATCAGCGTCTCGGTCATGCCGTAGCGCTCGACGACCTGCTGGCCGGTCGCCTCGGTGATCCGCTGGTGGTCGTGCACCGGCAGCGCCGCCGACCCCGAGACGAGCAGCCGCGCGCCGCGCAGCGCGTCGGCCAGCGCGCCGTCGCCGCCGACCTCACCGGCGATGCGGTGGTACATCGTCGGGACGCCGAACATCATGGTCGCGCCGGCCTTCAGCTCACGTGCGACGCCGTCGGTCGAGAACCGGCCGAGGTGGCGGACCGAGCCGCCGCGGCGCAGCGGGCCGAGGATGCCGAGGATCAGGCCGTGCACGTGGAACAGCGGGAGCGCGTGCACCAGGACGTCGTCGGCGGTCCACGCCCACGCGTCTTCGAGGGCGTCCAGCGTGGTCGCGATCGAGCGCCGGGGGAGGACGACGCCCTTCGGCGGCCCGGTGGTGCCCGACGTGTAGACGATCAGCGCGGGCGCCTCGGCGTCCGGCTCTTCCTTAAGCGGTGTCGCCGGGCCGGTCAGCGGGATGTCGCGCCGCGGCAGGCCGGCGAGCCCGGCGGGCAGCTCGACGCCCGGCTCGGCCAGCACCAGCTGCGGCTCGCTGTCGGCGACGATGTGCGCGAGTTCGCGCTCGCCGATCTTCGGGTTGACCGGCACTGCCGGGACGCCGGCCAGCAGCGCGGCCACGACGGCGACGCTGGTGTGCAGGGTCGGGGTCGCCCAGACGGCGACGCGGCCGCGGGGGAGTTCGGCGGCGAGGCTGCCGGCGACGGCGGCGAGCTCGGCGTAGGTGAGGGCGTGATCGCCGAAGCGGAGGGCTTCTTTGCCCGAGGCTGACGTGAGGGCGGGGAACAACGGGTCGGGCACCGCGGGGACCTCCAGCTCGGGGGACTCGCTCCTGCGAACCCCGATTTGCACGTTACCGTGCGGATCTGCCCCTCGCAGCGACCGGTTTCACAGCAGGGCCCGGGCCCGCGCAGGGTCGCTAAAAAGGACATCCGGGCCTGGTCGTAGGCTGGGACACCGTGTTGGTACTGGCGATCGATACCTCGACCCCGGCGGTCACCGCGGGCGTCGTCGCGGTGGACGGCGACCGGGTCGAGACGCGCGGCGACCGCGTCACCGTCGACCCGCGCGCCCACGGCGAGCTGATCACGCCCCACGCCCTGGCCTCGGCCGAAGCGGCCGGCGTCACCCTCAAGGACCTCGACGCGATCGTCGTCGGTGTCGGCCCCGGGCCGTTCACCGGCCTGCGCGCCGGCATGGCCACCGCGGCCGCCTTCGGCCACGCGCTCGGCGTCCCGGTGTACCCGGTCTGCAGCCTCGACGCGATCGCCGCCGACGTCGTCCCGGACGGGAAGCCGTTCCTGGTGCTCACCGACGCCCGCCGCCGCGAGGTCTACTGGGCGGCCTACGACGCGTCCGGCGTCCGCACGGACGGCCCGGGCGTCCAGCGCCCGGCCGACCTCGAGACCGGCGTCAAGGCGGCGGCCGGCGACGGCGCGATCCTGTACGGCGAAGTGCTTGACGTCCAGCCGATCGAGCCGCGGTTCCCGTCGGCCGCCGGCCTGGTGAAAGCCGCTCGGAGCGCGTTGCTCGCGAAGGAGACGCCCGCCCCGCTGACGCCGCTGTACCTGCGGCGCCCCGACGCCGCGGAGCCGTCGGCGCCGAAACGGGTGACCACGCCGTGAGACTCGATCCCCTGCGCCGCAAGGACATCACCCGGTGCGTCGAGATCGAGCAGATCCTCTTCCCCGGTGACGACCCGTGGAGCGCCCGCGCGTTCCACTCCGAGCTGGACATCGGCCACTTCTACCTGGCCGCCCGGCCGGACGACGGCGACGAGGTGCTCGGTTACGGCGGGCTGGCCGTCGTCGGGCGGCGCCGCGGCGAGTACGAGGCGACCGTGCACACCATCGGCGTCGCGCCCGAGTACCAGGGCCAGGGGATCGGCAAGGCGCTGCTGCGGGCCCTGCTGAACCGCGCCGACGAGTTCGAGGCGCCGGTGTTCCTCGAGGTCCGCACGGACAACACGACCGCGCTCGGCTTGTACGAGACGCACGGCTTCGAACGGCTCGGCATCCGGAAGCGCTACTACCAGCCTTCCGGCGCCGACGCGTACACGATGGTCCGCCCGGCGCGGACGCGAGACGAGGTGGCGGGCTGATGTCGCGCATCATCATGGGCATCGAGAGCTCGTGCGACGAGACCGGCGTCGGCCTGGTCCGCCTGCACGACGACGGCGCGGTCGAGCTGCTGGCCGACGAGGTCGCTTCGAGCGTCGAGCAGCACGCCCGGTTCGGTGGTGTCGTGCCCGAGGTCGCCAGCCGCGCGCACCTCGAAGCGATGGTCCCGACGACGTCGCGCGCGTTCGAGAAAGCCGGGCTCTCACTGTCCGATGTGGACGCCATCGCCGTGACGGCGGGGCCGGGCCTCGCGGGCGCGCTGCTGGTCGGCGTCTCCGCGGCGAAGGCGTACGCGACGGCGCTGGACGTGCCGCTCTACGGCGTCAACCACCTGGCCGGGCACATCGCGGTGGACACGCTGCAGCACGGCCCGTTGCCGGCACCGTGCCTGGCGCTGCTGGTCTCCGGCGGCCACACGCAGCTGCTGCGCGTCGACGACATCGCGTCGTCGATCACCGAGCTGGGGTCCACTGTGGACGACGCGGCGGGCGAGGCGTACGACAAGGTCGCGCGCGTGCTCGGCCTGCCGTACCCGGGCGGCCCGCCGATCGACAAGGCCGCGAAGAACGGCAACCCGTCGGCGATCGCCTTCCCGCGCGGCATGACGGGTCCGCGTGACGCGAAGTTCGACTTCTCCTTCTCCGGCTTGAAGACGTCGGTGGCGCGCTGGGTCGAAGGCGCTCAGCGGCGCGGCGAGGAGATCCCGGTGGACGACGTCGCGGCGTCGTTCCAGGAGGCCGTCGCGGACGTGCTGACGGCGAAGGCGATCCGGGCGGCGAAGGAGCAGGGGATCGGCACGATCGTCATTTCCGGCGGCGTCGCGGCGAACTCCCGGCTGTCGTCGCTGGCGGCGGAACGCTGCGCGGCGGCGGGCATCGAGCTGCGTGTGCCGCGGCCCCGGCTGTGCACGGACAACGGCGCGATGATCGCGGCGCTGGGCGCCCACGTGGTGGCGGCCAAGCGCCCGACGGCGCCGCTGGACTTCAGCGCGAACCCGGCCCTCCCGGTCAACGTCATCTCGCTCTAGGGCCGCGGGTGTGTGTTAAAAGGTGTTAGAAAACTGTTTCTCACTCACGACGAGTCTGGGCCTACGAAGCCGCGGCGTGCCGGTGCGCGGGCGTCCCGACTCCCAGCAGTTCCTCGATCGCCGCGACCGCCAAGACGGCCGCATTGCCTTCGCCGTAGGGGTTTCCCACCTGCGCTGTCCGCAGCTCGCCCCGAAGCAGCCGGGCCGCCGTGTCGGCGATGCGGGCCGTGTCCGTGCCGACCAGCCAGGCGCAACCGGCTTCGACGACCTCGGCGCGCTCGGTGACGTCGCGCAGGACCAGCACCGGCGTACCGAAGGTCGGCGCCTCTTCCTGGATGCCACCCGAGTCCGTCAGCACCAGCGACGCCAGCCGCAGCGCGCGGACCAGGTCCGGGTACTCCAGCGGATCCGTCACCGTCACCCGCGGCGAGCCGCCCAGCGCGGCCTCCACCTGGTCCCTGACCTGCGGGTTCGGGTGCGCCGGGAACAGCACCTGGACGTCGGGGTGCTCGGCCACGATCAGCTGCACCGCGGCCAGCGTCCGTTCCAGCGGCTCGCCCCAGGACTCGCGGCGGTGCGAGGTCACCAGCACCAGCCGCTCGCCGGCCTCGGCGATCTCCATCTCCAGCAACGCCAGCGCCGTGTCGCGCGCCGGGAGGTCGCGGGCCGCGATCTCCAGCACCGCGTCGACGACCGTGTTGCCCGTGACGGCGATCCGTTGGCGGGCCACCCCTTCCGCGCGCAGCTCCGCCGCCGCGCCGAGGGTCGGCGCCAGGTGCAGCGCGGCCAGCCGGGACACCATCTGCCGCGCGCCCTCCTCGGGAAACGGCGCGGTGAGGTCGTGCGTGCGCAGCCCGGCTTCCAGGTGCACCACCGGAATGCCCAGCCAGAACGCGGCGAGCGCGCCCGCCAGTGTCGTCGTCGTGTCGCCCTGGACGACCAGCGCGGCCGGGGCACACCGGCGCAGCGCCTCGTCGAGGGCGGGCAGCAGGCCGGCCACGAGCTCCGCCTGGCCGCCGGTGACGCGCGGCGGGACGTCCAGCCATTCGTCGACGACCAGGCCGAACGGCAGCAGCGCCTGCTCGACCATGCCCGCGTGCTGGCCGCTGTGCACCAGGATCGGCCGGAGCGCCGGGTGGGCGTCCATGGCCAGTGCCAGCGGCGCGAGCTTGAGCGCTTCCGGGCGGGTCCCGGCCAGCAACATCACATCCACCCCGCGGTGCCCCTTTTCCACATCGTCCAGTCTCCACGAAAATTTCAACCCGAGGCCGCCGGCGTGCGAGGGGCGCACGCCGACGGCCCCGGCCTCAGTGCTCCCGCGCCTGGGAGAGACGGCGGTTGCGGCGGTGGACGGCGATCAGCGCGCTGGTCCCGAGCAGGACCAGCAGCACGCCGACGGCCAGCCACCACCCGATGTCGGCGCCGGTGGCGGCGAGGGTGCCCACCCCGCCACCGGCCACGCCGACGCCCGCGCCCGGCATCTTGTACATCCGGGCCTCACTCAGGCCGTGCGGCGGTTGCGGAGGATGCGCGTGCCGACCGGCAGCGCGATCGCGCCGAGCAGGCCGAGCCCGACCCACAGGCCGGCACCGGACGCCAGCGGCATCGGCGGCGCGGCCGGGCCGCAGGTCGCCGACGACACGATGACGTCACCCGAGCCGAGCGCGCCGACGACCCCGCCGAGCAGCTTCACGTGGAGGGCGTTGACCGTGAGGCTGCCGTCCTTGTTCTGGATCTGCTCGTTGAGGATGATCGTCGCCACGTTGACCAGGCCGATGGCCACCTTGATCTGGGTGTTCGGCGCCGGGTTGGCGTCGACCGCGCCGATGCTGCCGAGCTTCGCGTCGGCCAGCGTGCTGCTGCCCTTGACGCCTTCCTGGGTGGCGGTGCACACGGCTTCGACGGTCTTGATCCCGACGGTGCCGAGCGCGGCCTTGAGCAACGGCAGGCCGACGTCGGCGGTGGTCGCCTTCGCCGTCACCGCGCCGGAGTTGTCGTCGCGCTTGGCCTCGGCGGTGATCACGCCGGCGGTCAGGATCCCGGCCGCGTTGGCGCTGGCCACGGTGCTCGTGGTCGGTCCGGCGGTGCTGGCGGCCGCGAGCGGGCCGACGTTCACGGCGGGCTGGCCGAGCAGCGTCACGTTGACCTTGACGCCGTAGGCCGAACCGTCGCCGGGGGCCGCCGAAGCGGGGGCGGCGCCGGCGAGCACGACGCTCGCCACGACCGCGGCGAGCAGTCCGCCGCGTCGCACGAGGGAGCTCTTCATCAACTGATCCTCCGAATTCGCTGAGTTTCCCGGGGGTTGGATTCACGTGACTGCGGGCGCGGATGCATCCGGCTTGCCTCGATTCGGCACGCGAATCGACTATCGCCAAGACCGCCGCGAATAGCACACCAAATTTGGCGAATCACCGGATCGGGTAGTACTACGGAACATTCCCCCAGGTCGAATCCGGCATCACCCGGACGGCCTAGCAAGTTCGCGGCCGAATCTGCCGAATGGCCGCCCAAACCCCACCTCCGGGTGGAACCGCGGGGCGGTTGTGACTTACGCTCGCCCGGGGTCCGCAGCTTGAACGAGAAATCGTCTCCGAGAGGAAAGTCGTGGCCGTAGCGAGCGCACCGAACGCAGGGATGACGAAGTTTCCGCTGGTCGTGGCGCTGGGAGCGCTGGCGGCCGCAGGTGTGGCGCTGGTGCTGGCCGAGCGGTTCTACCGCGAACTGGAAGTACGGCTCGCGGGCGCGATCCTCAACGTCATCACTACATCGGGTGTTTATTTAGCGCCCGATCGAGAATCTGTTTACTTTGGGTTGAGTGGCGCTACTCCGTTCGGGTTGAGAATGACGCCGGAATGTTCGTCGGCGTTCCTTTTGCTGCCACTGCTCGTTGTCACTATGGCCATGCTGTACTTCCGCCCCGCCAACGCGAAGCGGCTCTTCTTTTCCCTTGGAATTTCCGCGATCGTCGTCGTGCTGGTGAACCAGCTGCGCATTCTCACGATCGTCGGGCTGGTGCACGAGTACGGCACCGACGAGGGTTACTACTGGGGCCACACCCTGCTCGGCTCGATGGTGAGCGTGTTCGGCGGCGCCGTCTCGCTCGTGCTGTTCGTGTGGCTCGCGACGCGCAAGCCGAAGGCCGTCGCGTGAGCGTCAAGGTCCTCCTGGCGATCACCCAGGCGTTCGCGCTGACCATGAGCGTCGCGTTCCTGGTCTACGTCGTGCTGATCGTGGTGCCGTACCTGCGCCGCAAGCCCGCCCCGGTCGGCGACCCGGCCGACTTCACCTGGCACTTCTTCGTGCCGTGCCGCGACGAGCAGACCGTCATCCGCGAGACGATCCGCTACCTGCGCACGACGTTCCGGCACGCGCACGTCTGGGTCGTCGACGACGACTCGGAGGACCGCACCGCCCGCGTCGTCCGGATGCTGTGGCGGCGCCACGGCGGTTACGACCCGTACCTGCACCTCGTGCCGCGCGTCCGGCCCGAAGCCCGGACCGGCAAGGGTGACGCGCTCAACGCGGCCTACCGGGCCCTGAACGACTGGATGGGACCGGAGGCGAACCGCGACGACGTCGTGGTCGTGGTGGTCGACGCCGACGGCCGCCCGGCGCCGAACTGCCTGGAGGTCTGCGCGGCCGACCACCTCTTCGGCGACCCGGGGATCGGCGCGGTGCAGCTCGACGTCTGGATGAGCAACGTCGAGACCCCGCCACCGACGCGCAACCCGGCCGGCCGCTGGTTCGGCCTGAAGCTGGCGCAGCTGCAGGACCTGGAGTTCCGGACGGCGATCGCGGCGATCCAGACGTCACGCGGGTTCACCGGCACGATCTCGATGGGCGGCAACGGCCAGTTCACCCGGCTCACGGCGCTCGACTCGATCGCCGGCCCCGACGAGCAGCCGTGGCGCGGCTCGCTGCTGGAGGACTTCGAGCTCGGCGTCCACCTGCTCACCGAGGGCTGGCGCACCGGGTTCACCCCGGATTCCCATGTGGCGCAGGAGGGTCTGTACAGCCTGCGGCGGTTCCTGGTGCAGCGCACCCGCTGGGGCCAGGGCACCATGCAGTGCGCGCGGTACCTGCGGCGGATCTGGGACTCGCCGCACGTCAGCACGCTCGGCGCGGCGGAGATGATGTACTACCTCGCCCAGCCGTGGCTGCAGCTGCTCGGGTCGCTGCTGTACCCGATCCCGTTCCTGCTGCTGGTCTTCAGCACCGCGGGCGACCCGGTGCAGATGTGGACGTGGTTCACCGGCGGCGCCTGGATCCTCTTCGCCATCTATGGCTCGTTCGGCCTGCTGCCGTTCCTCGTCTGGGGCCCCGTCTACCAGCTGAAGTGCCTGCGCAGCAGGAACATCCTGCGCGGCATCGGCCTGGGCTTCGCCTACGCGGCGTACATCTACACGTTCTACGTGACGTCGTGGCGGGCGTTGTTCCGCCTGATCCGCGGCCGCAACGGCTGGGCGAAGACCCGCCGCAACACCGAGCAGTCCGCTGGAGCGAAGGTCGCGCTGGACGCCTGAAATCCGTGAAGGCCACCTTGAGGGACTCAGAGTCCCTCGAGGTGGCCTTCACGGCATTTGGCTAGAACGCGGGCAGGAACCGGACGTCGTCCGCCTTGACGAAGGCGATCCGGTGCCCGAACTGGATCTGGACGTACTTGAGCTTGCCCTTCACCACCACGTGGTCGGCGACGTCGAACGTCGTCGCCGAGTAGTACTCCGACCCGACCACCCCGGCCGACGAGTACTTCTGCCCGGCCGCCAGCGTGTACGGCAGCGGCGTGATGGCCTGCGGCGTGAGGTTCGCCGGGTAGGCCTCGGGTTCGGGGTACGCGCGGCCGTACACCGGAATCGTGGCGAGGCCGGGCTTCGGCGTCACCACGAGCCCGATCGCGGGCTTCGCGACGCTCGCCTTGCGCGGGTTGTGGAACCAGCCCTTCTGCCCGAGGTACCAGATCGCCGTCCAGTCACCGCTGGTGCCGGCGACGGCGTACTTCTGCCCGGTGGCGGCCCGGCTGCCGACGTCCGCGACGTCCATGGTGGACGGCGTGCCCTTGGGGTGCAGGCCGACGTCCACGAGCAGCGGCGAGGACTCGGAGGGCTCCGAGTGCAGCACCACGGCCTCGGAACCCCTTGGCGCGCAAGGCGTTCCGGCGGAGTCGCAGCCGGTGAAGGCGGGCTGGTTCTTCGCGAAGTCCGGGTCGATCGTGACGAGCGACGAGCCGGGCAGCCCGAACCCGCCGAGCGGCGCGCCCAGCAGGTCGAAGTAGTGCGACCAGTCCCAGTAGGGGCCCGGGTCCCAGTGCATGCCGGCGATCGTCGACGGGATCGTGCCGGGCACGTTGTCGTGGCCGATGATGTGCGCGCGGTCGAGCGGGATGTCGTACTTGCGCGCGAGGTAGCCGACGAGCTTCGCGCTCGAGCGGTACATCGCCTCGGTGTACCAGGTGCCCTTCGCGGCGAAGCCCTCGTGCTCGATGCCGATCGACTTGGCGTTGATGTACCAGTTGCCCGCGTGCCAGGCGACGTCCTTGGTCGGCACGTGCTGCGCGATCAGCCCGTCGGCCGAGCGGACGGTGTAGTTCCAGCTCACGTACGTCGGGTCCTGCGCGAGCTTGAGGACGCTGTCCCAGTAGCCCTCGGTGTCGTGGATGACGATGTGGTCGATCTTCTGGCTCGCCGGCCGGTCGGCGAGGTCGTGGTTGCCGTAGTCGTTGTTCGGCAGCTCCTGGTAGGGCGCCGGCGCGGACTCGCAGGTGACGGTCCGCGGGCACTCGACGTTCGCCGGGTTCGCCACCTCGGCGTGCTTGGGCGACTGCAGGTCCGGCGTGGCGGCGAGGGTGACCTCCTGACCGTCGTCGGTGGTCCGGCTCACCCCGCTCTTGATGGTCTCGAAGACCTCGTCGGCGAAGGTCTGCCCGGCGGTCTGGTCGGCCCCGCCGTACCGCGCGACGGCGTCGTACCAGTCGGTCTGGTTCTCGCCGAGGTGGTACTTCGCGAGCAGCGCGGCGCCGCCCCGGATGTTCTGCGTGGTGTCGGTACGCAGGGTCTTCGCGTCGGTCTTGAGCAGCTGCGCGGCCTCGTCGACGGTCTGCAGCCCGGCTTGCGGCGGCACGTCGGGCCCGGCCTGCGGATGCAACGCGGGCCGCGCGTCGTCCCCACGCGGGTCCTCGCTGCCGACGTCGTGATGACTACCGGCGACCCCGGCTTCCCGCAGGTCGGTGAGGTGCATGGGCCCGTACCCGGCGGCGGTGCTGGGCGTCCCGCCGTTGAAGTCCCACCGGGACTCGAGGTAGGAGACGCCGAGCAGGACGTCGAGCGGAACCCCGAACTCGGCAGCCGCGGCGGCGAAGTCGCGTTGCCGCTGATCGGTGGTCGCGGCACGGGCGGGCGCGGTGGCGAGCCCACCGAGCAGGGCGACGGCAGCGGCCAGCGCCGCCGTTCTGGAGAGCGAACGAAACGACATGGGCATAAACCCCCAGGGTTCTGGTGCCAGGTGGTGAGAACCTAACCAGAAACTCACGCCGGGGGTAAGGGTGGTCGCCGCTCCTCGTCTTCGACGGTTCGACACCGGAGAGCCGGGCGTTGTCCCCGGCTGCCGGGTTGTGCGCAAAGGGGCCGGTCAGGGCACCTCCACCTGGGCGACACGGGCCTAGGACCACCCTCCTTGCGAAGCTGGCACTCCCGTGGCTAGAGTGCTAATCGCACGGCCCGACAGCCCCGGCACCCGCGACGGCGGGGGTGGTAGAGCCGTAACCACATCCTGCCAACGCTTTCGACGACCGTGGAGGTCAACCCGGTGAGCGTGAACATCAAGCCGCTCGAGGACAAGATCGTTGTCCAGACGAGCGAGGCCGAGGAGACGACCGCTTCCGGCCTCGTCATCCCCGACACCGCCAAGGAGAAGCCCCAGGAGGGCAAGGTTCTGGCCGTGGGCCCGGGCCGGATCGACGACAAGGGCAACCGCGTCCCGCTCGACGTTTCCGTCGGCGACGTCGTCATCTACTCGAAGTACGGCGGCACCGAGGTCAAGTACAACGGTGAGGACTACCTCATCCTGTCCGCCCGCGACGTGCTGGCCGTCATCAACTGACGTCCGCTCGCAGCGCATGACGCCCCGGGCCCCGCACAACGCCGGGGAGCGGGGCGTTCTTGCGTTTCAAAGACACCGAAAGGTAAGCGGAACACGCTATGCCCAAGCAGATCAGTTTCGACGAGGACGCTCGTCGCGCGCTGGAGCGCGGGGTGAACAAGCTCGCCGACGCGGTCAAGGTCACCCTCGGCCCGCGCGGTCGTCACGTCGTGCTCGACAAGAAGTTCGGCGGCCCGACCATCACCCTCGACGGCGTGACCGTCGCCCGTGAGATCGAGCTCGACGACCCCTTCGAGAACCTCGGCGCCCAGCTCGCCAAGAGCGTCGCCACCAAGACCAACGACGTCGCCGGCGACGGCACCACGACCGCGACCGTGCTCGCGCAGTCGCTGGTGAAGGTCGGCCTGCGCAACGTCGCGGCCGGCGCGAACCCGACCTCGATCGGCCGCGGCATCGAAGCCGCCGCGGCGAAGGTCATCGAGGTCCTCAAGAGCAAGGCCACCCCGGTCAAGGGCCGCGAGAGCATCGCCCAGGTCGGCACCGTGACCTCGCGCGACGCCAACATCGGCGCCCTGCTCGGCGAAGCCGTCGAGAAGGTCGGCGAAGACGGCGTCATCACCATCGAGGAGTCGTCGACCCTGGCGACCGAGCTGGTGATCACCGAGGGCGTCCAGTTCGACAAGGGCTTCCTCTCGGCGCACTTCGCGACCAACCCGGAGGAGCAGAAGGCGATCCTCGAGGACGCCTACATCCTCCTCGTCCGCGAGAAGGTCTCGTCGCTGGCCGAGCTGCTGCCGGTGCTCGAGAAGGTCGTCGAGGCCAAGAAGCCGCTGCTGATCATCGCCGAGGACGTCGACGGCGAAGCGCTGTCCACCCTCGTGGTGAACTCGCTGCGCAAGACGATCACCGCGGTCGCCGTCAAGGCGCCGTTCTTCGGTGACCGCCGCAAGGCGTTCCTGGACGACCTCGCGTTCGTCACGGGCGGCGAGGTGATCTCCGCGGAGATCGGCCAGAAGCTGTCCGAGACCGACCTGAGCTCGCTGGGGAAGGCCCGCCGGATCGTCGTCACCAAGGACGACACCACGATCGTCGACGGCGGCGGCAGCAAGGACGTCATCCAGGGCCGGATCGCGCAGATCCGCAAGGAGATCGAGACCACCGACTCCGACTGGGACCGCGAGAAGCTGCAGGAGCGGCTCGCGAAGCTCGGCGGCGGCGTCGCGGTGATCCGCGTCGGCGCGGCGACCGAGACCGAGCTCAACGAGCGCAAGCACCGCATCGAGGACGCCGTGGCGGCGACCAAGGCGGCCGTCGAAGAGGGCATCCTGCCCGGCGGCGGTTCGGCGCTGGTCCACGCGGTCAAGGAGCTCGAAGGCGGCCTCGGCCTCGAGGGCGACGAGGCGACCGGCGTCCGCATCGTGCGTGACGCGCTGTCCGCCCCGCTGTTCTGGATCGCCACCAACGCGGGCCACGAGGGTGCCGTCATCGTCAACAAGGTGCGGGAGCAGAGCTGGGGGCACGGCTTCAACGCCGCCACCGGCGAGCTGACCGACCTGCTGGCCGCCGGCATCGTCGACCCGGTCAAGGTGACCCGGTCCGCGGTGGCGAACGCCGCTTCGATCGCGCGCCTGGTGCTGACCACGGAGAGCTCGATCGTCGAGAAGCCGGCCGAGGAAGAGCCCGCCGCGGCGGGCCACGGCCACTCGCACTGACGCTCGGCACGTCCGGACACGAGAACGGGGCGGCATCCCGCAAGGGGTGCCGCCCCGTTCCCGTCCCGGACCTGGAACACCCCGGGAAGCACGGAGGGCGGCACCCCACCCGGTGCCGCCCTCCGTTGTTCGTGGCCCCTCAGCCGCCGGACATGGTGAGGGTGCGCTTGTCCGCCTTGATGAGGTGCTCTCGCTCGGACTCGGAGAGCCCACCCCAGATGCCGTAGGGCTCGTGCACCGCCAGCGCGTGGCTGCGGCACATTTCGAGGACGGGGCAGCTCAGGCAGACCGCTTTCGCCCTCGCCTCCCGCCGTGCCCGCGCCGGGCCGCGCTCGCCGTCCGGGTGAAAGAAGGACGCACTGTCCATCCCCCGGCACGACCCCTCCAGCTGCCAGTCCCACATGTCGGCGTTGGGGCCCGGGAGCCTGCGCGTGTCTGCCATCGTGACCCGCCTCCGTCATTCGGTCGATGCCGCTAGCTGCTCTGCTGTGGTGCCGATACTCCATTCGGTGCAACGGCGGTAACGTTAGAAGCGCGCCAATAGTTGTTCAAGCGATTCGGGGCGATGTCAGCCGTTAGGCATCCCCCGGATGTGTGAGCGGGGGTTTTGCCTCCGGTTGCCGACCTGGGTGAGTGCCTGGATATTGAGGCTCGTGGGAGCTGGGTCGGGTACCGAAGAACCCACCCTGCCGGTGGCCTCGGTCGCCCGCCGGCTCGGGGTCGCGCCGTCCACCCTCCGAACGTGGGACCGGCGCTACGGACTGGGCCCCAGCCGCCACACGGACGGCCGCCACCGCCGCTACGGCACCTCCGACATCGGCCGGCTGGAACTGATGCAGCGAGCGCTCCTCAGCGGCGCTTCGACGGCGGAGGCCGCGCGGTACGCCCTCGAGCAGATCCCGCGCTCCGGGCCGCCCCAGCCGGAGGAGCCCGGGAAGCCTCCCGAAGCCGACCCGGCCGACGACGGCCACGAGGTCCGGTCCCGGCTCGCCCGGCGGCTCAGCACGGCCGCGCTCGCCATGGACGTCCACGCCGTGCAGCACATGCTCGCCGACACCATCACCGAGCTCGGGGTGCTGCCCGCCTGGACGGGCGTCGTCGAACCGGTGCTCTCGGCGCTCGGTGCCCGCTGGCGCGGGGCCAGCGCGGGCGCGGAGGTCGAGTACCTGCTCACCGAGTGCGTGTTCGCGGCCCTCGTGCGCGCCACCCCGGTACTGGACGAGCCCCGCAACACCCGGCCGGTGCTGCTCGGCGCCGCCCCGGACGAACGCGACACGATGCCGATGTACGCGCTCGCGGCGTCGCTCGCCGGCCGCCGGATCGGCGCCCAGCTGTTCGGGGTGCCGCTGCCCGCCGACGTCCTGGCGGTGGCGGTGCGCCGCAGCGCCCCGGCGGCGATCGTCCTCTGGGCCCACCGGCGCGGGGTGGCGGACACGCGCCTGTTCGCGCGGGTCTCCCGCGGCCGTCAGCGCAGCAGGCTGTTCGCCTGCGGCCCGGGCTGGGACCCGGCCACGCTGCCGGAGAAGGTCGAGCTGCTCCCGGACCTCCCAGGCGCCGCGGACCGCATCGAGCACGTCCTGGTCGGCGCCCGCCCGGCTCGAGCCCTCCACGGCCCGCCTGGGACGCCGTGAGGGGCATCCTCGGGGAGCGGCCGCGTGCCCAAGCCCACTTCGATCACGTTCTTGTCGGTGGGACCCGCTAGAAAGGACGGGTGCACGAACCCGCCCTGCGGGCCGCCGCCTTCGGGGGTGAGCCGCTGCCCGATCCGGCCGTCCTCCGTGGCGCCCGGAGCCCGGTGGAGCGCCTGCTCGCGGCGATCGTCCTCGGTGCCCAGGGCCGGTACGCGGCCGCCGCGACCCTCCTCGGCCCGCTGCGCTCGGCGAAAGACCCCCTTCTCGGCTCCCTTGCCGCCAGCACCCTCGCGGCGCACCGGCGGCAGCTCGGCGGCCACGCGAACGCCCGCGCGCTCGACGGTGAGGCTTTCGCGCGAGCCGCCGGCCTGACAACCGAGCCGGACCCGGACGGCCTGGACGCCGCCGGTGCCCGGGCCGACGCGCTGCTGGGCCTGGCCGCCGACAACCTCGCCCTCGGCCGGCTCGCCGCCGCCCGGCGGCTGGCCCAACGGGCCGCCGGCCAGCACGCCGGGTGGCGGGCGACCGTCCGGGGCGGCTGGGTCGGCGCGGAGATCGAGCTCGCCGCAGGTCAGGGTGCCGCCGCCGTGGCGCCCGCCGAGCGCGCATTCGAAACCGCCGTCGCGCGCGGGGCGCGGCGGCACGCGGTCAAATCCGGGATTGTGCTGGCTGTGGCCGTGCGGGCGGCCGGGGCGCCCGATCACCGGAAGATTTCGGACGACCTTGTCGGAAAGGCAATGGCGACGGCCGAAGAATGCGAACTGCTTTCACTTTTGTGGCCGGCCGCCCTCGTCGCGGCCGACCTGCGCCCAGGACACGCCGAGGAGTATCGATTCAGAGTGGCCCAGGTGTTGCACGCAGTGTTACGAAGCGCAGATCCTTGCGGGAGGAGGATCGCGGAGGATTCACCATGGGTCCCCGCCCCGGGTGGTTGAGCCGTCGGAATGGGGTGTTCCGGCATCCGGGCTAAGAAGTTTCAAAAAAAGCCACCGGATCGTGTCAAGGTTCGGGCTAAAGCGTCCGATAGGGGAAGTGGAATGTCACCCGGCTGCAGGAAGGAAACCCCGTGACGACGGTCTTGATCTGCGACGACCGACGCAGTGTCCGTGAAGGGCTCACCCGAGTGATGTCCGCGGTCCCTGGGGTCAGTCGCATCGACTGCGTAGCGCACGGTGACGAGCTGCTGGCCCGGTACTCCCGTCAGCCCGTCGACGTCGTGCTGGTCGGGACGCAACGCGCGGTCCCGACAGGTGTCGAAGCCACTCGACGGCTCGTCTCCGCGAACCCCCAGGCGAACGTCATCGT
The DNA here is from genome assembly GCF_043197175.1 of Amycolatopsis sp. NPDC049252. Taxonomy (NCBI): domain Bacteria; kingdom Bacillati; phylum Actinomycetota; class Actinomycetes; order Pseudonocardiales; family Pseudonocardiaceae; genus Amycolatopsis; species Amycolatopsis sp. NPDC049252. The sequence goes on from NZ_JBICSQ010000002.1 coordinate 499,220, forward strand.
GTTCGGCGCCCCCGACGACGCGGGCAGCATCGCCGCCGCGATCGCCGGCGGTGCCCGTGGCTACCTCCGCTGGGACGCGTCCCGGCCGGAGCTGGTCGCCGCACTGGCCCACACCCTCGCGAGTACCTCGGTGCCCGCGCCCCGTCAGCCGTCCGACCCGGGCGTCCAGCTGACCGAGCGCGAGCTTCAGGTGCTCCGTGGGATGAGCCAGGGCAAGAGCAACGGCCAGATCGGCCGCGAGCTGTACCTGTCCGAGGACACGGTCAAGACCCACGCCCGCCGGCTGTTCCGCAAGCTCGGCGTGCGCGACCGCGCGCAGGCCGTGGCTCACGGCTTCCGCCGCGGCCTGGTCAGCTGACCGGTTCCACGGCACTCTCCTCGATCCTGACACGGCCGGAATACAGGTGACGACGGGCCAGGGCGCACCGCCCTGGCCCGCACTTGTGTGGTCCCCATCACACTCCGGCGCCCTTCGGGGCAGCCCCCGGGGCGCTCTGCCGCCCTGGACCCGTCCGCTCGACGGGAACTCGTACCCGTGACACGCGTCGCTCGTTGATTCGACGACATCGACCGCGGGTTTCAGAAGCTAATCCGTATTTCGCGGCGCCGGGAGGCGCGGCGCGCCCGGGAGTACCGCGCGTGCCGCTCCGAGGCCGGCCGAAGGTACGGTAGCGGTCACCGGTGCGCGGCTGAGGGCAACCGCGGGCCGCACTCTTTGCTCGCCTACACGTAACACTGGGACTGTTGTCTGCGATGGCCAATGTGGGGGATGGACTGGATGAACCGGTCGCCGCTGCTGTCGAGGGAGATCCCCAGGCGGTGGAGCGGCTGCTGGCTGCTATCCGTCCACTGGTAGTGCGGTATTGCCGCGCTCGGGTTGGCAGGCAGGAGCGATCGTTCGCTTCGGCGGACGACGTTGCGCAGGAGGTGTGTCTCGCGGTGCTAACGGCATTGCCTTCGTACCGTGATCAAGGGCGCCCTTTCCTGGCCTTCGTCTACGGGATCGCCCAGCACAAGGTGGCCGACGCGCACCGCGCGGCGGCTCGCAACCGCGCCGAACCGGTCGCCGAGATCCCCGACGAGGTCGAGGGTGGCGTCGGTCCCGAGCAGCGGGCGTTGCAGGGTGAGCTGAACGAGCGGATGTCCCAGTTGTTGCAGGTGCTGCCGGACAAGCAGCGGGAGATCGTGGTGTTGCGCGTGGTCGTCGGCCTGTCGGCGGAGGAGACCGCGGACGCCGTGGGGTCGACCCCCGGCGCCGTCCGCGTCGCCCAGCACCGCGCGCTCGCGCGGCTGAGAAAGGTCCTGGCCGCGGAGGAGGTGATCTGAGTGACCGGTCACGAGAAGGGTTTCGAGCCGGAAGACGTCTGGGGCGATGGCCTGTCGGGCTCGGAGGCGGAGTTCGCCGCCGACTTGACGGCCGTGCAGGCGGACGACGCGCTGCTCGACGCGCTCGGCGGGTCCGATCCGGCCTTGGCCGACGGCCTCGGCGACCAGGAGCTCAACGCGTTGCTGGTGGCGTGGCGAAGAGACATCGACAGTGAGCCACTGGCCGAACTCGTCGACGTCGACACAGCCGTGCGCACCGTCAACACCGCCGCGCTCGCGCAGCGGCACTCCTCGAGCGGACGCCGCCGCAGGCTGCTCGTCCCGGTCGCCGTCGCCGCCGCGGTGCTGGCGATCGCCTTCACCGGGACCGGGCTGGCCGCGCGCTCCGCGGAACCCGGCGACACGCTTTGGGGCCTCGCGAAGGTCCTGTACTCCGATCACACCCACTCGGTCGAAGCGGCCGCGAACGCGAAGCTCGACCTCGAGAAGGCGAACCTCGCCCTCGCCGGGGGCGACCTCGCCACCGCCCGCCAGGCCCTCCAGGACGCCCAGACCGCGTTGTCCCAGGTCAGCGACGAGGACAACCGCGACCAGCTGATGGAGCAGCACCGGCAGCTCGCCGCCCAGCTCCACGATCCGGAAGCGCCGGTGCAGGGCCCGACCCAGACCACGTCGACGCAGGTGCCGCCCGGCGGCTCGGCGACGCAGGTGCCGCCGGCCGGCTCGGCGACGTCCATCCCGGGCAGCGGCAGCGGCACGACCAGCCTCCCGGGCACCGGGACGCCGACCCCGACGCCCCCGCCGCCGACCACCGACACGCCCACGCCTCCGCCGCCGACCACCCCGACGTCGACGGCCGCGAGCGGCAACGACCCGGGCACCTCACCCCGCAGCGAGACCGCGGGCGGGGCCGCGCAGGGCGTCGGCGACACTCCCTGACAGACCGAAAAGAGCCCTGGTGAGCAAGCTCACCAGGGCTCTTTTGTTCGGTCGGGAGCGCTCAGTACGCGCTTTCGTTCGCCGTCACGCCGTCCGCGAAGCCACGGCAGTAGTCCCAGCTGACGTAGTCGCCGGGGTTCGGGTCGTAGGCGGGCTCGTGCGGGCGCATCCGCCCGTCGGCCAGCAGCTGCTCCAGGCTCGCCCGCAGCAGGTGCCAGTCGTGGTAGTGCGGTTCGTCGCACTCGCCGCAGTCCACGACGATCCCGCGGACCCCGCGAGGCTCGAGAAGCGCCTGGTAGACGGCCAGATCCGAGAGATCGGCCAGCAGCTCGGTGCGTTCTTGGTCGCTGATCGGCTCGTCCAGCCGTTCCTCGCTGTCGAGGAACGCGCGGGCCGGGTCGTCCGGGTCGTCCGCGAACGGGTCCGGAGGCAGAACGTCATGCGCCACGGCCTGCACGCTACCGGTCGGTCCTCGCGGCTCGCCCACCACCCGGGGCGGGGGCCGGGCCCGGATATCATGAGGGGAAGGCTCCGAGTCGCCCCGGCGACGCCGCTCACCCCGCGCCAGGAAGGCCCTTCACCCGCTATGACCAGCGACGGCATCACCGCCCCCGTTCCGGCCAAGTTCGCCATGCTCGGCCTGACCTTCGATGACGTGCTGCTGCTGCCGGCGGAATCGGACGTCGTTCCCAGCACGGTCGACACCGGCACCCGGCTGACCCGGAACATCACGCTCGGGGTCCCGCTGGTGTCCGCGGCGATGGACACCGTCACCGAGGCGCGGATGGCGATCGCCATGGCCCGCCAGGGCGGCATCGGCGTGCTCCAGCGCAACCTCCCGATCGACGAGCAGGCCGCCGCCGTCGAGGTGGTGAAGCGGTCCGAGGCCGGCATGGTCACCGACCCGGTCACCTGCTCGCCCGACGCCACGCTGGCCGAGGTCGATGCCCTGTGCGCGAAGTTCCGCATCTCCGGGGTGCCGGTGGCCGACGCGTCCGGCACGCTCGTGGGCATCATCACCAACCGCGACATGCGGTTCGAGGTCGACCACAGCCGCCCGGTGTCCGAGGTGATGACCAAGGCGCCGCTGATCACCGCGCAGGTCGGCGTCTCGGCGGACGCCGCGCTCGGCCTGCTGCGCCGGCACAAGATCGAGAAGCTGCCGATCGTTGACGGCGCGGGCAAGCTGCGCGGCCTGATCACGGTCAAGGACTTCGTGAAGACCGAGCAGTACCCGAAGGCCACGAAGGACCCGGACGGCCGGCTGATCGTCGGCGCCGCGGTCGGCGTCGGCCCGGACGGCCACAAGCGTGCGATGGCCCTGGCCGACGCGGGCGTCGACGTCCTGATGGTCGACACCGCGCACGGGCACTCCCGCGCCGTCGTCGACACGGTCTCGCTGCTGAAGAAGGAGCTGGGCGACGCCGTCGACATCGTCGGCGGCAACGTCGCGACCCGCGCGGGCGCGCAGGCCCTGGTCGACGCGGGCGCGGACGGCATCAAGGTCGGTGTCGGCCCGGGCTCGATCTGCACCACCCGGATCGTCGCCGGGGTCGGCGTCCCGCAGATCTCGGCGATCTACGAGGCCGACCAGGCCGCCCGCCCGGCGGGCATCCCGGTGATCGGCGACGGCGGCATCCAGTACTCCGGCGACATCGCGAAGGCCATCGCGGCCGGCGCGTCCACGGTGATGCTCGGCAGCCTGCTGGCCGGCACCGCGGAGGCGCCCGGCGACCTGATCCTGGTCAACGGCAAGCAGTTCAAGGTCTACCGCGGCATGGGTTCGCTGGGTGCCATGCAGTCGCGCGGCGAGGCGAAGTCGTACTCCAAGGACCGCTACGCCCAGGACGACGTGCTCAACGAGGACAAGCTGGTCCCCGAGGGCATCGAAGGCCGGATCCCGTTCCGCGGCCCGCTCGCCAACGTGGTGCACCAGCTGGTCGGCGGCCTGCGCGCGGGCATGGGCTACGCCGGCGCCGAGACGATCGCGCAGCTGCAGGAAGCGCAGCTGGTCCGGATCACGGCGGCCGGCCTCAAGGAGAGCCACCCGCACGACGTCACGATGACCGTCGAAGCTCCCAACTACACCACCCGCTGAGCCGCCGATCGCGAGCGGTGGCCCGCGCCACCGCTCGCGACCTGCCCTGATTACAAGATCGCCGGTGGTTCGAGGCCGGATGCCCCCGTCCGGCCGCAGGTAGGGGCCTCTTCGGGCGAACCTCGTAACCCAGAGTGCTTACGGTAACTGGCCTATCGCCTTCCGTGGCCACCGTGGTGTGCACTGGACGCCATGACGGTCGGCCGCTTCACGCGCGTGCTCCGCAGGGTGTTCTTCACGGCTGTCGCGCTCGTCTCGCTGTTCCTCGGCGGCGTGGTCTGCCTCATGTGCCAGGTGCTCGCCGGCCGGGACGCGCCCACCTACCGCGTCGACGGGCACGTGGTGTCCCACGAGCAGGGCGAGTTCCCGGTCGGCGGGGACGGCGACGCCGTGCCGCACACCGTCGGCATCGACGCGGCCGGCGGGCGCCACTACGACATCACGACCGTCGGGCCCGGCCTCGACCTGCCGCCGGGGCAGCCGGTCGCGCTCGACGTCTCGACCGTCGACGGCTCCATCGCTTACCTGCGCGCCGGCGGCGGCGTGCTCGACCTGCGGGCGGGGGTGATCCGGCCGGTGCTGCTGATCGTCGCGTCACTGCTGGCCCTCGGCGCGGTGTACTTCGGCGCGGTCCGGCTCAACCTCTACCCACCGTTGGCGACCTGGCTGGCGCTGGCCCTGGGGGCCACGCTGTCGCCCGTCGCCGTGTTCGTCCGGGTGTGAGCCGTGGACGTCAGGCCGGCGTTGTGGGCGCTCCTCGCCGGAGCGGCGCTCACCCTCGCGGCCTTCTGGTGCCTCCAGTCGGCCGGTCCGGCCGGCTGGGAAGAAGCCGTGGTCGAGGTGGCGGACTCCGGGCCGTCGACGCTGAGCACCGAGCCGGGTGCGGGCGAGGACCAGAAGCGCCACCTCGTCCTCCGCACGGCGTCGGGCGAGCAGTTCGACGCCTGGGGCCGGGACCGGCACCTCGGCCAGCCGGAGGGGAGGTGGCTGCGGGTGGAGATCTCCGAGGTCGGGCGGGAGGTCCAGGCCATCGAGGCCGACGGCGTGCGGACCGCCGTCGACTCCAGCGATCTCGGCGCCTTCTGGGCGGTGTTGATCGGCGGTGGGCTGCTACTCGGCGCACTCGCCGCGTGCACAGAGGCGAAGCGCCCGATCCTGGCGGCGGCGGGCATGGTGGCCGGGCTCGGAGCCGGTGCACTGCCCGTGTTGCTGCTGTTCTAACCCCCGTGTGCGGGTCACCCACGCGGACTAGCGACAATGGGGCACGGCAGATTGTCGTCGTCGGAGGAGGCTTCACGTGCGGGACCTGGTCGAGATCGGGATGGGCCGCACCGCGCGGCGGGCGTATGACCTCGACGACGTCGAGATCGTGCCGTCACGGCGGACCCGGTCGTCGTCGGTGGTGTCCACCTCGTGGCAGATCGACGCCTACCGGTTCGACCTGCCGCTGGTCACGCACCCGACGGACGCGATCGTCTCGCCCGGCACCGCGGTCGCCGTCGGCGAGCTCGGCGGGCTGGGCGTGCTCAACGCCGAAGGCCTGTGGGCCCGGCACCCGAACGTCGAGGACGCGATCTTCCAGCTGGTCCGCGCGGCCGAGGACGTCGAAGACCCGACCGCGGTCGGCCGCGTGCTGCAGGAGCTGCACGCCGCGCCGATCCGGCTCGACCTGCTGACCGAGGCGATCAAGACGGTCCGCGAGTCCGGCGTCACGGTGGCCGCGCGCGTCAGCCCGCAGCACGCCGCCGAGCTGACCCCGGACCTGATCGCGGCCGGCGTCGAGATCCTCGTCGTGCAGGGCACGATCATCTCCGCCGAGCACGTGCAGCGCGACGCCGAGCCGCTGAACCTCAAGGACTTCATCGGCCGCCTCGACGTCCCGGTGATCGCGGGCGGCGTCAGCGACTACCGCACGGCGATGCACCTGATGCGCACCGGCGCGGCCGGCGTCATCGTCGGCCACGGGTACACCCCGGGCGTGACGAGCACCGACCGCGTGCTCGGCATCGGCGTCCCGATGGCCACGGCGGTCATCGACGCCGCGGCCGCCCGCCGCGACTACCTCGACGAGACCGGCGGCCGCTACGTGCACGTGCTGGCGGACGGCGGCATGACGACGTCGGGTGACATCGCGAAGGCCATCGCGTGCGGCGCGGACGCCGTCATGCTCGGCTCACCGCTGGCCGCCGCGTCGGACGCGCCCGGCCAGGGCCTGTACTGGACGGCGGCCGCGGCCCACCCGTCACTGCCGCGCTCGCGCGTGGCGGCCGGGCCGGACTACGCCGTCGACCTCAAGACCCTGCTGTTCGGGCCGTCGTCCGACGCGGAGGGCGTGGTGAACCTCTTCGGTGCCCTGCGCCGGGCGATGGCGAAAACGGGTTACTCGGACTTGAAGGAGTTCCAGCGGGTGGGGCTCACCGTCCGCCGGTGAGGTGGGCCACCAAGGCCGTGAAGGCCTCCACGGGGTAGACGAGGACCGGGCGGGCGGCACCGAGTGCCGCCTGCTTGGTGTCCCGCACCCCGACGACGCCCGGCGCGGAACCGATCTCCACGCAGGCGTTCTCTTCGAAGTGACTGTGGCTCGACTTGCGCCAACCGGTGAGCTTGTGGGGGCCCATGGCGGTCCCTCCCGGAAATCGTGTCCCGCCGACGGGTCTCGCCGGCGTGAACATCGAGCTACTCTTTGTATACCCACAATCACTTTCCGAGAATCGTGCAGACGGGTGACTGGCCAGTAACTTACCTCTGGTCAGGACGGGAACCCCGGGTTACGCTCAAGGTGTGACTGCCAGTAACACCACCACCAGCGCAGATGGTTTCGACTACGACGTCGTCGTGGTCGGATCGGGGTTCGGCGGCAGCGTCGCGGCGCTGCGGCTCACCGAAAAGGGCTACCGCGTAGCCGTCGTCGAGGCCGGGCGGAGGTTCGCCGACGACGAGTTCGCGAAGACGTCCTGGGACCTCAAGCGCTACCTCTGGGCGCCGCAGGTCGGCTGCTACGGGATCCAGCGCATCCACATGCTCAACGACGTCATGGTGCTCGCGGGCGCCGGTGTCGGCGGCGGGTCGCTCGTCTACGCGAACACGCTCTACCGGCCGCTGAAGCCGTTCTACGCGGACAAGCAGTGGTCGCACATCACCGACTGGGAGTCCGAGCTCGCGCCGCACTACGACCAGGCCAGCCGGATGCTCGGGGTCGTCACCAACCCGACCATCACGCCGTCGGACGTCGTGATGCGCGACGTCGCGAAGGACATGGGCGTCGGCGACTCGTTCCACCCGACGCCCGTCGGCGTCTACTTCGGCAAGCCCGGCGAGAAGGCGGCGGACCCGTTCTTCGGCGGTGCCGGTCCCGCACGCACCGGCTGCACCGAGTGCGGCGCCTGCATGACCGGCTGCCGCGTCGGCGCGAAGAACACGCTGGTCAAGAACTACCTGTACCTCGCCGAGCAGGACGGCGCGCAGGTCATCCCGCTGACGACGGTCACCTCGGTCCGGCCGGTCGCGGGTGGTTACGAGGTCGACCTGAAGAAGACCGGGACGACCTCCCGCCGGTTCCGGACGACCATCACCGCCGAGAAGGTCGTCTTCGCCGCGGGTACCTGGGGCACGCAGAACCTGCTGCACAAGCTGAAGGACACCGGCACGCTGCCCGCGCTTTCGCGCCGGCTCGGCGAGCTGACCCGGACGAACTCCGAGGCGATCATCGGCGCCGCGCGCACCGACGTCGACGAGAGCCGCAACTTCAGCCGCGGCGTCGCGATCACGTCGTCGATCCACCCGGACGAGAACACCCACATCGAGCCGGTGCGCTACGGCAAGGGCAGCAACGCGATGAGCCTGCTGCAGACCATCGCCACGGACGGCGCCTCGCCGGTGCCGCGCTGGCGGCAGGCCGTGTCGTTCATGGTCAAGCACCCGCTCCAGACGGCGAAGCTGCTCAACGGCTACCGCTGGAGCGAGCGCACGGTGATCCTGCTGGTGATGCAGAGCCTCGACAACTCGATCACGACGTACACCAAGCGCGGGCTGTTCGGCCGCCGCAAGTACACGTCGAAGCAGGGCCACGGCGAGCCGAACCCGAGCTTCATCCCGGCGGGCCACGAAGCCAACGAACGCACGGCCGACCGCATCGGCGGCCTCGCGGGCGGCACGTGGGGCGAGATCTTCGACATCCCGCTGACGGCCCACTTCATCGGCGGCGTCCCGATCGGCGCCACGGCGGACGAGGGCGTGATCGACCCGTACCACCGGGTTTTCGGCTACCCGGGCCTGTCGGTGGTCGACGGCGCGGCGATCACGGCGAACCTGGGCGTGAACCCGTCCCTGACGATCACCGCCCAGGCCGAGCGAGCGTTCTCACTCTGGCCCAACAAGGGCGAACCGGACGCCCGGCCGGCGCAGAACTCGGGGTACACGCGGCTGGAGCCGATCGCGCCGAAGAACCCGGCGGTCCCGGCGGACGCCCCGGCGGCCCTGCGCCGGTCCTCCTGACCGTCGCCCGTGCCGCGACGGACGACACGCGTACTTGGCTGGACGACACGCGTACCTGGGCGGACGACACGGCACCCTGACCCGGGTTCCGTCGTGTCGTCCCCCGGGGTACGCG